>JABJPX010000004.1 GCA_018663625.1 Polaribacter sp. | reverse complement strand
TAAAGAAAAACCTAAATTAATTGCCAAACGAATTAATGTGACTGAACGTGTCTTATTTTCTGCTTTGCTATAGGCACTCAGAGCTACAAACATAGCGGGTCTAAAAGCATCTGCTACCAACATCACCGAAAAAATACCGATGCAAAATTGATAGAATGTAGCTGCAAATTGTAAGCATACAAACAGAATTCCTGTTCCTATCAAACTCACCAACATCACTTTGTAATAACCAATTTATCGGTTAATTTTCCACCAAGCCAAGTCCCTACAACAGAACCTAAGCCAAAGAAAGACATGATCCAACCAACATCTATTAAAGTAAAGTTTAGGCTTTTTGTAAGGTATAAAGACAAGAAAGGAATGACCATGGTTCCAGCACGGTTAATCAATGTGATTAATGACAACCATCAAACTTCTTGAGAAAGTCCTCTAAAAGTGTTGATATACTTGCTGAATAATGTATGCATCTTTTTTGGTTTGTTATAAAAATAAAAAAGTCCAACTTCATTGTCGGACTTTTAAATTGTTAGATTTTATATGGATCCCATCAAAACAAATAAATAGACCGAATTTCTCGTAATGAACTCGATAACTTATTATTATATCTAATGCCTTTTTTCATTTTTATTGCTTGCTATATGCTATAAAAATACATATTTATTTGATATAAATATGTGAATTATTTTCTTTCTTGTACTTTAGAGCAGAAATGTGAAAACATCAAATAATCATGAAAAAAAAATTCAAAAAAAGAGTGTTTCTTTCAATACTCCTTTTACTCGCAATGTATATTGCAAATATCTTTATTAGTACTGGTTTTTTTAGAACGATTGAAAATACTTTTGATGGCAACATCTTACACGAAATAAAATTATCTGGTGCAGAAGACATTACCATTAGTCAAACCGGTCATTTTGCAATTGTCTCTGCGACCGCAAGAAAAAAAATTCCAACGATACAACAAGAAAATGGCGGACTTTATTTTTTAGACCTAACCAACAAAAACTACCAACCAATATTACTTACAGAAAACTTTGAAAAGCCTTTTGCGCCTCACGGAATTTCTATCTACAAGAAAGATAGTAGCTATACGGTTGCAGCCATCAACCATACCAAGGAAGGTGAGTTTATTGAAATTTTTGAATTGATTGGTCAAGAATTAACACATCAAAAAACATTGAAAAACGAACGAATCTTTAGTCCAAATGACCTTGTTCTTTTAGATGAAAATCGTTTTTACTTCACCAATGACCATAAATATAAAGAAGGAATTCTTCGCTTAGCTGAAGACTATTTAGGATTGGCAGTTTCAAATGTGATGTATTTTGATGGGAAAAATTATAGCGAAGTTGCAGATGGAATTGCGTATGCAAACGGAATTAATTATGATGTAAAAAGAAAATTGCTATTTGTGGCATCTCCTAGAGATTTTTTAGTGAAAGTATATCAAAAAAATGAAGACCATACGTTAACTTTCATTGAAAACATCGACTGTAAAACAGGTGTTGATAATATTGAATTTGACACGGAGAACACCCTTTGGATTGGCGCACATCCAAGTCTGTTAGATTTTAGTGCCTACGCAAAGGGAAATAGAGCTATTGCTCCCTCGGAAATCATAAAAATCAATTATATTGATAAAGGGGATTACAGTATCGAGCAAATGTACATGGAAGATGGGGCTACAATGGCTGCAGCTTCGGTAGCAGCTCCTTATGAAAATCTTATTTTGGCGGGAAATGTAATGGATGCGCAATTTTTAATTCTTAAAAGCAATAAATTACTGAGTAAAAAACTACCATTTTTAGAAAAGAAAATGAAACCCCATCATGAAAATAATATCTTGTATCTTTTAGATGGAAAAGAAATCGCTCCCGAAGATTTAAATGAGATTCCCCCTGCAGAGATAAAATCTGTTGCTGTCTTTAAAGGAGCAAAAGAGATTTCAAAATATACTGACAAAAAGTACGATGGGGTCATTCTCATCGAAATAAAAAAAAAACCTAATGCGAAAAATTATCTCCTTAATTACCCTGATTTTACTAGTATCAGCATGTAATTCTCAAAGAAAAAAAACCTTGATTGGTGATACAGAATACCAACAAAAACTAAATGAAAGTTATAAAGATGGCTCTAAGTCACCTTTGAAAAAGAACGATTTAAAAAACTTTAAAGGCCTCGAATTTTACCCTGTAGATACTGCTTTTATTGTAACTGCTACCTTGACAAAAACAAAGCATGCTGCAACCTTTGAGATGGCGACAACGACAGACAGAAAACCTTTGTACAAAGAATACGGTATTTTAACTTTTACCTTAAAAGGAATCGACTGTTCGTTAACCATTTACCAAAGTCAAGATGATCTCAGAGATGAAAAATACAAAGACTTGCTCTTTTTACCATTTACAGATTATTCATCTGGAAACGGTTCTTATGCTGGGGGGCGCTACATGGACTTAATGACTACGGACGAAAAACCTGATGGAACGATTGTCTTAAATTTCAACAATACATACAATCCTTATTGTGCTTATAACGAAAAGTATTCTTGCCCATTAACACCGAGACAAAATCATTTACCCCTGGTTGTAAAAGCTGGAATTAAAGTTTTTAAGAAATAGCAATCTTAAGATCATATTCTTTTTACGAAACGGTTAACGGTTATGAATCGATAGAAATTTCACTTAATAAGTCTAATTCTATTGCTTTTTTTAAAGTATCCAAATGTGGTTTCCTAACTTTTAACTTTGTTGCGGCGTGTGCTTTCTTATTTAATTTAGAAGACATTTCTGCAACTTTTACAGCGGTCTCCATCAATTGTGATTCTGGAACAATTTGATCTAAAAAACCTGCAGCTATAGCCTGTTTCGAATTAAATATTTCCGCATTGTTCACGCTTCTATTTAAATACACTTCTGATAACCGAGATTTTGCAATTGCAATTCCAGCATGGTGCATGGTCATACCAATCATGACTTCATTTAAGCCAATTTTAAAATCGCCTTCTACTCCAATTCTATAATCGGACGACAATAATAAAAAAGCGCCTTTTGCAATCGCATGCCCAGAACATGCAATGATAATAGGTTGAGGAAAAGACAGCATTCTTAATGATAATTCCGATCCTTTGGTAACCAATTCTTTTGCCGATTCTGGAGATTTCGTCATTACTTTCAAATCAAATCCTGCCGAAAAAATACCGTTTTGACCTGTTAAAATGACTACTTTATTTTCTTCTTCAGCAGTATCTAAACCCCTATTTAAACCTTCAATAACTTTATGATTAATAGCGTTTGCTTTTCCATTTACAATGGTAATAACAGCATACTTTTCTTCTGATTGGTAAGTAACAAATTCGTTCATTTATTTTTTTTTTAAATTAGCAATCAATGACATTAAAACTAGTATCTACAGAAATTTCACCACAAAAATTCCTGCAAAAACGGCTAAAAAACCAATCACAAAACTGGCAATGGTATAAACTGCAAAGCTTGTAAAATCTCCCGATTTTAAAAACAAGTGATTCTCATAAGCAAAGGTTGAAAAGGTGGTAAATCCGCCACAAAAACCAGTGGCAAGTAACAAGGTTGAGTTCTGACTTAGGGTTTCATTTTTCGCTGCAAGACCTAAGATAATTCCAATCAATAAGCTTCCTAAAATATTGGCTGCAAAAGTTCCGTATGGAATTCCGTTTTCGGTTGTATTCAAACATTTTCCAATAGCATAACGTAAAACGCTTCCGAATCCACCTCCTACAAATACAAAAAGCAACTGTTTCATTATCGTCTCATTTTATCAACCCTTCAGTTGTATTTTATTATTGAATAGAGCGTATTAGTCTGTTAGGTGAATCATGGCAAAAACAGCATAATTAATCATATCTTGATAATTGGCATCAATACCTTCAGAAACGATGGTTTTCCCTTTATTATCTTCAATTTGTTTTACTCGTAATATTTTTTGCAAAATAAGATCGGTCAAAGAAGAAACACGCATATCACGCCAAGCTTCTCCGTAATCATGATTTTTATTGAGCATTAATTCTTTGGTAATCGTACTATGTTTGTCAAACAAAGTTGTTGCCGATTCTGTATTTAAATCTGGAGTTTCTACCACACCGTTTTCTAACTGAATTAGGGCCATAATCGAATAATTGATAATTCCAATAAATTCTGATTTCTCTCCTTCAGCTACTTTTTGCACCTCATTTTCTTGAAGTTGACGAATTCTTTGCGCTTTGATAAAAATCTGATCTGTAAGTGATGGCAGTCTTAAAATACGCCATGCACTCCCATAATCGCTCATTTTTTTGATGAACAAACTTCTACATTCGGTTATTACTGCGTCATATTGTTTTGAGGTGTCCTGCATCTTCACTATTTAAAAAAGTATTTCATCAAATGTAGTAAATCTTAAAAGCATTTCATTTATTTTTACCTTAAATTTATCAATTACCCCTATGAATAAAATTGTTGTTTTTTGTGGATCAAGTGTAGGATTTAATCCTATTTATAAAGAAGCTGCCATCGCCTTAGGAAATTATTTTGCTGAAAACAAAATTGGATTGGTCTATGGGGGTGCTAAAATTGGAATAATGGGCGTGTTGTCAAACACAATTTTGGCACAAAATGGAGAAGTAATTGGGGTAATTCCAAAACTCTTAGAAAAAGAGGAAGTGCTTCATACAGACGTTCAAGAAATGATTGTGTGTAAAACCATGAGTGAACGCAAAGTGATTATGAGCAAATTGGTGGATGGATATATTACGCTCCCTGGAGGGTTTGGTACTTTGGATGAACTTTTTGAAGCTTTGACATTAGGGCAATTGCACATTGAGCAAAAACCCATTGGATTGTTGAATGTCAATGGTTTTTTTGATGCAATACTTCTCCAATTAGATAAAATGGTGGAAGAAGGTTATTTAAAACAAGACAATAGAAACCTATTAATTACAAGTAACTCAGTTCCAGAATTAATGAAGAAAATGCAACAATATACCGCACCAAAAATAAGTCACGTAATTCAAAAAGTAGTTTCATAAATGACCATTAACTGTAAAGGAAACTTAATTGATTTGTCAACTCCCAAAGTAATGGGTATTTTAAACATTACTCCCGATTCATTTTATGATGGTGGTGCGTATAAAAATGAAACTGCGATTCTTGATCAGGTTGGGAAAATACTTTCAGAAGGCGCTACTTTTATTGATGTAGGTGCGTATTCTTCGCGGCCAGGAGCGGCACATGTTTCAGAAGAAGAAGAGTTAAAAAGAATCCTCCCAGTGATTCAATTGTTAGTTCAAAAGTTTCCAAATATTCTTATTTCTGTTGATACTTTTAGGAGCAAAATAGCCCAAGAATGTGTCTTAGCAGGAGCAGCAATAATCAATGATATTTCTGGCGGAAGTATGGATCCCAAAATGTTTCAAACAGTTGCCAACCTTCAAGTTCCTTATATTGTGATGCATATGTTGGGAACACCTCAAAACATGCAAAAAAATCCGGTTTATGAATCGGTTACACATGAATTAATTTCATTTTTTGCAGACAAAATTCATCAATTGCATTTATTAAAAGTAAACGATGTACTTATAGATGTTGGTTTTGGCTTTGGAAAAACGCTCGCACACAATTTTGAATTGCTTAAAAACTTAGCGCTTTTCAAAAACTTAGAAGCTCCTATTCTCATTGGAGTTTCCAGAAAATCGATGCTTTATAAAACCTTAGACATTTCTGCACAGGAAGCACTTAATGCAACAACATCTGCAAATACGATTGCCCTTTTAAACGGCGCAAACATCCTGCGAGTACACGATGTAAAAGAAGCTGTTGAAGCAGTTAAAATCGTCGCTCAAATTCGTTAATTTCCGACCTAAAAAAAGGAATAAGATTGATCTTATTTTTATTCTTTTAGTAAGCTACAATTTTAATTGTATTTTATAAAATACTGTTCCGTTTTAAAAAGGTAACAGTATTGTATTCATTAAAAGACTGTAGCAAGTAGATTCTTGTATTCTAATTATCCGATGCAGAAATCAAGGACTGGCATTGCAATAGCAAAATTTATTAGTATTTTAGCACAAATCAATCTCACCTATGTTCGATTTTATTGAATTTTCTTTTTTAGATTTTTTAGACATTGTATTGGTAGCAACGTTGCTATATTATATCTACAAACTTTTAAAAGGCACTGTTGCCATTAATATTGTTCTTGGAATTGCATTTATTTTTTTGAGTTGGAGAATTACTTTGGCATTAAGAATGGAGATGTTAAGTGGAATTCTAGGGAAATTACTTTCTGGGGGAGTCATTGCATTGATTATTGTTTTTCAACAAGAGATTCGGAAATTTTTATTAATGATTGGAACCACCAATTTTTCAACAAAAAAAAGTTTCTTGAAACAATTAAAATTTTTACAAACAGAAATTGCTTCTGAAATAGATACCGATACGTTGATAAATGCCAGTAAAAATTTATCAAAAACAAAAACGGGTGCATTAATTGTCATAGAGCGTACCAACAGTTTAGATTTTTTAATTAATTCTGGCGATGTCATGAATGCCTTAATGAATGAGGCAATTTTACAAAGTATTTTCTACAAAAACAGTCCATTACACGATGGCGCAACCATCATTAGAGATAATTTTATAGTAGCAACACGTGTGGTACTTCCAGTTTCTAGTAGTGAAAAAATTCCTGCACGATTTGGATTAAGACACCGAGCAGCCATTGGGGTTTCTGAAAAAACAGACGCTGTTTGTTTGTTGGTTTCGGAAGAAACTGGAGAAGTTTCGTATATTAAAGATGGTGAATTTGTGCTCTTTAAAGATTACAGTGAGCTGAATCAGAAAATGAAAAAAGATTTAAGCTAAACGATTTCTGACAACGACTAGGATGCTAATTCTGCACTAAATTGCTTGTCGTATAAGTTTTTATAATATCCGTTTTCTTTTACCAATAATTCTTGATGTGTTCCTTCTTCAACAATCAAACCTTTGTCCATTACAATAATTTTATCGGCTTGTTTTATGGTTGCTAATCGGTGCGCTATTACAATTGAAGTTCGATCTTTCGTAATGGTTTCTGTAGCAAACTGGATCATTTGTTCGGCATAGGAATCTACAGACGAAGTTGCTTCGTCTAAGATTAAAATACTAGGGTTACTTACATAGGCCCGTAAAAAAGCAATCAGTTGTCTTTGCCCAGAGGAAAGCATTCCTCCTCTTTCTTTCACATTGTAGCTATAGTTCCCAGGAAGTGTCATAATGAATTCGTGAATTCCAATTTGTTTGGCAGCTAGCGTAACTTCTGCCAATGAAATTGCACTATTTTTTAAGGTAATATTATTTAAAATAGAATCGGAAAACAAAAAAACATCTTGTAAAACAATGGCAACTTGTTTTCGTAAGGACTCTAATTCATAATTTTGAACTGGAACAGTATCAACGGCAATTTCACCGCTATCAATTTCATAAAAACGATTGATTAAATTGATAATAGTAGATTTCCCTGCCCCTGTTGCGCCAACAATTGCAACGGTTTGCCCTTCTTTTACTTCTAATGAAATACCTTTTAAAACCTCTTCTCCTTTGATGTAACTAAAACGTACATTTTCGAAGGTTATATTTCCTTTTAAATTTTCAGCTTTAAAAGTTCCTGTCTTTGTAATACTACTATGAGTATCGATAACAGTAAAAACACGTTCACCAGAAACAATCCCCATTTGTAATTGATTGAATTTGTCTGCAATTTGTCTCAGGGGTTGAAACAACATTTGCGCATACATGATAAATGCAAAAATTTCTGCCACACTTGCAACCGATTGATCTACCACTTGAAGTCCTCCAAACCAAACCAACAAACCAATGGCTATTGATGAAAATATTTCTGCGATCGGAAAGAAAATGGAATAATACCAGATTGTTTTTATATAGGCCTGTTTGTGCTTATTATTAATTTCTTTAAAGTTGTCGTACTCTATTTTTTCTCTATTAAAAAGTTGTACAATTTTCATTCCAGTAACCCGTTCTTGCACAAAGCTGTTTAGATTGGAAACTTGATTTCTTACTTCTTGAAATGTTGCTTTTATAGCAATTTGAAATCTTTTTGTTGCATAAATTAAAATGGGTAAAACCGACAAGGTAATTAATGCCAACTGCCAATTAATGGTCAACATAATTATAGTTACTACTAACATTTTTAAGATATCACTCGTAATCTTAAAAACTCCTTGCGTAAAAAAGGCAGAAATTGTTTCAATATCTGAAACTACTCTTGTTACAAGTTTTCCTACTGCATTCCTATCAAAATAGGACATTTTAAATTGCAAAATCTGTCGAAATATTTTTGCTCTAATATCTCTAATAATGTGCTGTCCGACCCAATTGGAAAAGTAAATAAAAGTAAATTCTAGTAAAACTTCGATTCCCAAAACACCAAACATTAATAAAACATAATACAGCAATGCATTGCTGTCTTTTGGAATTACTCCTTCATCGATTGTAAGCTTCAGAATATAGGGCCTTGCAGCGGCAAAAAAGGAGAGTAAAATGGTAGAAAAGGCTGCAGTAAAAAAGTAGAGACGATACTTTTTTGCAAAACCCATAAGTCTTGAAAATATTTTTATATCGAATGCATTTCCTGTTTTATCTCCCAAAATCTAATATTTTATTGCTGTTAAAAATAACCCTTTTGCTGGAACGGATAGTCCGGCTTTACTTCTGCTTTTACTTTCTATAATTTTCCTAAAATCTTCAATGGTTTTCTTTCCCGACCCAACTTCTAACAAGGTTCCTACAATGGCTCTCACCATATTTCTTAAAAATCGATTGGCAGAGATATGAAATGTCAATTCATTTTCTTTTTCAATCCAAACGGCTTTTGTAATATCGCAGTTAAAGGTGAAGACGTCTGTTTTTACTTTTGAAAAGGATTCAAAATCCTGATATTCTAGTAATAGCTTTGCCGCTTCGTTCATTAGATTTAAATCAAATTTTTGAGAATGAATTTGCCATGCAAAATCCAACGAAAAAGGATCTCTTCCCAAACATATTTTATAGGCATAACTTCTACTTACGGCATTAAACCTAGCGTGCATATCTTGAGCTACCGAAAAAACATTATGAATAACAATATCTTCAGGTAAGATTGAATTTAATTTAAAAACAGCATTTTCAACCAATTCTTGATTCACATCAAAGTGTGCAAACATTTGCGAAGCGTGCACACCTGTATCGGTTCTTCCAGCACCTACTACGCTAATTTCGTCTTGTAACATAATGCTTAAAGCACTATTCACTTTTTGTTGTACAGAAATTACATCGGGTTGAATTTGCCACCCATGATAGTTTTTTCCGTTGTAAGAAAGTTCTATAAAATATCTCAATAATTGTCTATTTTGAAGACATCAAAATTACGAAATTTATTTTGTTATTAGTATTTTTGTAGGGTGAAGAAAATCTTGTTACTCTCCGATACGCATAGTTATATAGATGATCAAATTTTAAAGTTTGTAAAACAAGCGGATGAAGTTTGGCATGCTGGCGATATTGGCAACTTAGATGTTACAGATGCTATAAAGGCAATCAAGCCTTTACGAGCAGTTTACGGAAACATTGATGCTGCGGATGCGCGATCGGAATTCCCTTTAGACAATCGTTTTGAACTTGAAAAAGTTACTGTATGGATAACGCACATTGGTGGGTACCCAAACAAATACAATCAAAGAATTCGAGAGGAGATAAAAAAAGATACCCCTCAAATTTTTATTGCTGGGCATTCTCATATTTTAAAAATTCAATATGATAAAAAATTAAATCTTTTACACTTAAACCCGGGTGCAGCTGGTAATCATGGATTTCACAATGTAAGAACAATGCTCCGTTTCAACCTTGATAATGGAGATATAAAAGGGATGGAAATTATAGAATTGGCAAATCGGGGTTAGTCAATTTTATTCTTTGATATTCATTCAAGATGAGCCTCTCCGGTAAGAGAATCCCTTAAATGGGTGTGCATCACTATTGTCAGGGAGAGCGCTTTATCTAAGCTACTGTATTTTACATTTTTAGCTATTTAAAAATCAACTGCAAAAAAATTAATATCCCTTGATAAGAGTTTTAAGAATTCCAAAAAAAAACCGAAGAAAGATCTTCGGTTTTAGGTCGCACTAATATACTAATTATTCGATTATCGTAATCTATCTACAGATTTTACGAGATCTTCATCCTTTTGAATAGCCTTATTTGCAAAAACAACAAATACGATTGCTAAAATCGGTAGAAACATCCCAATACCCTTCTCTGAAATTTTCATTTCTCCAGGTAAAATTAGAGATACATATATCAATAATCCTAATAATAAAAGGTTTATCAAAATTGAAATTCTTCCAAGTACAAATTGAAGCTGTCTTTTTTTAAATAAAAAGATTGCAATACCGGTACTAAAAGCGGATAGTAAAAATAGTAAAGAAATTCCATTTAACAAAAAAGAATCTTCTTTAAAAAGATCGAGTACAAAAGTGGTCTGCGCTGAAGTACTCCACAAACTAAAGACAAAAATAAGTCCGCCAGAAATGATACTTGCTAGCAGTAAATAGATGGACTGTATTCTTTGAATCATATTTGTAGATCGAGTAACAAAAGTATCGCTTTCTTTTTTAAAAAGAAAGTCTAAAACTAAAAAAAAAAAACATATATTTGTTTAGTAAAACCGCATCATCCTATTGTATAGTACTATATACAATATTTCAAAAAATCAAATGACCTTACAGAATTCCTTTAATGGAATAATAAATTAACATAACAACTATATAAATGTTCGAAATTTCTGAACTGAAAGCAAAAACGCTTGCCGATTTACAAGTGATTGCAAAATCTATTGGACTGTCTAAAACAAGTCAATTAAAAAAATTAGACTTAGTCTATCAAATTTTAGACACCCAAGCTGCCAATCCAATTAAGGTTGCAGCTCCTACCAAGACCACTGGAGAAGGAATAAAAACCATGAAACCAAAGCGAAAAAGGGTTTCTAAAAGCCCCGAAAACGCTTCAAATCCTTCTTTAACAAAAAAAAATGAGCACAGTATGCCCAAATCAACAAAGGAAGATCGCGTTGAAAAAACAGCAAGCGCTGCACCTGTAAAGAGAGTTGTAGTTGAAGAAAAAGTAAATGTGATAAAGGATACTGAAACGGAAAAAGAAGTTAAAAATACTCCTCAAAAGCCACAACATCCAAAGCAAAATCAACAACATCCAAAGGCTTCACAACCAAAGGCTGTTCAAAACAAACCAGCGCAACCAAGGCCTGCGCAACCAAGACCTGCACATCAAAGAAACCAACAAAGCAATACGTCTCAAAATAATAAAAACAAACCAAAGGAAAATTCGAGAGAAAAAAGTCCAGCGGTTAGTAAAGGCAATCGATCAAACAATCGATATAAAGATCCAGATTTTGAGTTTGATGGTATTATAGAAAGTGAAGGTGTTTTAGAAATGATGCCTGATGGGTATGGTTTCTTACGTTCTTCTGACTATAATTACTTGTCATCACCGGATGATATTTATGTCTCTCAATCGCAAATTAAATTATTTGGAATAAAAACTGGAGATACCGTTCGAGGAAATGTACGTCCGCCAAAAGAAGGTGAAAAATACTTTCCATTGATTAGAGTTTCAAAAATAAACGGTCTCAATCCAAACATTGTAAGAGATCGGGTTTCGTTTGAACATTTAACACCGCTTTTTCCACAAGAAAAGTTCAATCTAGCAGAAAAAGGAAGTTCTTTGTCAACAAGAATTATCGATTTATTTTCTCCTTTAGGAAAAGGGCAACGTGGTATGATTGTAGCACAACCAAAGACGGGTAAAACTATGCTTTTAAAGGATGTTGCAAATGCAATTGCAGCAAACCATCCAGAAGTCTATCAAATTGTATTACTTATTGATGAACGTCCTGAGGAAGTTACCGATATGAAACGAAATGTTCGTGGAGAAGTGGTTGCTTCTACTTTTGACGAGCCTGCAGACAAACACGTTAAAGTGGCTAATATTGTTTTAGAGAAAGCAAAACGTTTGGTAGAATGTGGTCATGATGTTGTTATCTTATTAGATTCTATAACTCGATTGGCACGAGCCTACAACACCGTAGCTCCTGCATCTGGGAAAATACTTTCTGGAGGTATCGACGCTAATGCATTACACAAACCAAAACGTTTCTTTGGAGCTGCTCGAAATATTGAAAATGGAGGTTCTTTAACAATTATTGCAACGGCACTTACTGAAACTGGTTCTAAAATGGATGAGGTTATCTTTGAAGAATTCAAAGGTACTGGTAACATGGAATTACAATTAGACAGAAACATCTCGAACCGTAGAATTTATCCAGCAATCGACTTGATTAAATCTTCTACACGAAGAGATGATTTACTACTGGATGCTAAAACGGTACAAAGAATGTGGGTATTGCGTAAGTATCTTGCAGACATGAACCCTGTTGAAGCCATGGAATTTATCAACGAAAGAATTAAGTTTTCAAAGAATAACGATGAGTTTTTAATCTCAATGAATGGTTAGTTCATAAAGAACAAAGTATAAAAAAAATCCCGCTCAAATTGAGCGGGATTTTTTATGTGATAAAGAATCGTTATTATTGGTTTGCACCGTACAACGCGCTTCCTCTATTATCGTTTATGGCTGCAGCATTTTTAAGGGCTTCATACATTTTAAAAGTTTGTCTCTTTCTTGCGTCAGCAATTCTTTTTCTTTCTGCATCGTAATTTGGTAATGCTGTTGGTAATTCTTTCTTGGTAACAACAAAAGCATATACTCCTTTGGTTCCTACTATCTTATTGTACAACTTTTCTGTAGCTGCATAAAACATTGCACCTACTACTTTAGGCTCTGCTCCTGCTCCTGAAAGTGTCGTACTTTGTAAACTTACATTGTTGGCATTTCTAACAGTTGTATTGTTTGCTTTTGCAATTTCAGTTAAAGAAGTTCCCGTCATTTTTTCTGAAAGTAACTTTGCTTTCTTTTCTTTTAATAAAATAGCGCGTACTTTGGATGCTTCTTTAGAAACTGGTGAAGTTCCTTTTTTAGTTTTTGCAGTAATAAAAACAACTACATGACCATTTGCTGTATCAAAACGTTGAAAATCTCCTACTTTAACATCTCCAAAAGCCCAAGAAACGATTCCTCTTTCTTTTCCAAGACCAGGAACGCTTTCATCTAAAACCTTAACACCAATTGCGGGTCTCGCGATATAGTTATTTGCTTTTGCAACATCATAGAAATTTCCATCTTTAGAAACTTCCAATGCAAATTTCTCTGCATTTTCAAACATTACATTTTCTGTAGCTTCTGAAGGCACAATCTTTTTTGCAATGGTTGCTAATTTCATAGCGTTTTGCTTGTTCTTTTGTGCATCTACTTTAATGATATGAAATCCAAAAGGGGTTTTTACGACTCCTATTGAACCCACTTTTTTTGCAAATGTAAAGTCTCTAAATGCAGGGGTCATTCTTGCATAGTTGAAGAATCCTAAATCACCTCCTTTTTCAGCATTTGATTTATCTGATGAAAATGACTTCGCTAAACTTTTAAATTTTCGTTTGCTTCTTTTAACTACTGCTAAAATACTATCGGCTAATTTCTCTGCTTGAGCTTCTGTTCTTGTAACATCTGGTGTAGCTCTTTGCGATCCAACAAAAGAAATTAAAATATGACTTGCTTTTACAGAGTCTGGCATTTGTACCACTTCAGTAATTTTTGTCATCTTAAAAAATCCGCTTTCTTTGTAAGGGCCAAATACATCTCCTTCTTTTCCATTAAAAATAGTCTCTGCAACTTCTACAGGAACTTGATTTTTAAATTTGAAGATTTGATCAAGGTTTAAATCAGAATCGTTGTCCGATAAAAAGGCAACGTTGTTGGTTGTTGTTTTAAAATCTTCTTTTAAAGAAGCCAATTCGTTTTTAATCGCTTCTTGATCTTCTACTGTCGCTTTTGTATCAAACTTCACATACGACAAATCTCTAGATGCTTCTACTTGAAAATCTCTTTCATGGTCATTAATGTAAGACGCAATTTCACTGGTAGATACTTCTACAAGACTATCTGCTAGTGAAGTGTATGGAAGATATACGAATTGTCCGTTCAATTTTGTGTTGTTGTTTAGGTAATTATTTTCTCCTTCTTTTAAAGAAGCACCTAATCCAGCAGTTACTAAATTATTGTACGTATTTCTTTCAGAATTGTCTTTGATTTGCTTGATGTAGTTATTCCAAGCCTTCGACAATTGTGTATTATTAATTTCAATGTCTTTTAAGAATTGCTTTACTTTTGATTCGTCAAAAATACCTGCTTCATTTAAAAACTCAGGATTTCCTTGAACAGATGGCGAATTCAAAACTTCCATCCAAACATCATTTTCACCAACAATAATACCTGCTTTTTCTAACTGGGTTTGATATATTTTTTTTCGAACAATATTATCCCAAACTGTTTTTGTAGCCTGCATGTCAGAAACATTACTTCCCGTTTGTGCTTTATAGGCTTCTAATGCCGTTGTAAATTCTTGTCGAGAAATTACGTCGCCATCAACTTCCCCTATTTCATTTACTTTGCTAGAATTGAATAAATCTCCTAGGGTAGAAGGATCTAAAACAAATGCAAAAAGTGCCAAACCAATTATGATAATTAAGAACATTGAACGTTCTCTAATTTTTGATAAAACTGCCATACGTAATTTATTTATTTTTCTGGAGGCGAATATACGATTTGGGTTTTAATGTTGCAACCGAATTCCTACTTATTAATCGCCAATAAAGATTTATTTGAGGGGATGATCTTGAGAGAATATTAGTCTTCTTTGTCTAAAACTCGCAGACGAATCTCTTCTATTTTAGAAGCACTTACTTTTAAGATTTCGAATTCAAAATTCCCAATGGCTACAATCTCATTTTGTAAGGGAATATTTTCTGTAGCATTAATAATAAAACCACCCAAGGTTTCGTAGGCTTCTTCTTTTGGAATATTTAAATCGTAGCTTTCATTCAAATAATCAACCTCTAACCGTGCCGAAAAATGAAATGAGTTTTCAGTGAGCTGTTCTTCTAAAAATTCTTGTGAATCGTGTTCATCTTCAATTTCACCAAACAATTCTTCGACAATATCTTCTACCGTAATAATTCCAGATGTGCCGCCATATTCGTCAATCACAACGGCTACACTCTTTCTTTTTTTCATTAAACTGTTAAGAATGTCATTAATCATCATCGATTCTGGCACAAATTCTACGGGCAATAATATTGCCTTTATGGTCTTTGGCTTTTTAAAGAGTTCAAAAGCACTCACATAACCAACTACGTCATCTAAAGAACTATTATATATTAAGATTTTAGAATGCCCTGTATCAATCAAACGTTGTTTTAAATTAGCAACAGTGTCATGAATTTCCAATGCAACAATCTCGGTTCGAGGCACCATGATTTCTCTTGCTTTTAAATTTTGAAATTCCAACGCATTTTGAAAAATTTGAATTTCAGAATCCATTTCATCAGTTTCATTTCTCACTTCTAATTGCTCGGTAATATAATTCCCTAATTCTTGTTTGCTAAATTCAGTTTGTTGTTCGTCTGGATTTAACTTGAATAAAACACGAAGAAAAAAATCTGAAATCAGCGTAATAAATTCTGAAAAAAAGTGAAATAAATGATAGAAAAAATAGGCTGGAACTACAAAGATTCGCATGACCTCATTGGAATAAATTCTAAAAATTGCTTTGGGTAAAAACTCTGCAGTGACTAAAATAATCAATGTAGATATAATCGTTTGTAGCAGTAAACTCGAAAAATCATTGAGATAACTTTCTGGAAGTAATTTTACCAGTACTTGGCCCATATAATAACTGTAAATGACCAGCGAAATATTGTTTCCCACCAACATTGTGGTGATAAACTTTGAGGACTTTTGTGTAATTTTATTTAAAATCTTGGAAATAAACCCTTCTCTCTTTTTCTCTAATTCAATGTGTAATTTATTGGCAGACACAAAAGCAATTTCCATGCCTGAGAAAAATGCTGAAAATACAATTGAAATGACAATAATGGCGATTTCCATTTCCATAGAGGAGCGTGTCTAAACTAGTTTTTTGGGTTGTTTCTTTGTTCGATCTTTTTTCGAAAACGTCTTTTAAGCAAAAATACGAAGGTAATAAAAACTGAGAAACCTATAAGAATTAATGCTTTACCACTCTCAGACCCTAAAGCAAACAATCCTTCTACTAAACAGATTGCAGCGAGTAGTAAATATCCGTATTGAAAAAACCTCCACATTGTATTCATAATTTATTCTTCGTTTGTTTCTATATCTCCAATGACATTTTTTGCCAAATGTTTGCTCAAATCTTCTTTACACTCAAAGCCAATTCCCCTTACAATACTGGTTGGTGTTGTTAAAACAAAGGCTTTTTCTGAGTAAAAATAGGCTGTTTTTTGATCCCACAGCAACCGTTCTGTTTCTAACCTCGACTTTTCTGTATGGTTGACCACGACCACGTTTCCTTTAATTTCTGAAACTTGGGTTTTTGAATACGAAAGTGCATAATCTCCTGTAATAGTCACAGAATCGTTGCTTTTTTTACTAAAATTTATAATCTTTATTCCGATTGGAAACTCGTTGTAAGGATGGTTTTTTCGATTGGTAAAATCGTGTAAAAGCGGTGTGATTAATTTTGAAGAGACCCTACCTGAATCTTTATAAACATGGTATGCATCTTTTGCAACTCCGATAGGTAAATTTTTATCTGCTAAAAAATCACGTACTTTTTTGGAATCGTTTGTACATGAAAAAAGCATTCCAATTGTCAAGACAACAGGAATGCTTTTTGGTATTATTTTTTTTGTGAATTCCACAATTATTTTGGTACGCTAACAGATTCTCCAATCCAACATTTTACAACAAAAGAACTACCTGGTTCAACACCTGCAGTAAAAATCATTTTCTTGTTGGGTACATTACCGCCATAAGTTCGAATGTATTTCTTTGCCAAAACACTAATACTTGGATCGACAGCAGCGGCTCTTTTTGCTTTGTTTAAAGCAGCAACATAGGTCATTCTTTTTTCAAATTCTCCACTACCACATTCGTTCACACTTGACGCATACAACGTTGCAATTAACAAATACGCTTTTCCAAGGTTTGGATTGAATCTTAATGCTTCTCTTGCCAAACTTCTTGCTTTTGATTTTTGTCCTTTTTTAGAAGCATACTGTGCAAATTTTAATTTGAAATTTGCTTTCTTAATTGGATCTTGTTCTAGGTCGAATGCTTTTTGACGCATTTGATCTGCACCAACGGTATCACCATTTTTTTCTAAAACAACTGCTACAAAAGAATAAGAATCTGACGATGGAGATGCTTCTGCATAGGCTCTTGCAAGCTTTTCATATAAAGGATCTTCTGTACACTCTTTTTTATACATTCTACTCACAGCTCTTTTTAACCATGCAGCATTCGATTTGTTTACTTCAAAATCTCTAGTATATAAAGGAATCAATCTATCACATGTAGACAATGTAATAATCATATTGTCCAAGCCTGCTTCTACTTGCCCTAAAGCTTTCGAGTTTACAGAATACATTCTTAATTGTCTCTTCTCTGATTTGTCTAAAGCAATGCTGTCAGACATTTTCTTATAAAGTGGTGCTAATTTTTTTGCATAGCCTTCCAATTTATCTCCTACAGATTCTAAAACGTCATCGTAGGTATCAAATACTTTTTGAGGATTGGTTTCTTTATTTCTGTCTGTCATTCCTTGAAAATACTTATACAAGTTCTTAACTCCCATTTTGGTTGGGTCTATATTGTATGCTTTTTCTAGGATTGAAAAAATAACGTCTACTTCTGCTAATTTGTTTTTGGACAAATACGTAGCATAATCACTATGTACTTTTGCTGGATTCTTTTTTGGGAAATATTGCAATCTTTGCTCATATACTCTTTTTGCTAAAACGGGGTCTTTTAAAACATCCTCAGCCATATTTGCACCATACTTGTAAATATTTACAGATAGGTCTTGACAGTTATCCATTAAATAATTCCAGTTTACAAGAGCGTCATCATATTTTTTTGACTTGTAATCTCCTTTAAAAAGATTGTATTTTATTTTACATTCTCTTTCTGCGTCTTCTTGTGCATTTGTTTTTGCTGTTGTCATCAATAACATAGCAGCTAATAAAAACGAAATTTTCTTCATTGTAATATAGTTTTTTTAATCAATTCTTCTTTTCTGAAACCAAGCTTGTCTTCCTACTGCATTTAAAGACAGTCCGACTCTTAAATTAAAATAATTCTCTTGAATTAAGTTGTTGCTTGTGGTTCCTTTTTTACCAAACTCAAACCCTAAATTTAGGCTGGATAGTTTTCTTCCTAATGGCAAACCTAAACCAAAAGACATGCCAAAATCATTTACCTTCGAAAAATCAGCTCCTAATCCGGATTCATCTATCGAAAGTCCAGTGTTCTCATAACGCATCCCTGCTCTATAGGTAACACGGTCCCAATAACTAGAGATCGATGTAGCCTTTGGTGTATAGTATCCTCCAAGGGAAATACGATCAGAAGCATCATATCTAAAAGTATTTCCTGTTCTGTTTAAAAATCCTGAGGTTTGAATTGCTTTTTGACTTTCATATTCAAATCCTGCATGCCACTTGTCTAATTTCCCAATCCCAAACCCAAAAATTGTTTGAACTGGCAAATTGAATTTCCCTGCAATTGCTGCTTCTTCTTGCTCATCTCTAATAATTTCCGAACCATTTGCTGACAAAGAAAGGGTATAAAAACGTTCGGTTCCTTCTACATCCAAATCACTTCCGAATTTAAACGTGCTTCCCAAATTTAAAATTAAGTCGTTCTTTAGTTTTGTAGTATACTGTGCACCCAACTTTACATTTCCTCCTCGAATTATTGAAGATTCGTTATATCGTGTTGCATATATCACGTTTGCAATTTGTTTTGTGAGAATGTTCTCAGTGCTTCCGAAACTAAAATCAGCTTCTATTCCTAATGAAAGCCCTTTATAAACTTTCATACCAAAGCTTCCATAGATTCTATTAACACCACCAGTACCTGAAAATATTGAAATTTCTGTTGGATCACCATCGGCATCTAATGTTGTGTTTGATAAAGAATACCCAACAGAAGACAAAGGCTGCATCCCAAATGAAAAGCCTGCATTTTTACCAATCGGAAAGGCCAATGCAAAATATCTTAAACTGGTCGTATTCACCGTTTGACTTGCCTCATTGGTCTTCACCGTTAAATCTTTACTTAATAAACCGAAAGAATAGGTTGTAAATCTTAAATCTGAATAAGCTGCAGGATTGGTAAAGTTTAAATATTGTGCGCTATTAAAAGCAACTCCAATACCTCCCATACTTGCTTGTTCTATTGTTCTTGAACTAAACTCTTCTCCAATTCCAAAGAAAGAATAAGGGGATGATGTGGTTCTTTGACCGAAAACGATGCTTGAACTTATTAATAGAAATACAGTTAGATATTTTTGAATCATTTGCTTTTGTTAAAAATCAATATTTCATTCAATCCGTAAAGGAGAAAATTTTGATTGGCAAATATGCTACTTTTTAATTGCTTTGACAAGAAATTTGCATCTCCTCCTGTTAAAACTACTGTTAAATCTAAAAATTTCTTTTCATATCGTGAAATAACGCCCTCAATTTCAGAAAGAAGCCCATTTACAACTCCAACATGAATGCTTTCATTTGTTGAATTCCCAATAAAATCGATGGGAGTTTGTACTTCTAATGAGGGCAATTTTGCAGTGAATTGATGTAGGGAAGCATAGCGCATTTTTAAGCCTGGAGAAATGGCACCTCCGAGATAAGTAGCCTCTTTATCAATAAAATCAAAAGTAAGACAGGTTCCAGCATCTATCACCAAAACATTTTTCTGAGGGAATTCTTTTTTAGCTGCAACAATCAATGCAATTCGATCAACACCTAAAGTAAGCGGTGTTGCATAGGTATTTGTAAAAGGTACTTTTGTTTGGTATGAAACTACCGTAAATGAAACGATTTCATGGAGTTTTTGGAGTTCAAATTCCGAAATTAAGGCTACTGAAGAAAGAATTCCATTGGCAATTGTATATTTTTTTAAAATTTCTTTGACTTTAGAAAGCAGTCTTTTTGTATCAAAAACAAACAGTTCTATCAGTTTATCTTCTTCAAAAACAGCAGCTTTAACTCTTGTATTTCCAACATCTACACTTAAATTCACGATTGCCTTTTTAATGAATTTCAAAAATACAATAGATTTTTTTAAATTTTCCTTAGTAGATGTGAAAAAACATATTATATTTGCCACCGCTAAGGCAATGGTACCTTAGCTCAGTTGGTAGAGCAAAGGACTGAAAATCCTTGTGTCCCTGGTTCGATTCCTGGAGGTACCACAAAATTATCCCGTAACTCATTTATAAACAATGATTTACGGGTTTTTTGGTTTTTAAGGTGTGCTCAAAGGTGTGCGCAGTTTGTAACATTACATAACATTTATACTGTTATACTTTAATTAAGCAGCATGGTCCAATCTCTCCAAAACTTCAGCCTCTTTGTATAAGACACGTCTACCCATTCTACTCGGAACAAGTATATTTCTCTTTTCCCAGTTATTTAGAGTTACCTCTGTTACATGAAGTAATTTTGCAGTTTCACTTCTACTCAAATACTTTTCATGTGAGTTATTAAAAGTAGTCTGACCTATTGCCTTCTGTCGGTTCAATTCTAATTTGACACCTTCCT
>JABJPX010000003.1 GCA_018663625.1 Polaribacter sp. | reverse complement strand
GCAACAGACTACATTTTAAAAGAAAAGGGAGACGAAGTAATTAGCGATCGTCATCAAAAAGATTTTAAGAAAGAAGAGGAAACAGACGAGGAAACAAAATCTACTGATAGTTTTACAGACATATCGTTTGACGACATATAACAGCTATGATCTGTTTTTATACCCCATGTTTGTGGATCTATTAAAAAAAAAGACATCCCAATTTAATTACACTCATAAAAAAAAGCCGCAAATTTTTAAATTTGTGGCTTTTTTATTTGTTATCGAAAATAAACTATATTTTTTTGCGCTTACAATATTGCTTTCATCACAGCGCTCTTAGAAACCGTTTCTTCCCATTCCTTTGAGGCATCACTATCTTTTGTAATTCCACCCCCAACATAAAGAAGTGCCTTATTCCCTTTAATTTCCATACAGCGTAAATTCACAAAAAGTGAAGACTTTTCAGAATCAAGAGGCGCTCCACCTACATTCAATTCCCCCAAAAAACCAGTATAAAAAGAGCGTTGATAATTTTCATTTTGTAGGATGAATTTTTTTGTTTGTAACCTAGGAAGGCCACATACTGCAGGTGTTGGATGCAAAGCATTCAGCAGTATTTTTAAATTCGATCCCCCACTTAATATATTTCCTGAAATCTGGGTTTTTAAATGAAGTAAATTTCCTGCTTTTATCGTTTCTTTTTCACTCGTTTTTAAATTGACTGCAATCTCTTTTATTTGTGATTTGATAAATTTTGTCACCAATGCCTGTTCTTCCAATTCTTTCGATTGCCAAATCACCTTTTTTGAGCCGTCATAAACTTGTGTCCCTGCCAATGACATGGTTTTAAAACGATCTTCTGAAATGGACAACAAGGTTTCGGGAGTGGCTCCCATCCACAAACCAATTTCAGGATGAAACCAAATATAACCAAAAGCATTTGGATAAGCATGTAACAACTTTTTAAAACTCTCTACAAGTAGAAAGTTGGACAGAGTGACTTCTTCACACCTTGAAACAACTACTTTTTGAAACTGCTTCTTTTGAATTTCTTTTATCGCTTTATTGACGAGTTTTAAATGCTGCTCTTTTGAGGATGCATCCGCAATAAACTCTTTCTTCTTTAGGAATGGAAGTGGCACTTCTGAAACAGGAACTTCTTGATAATAAACGGATTCCTTTGCGGGAATTAGGATGGCTTTCTCTTGATTGTCAAAAGGAGAAAAAACAAAGCCAACCTCGGTGAAATCTTCCACAAAAAAAACATCTTTTGTCTTTTGAAAAAAACCTGAAATCACATTTTCATTGGGTTTTCTATATACTACAAAGGGGGTTTGTAATTTGTATTGAGATGCAATCCTATCAAAAATTGTCAAGATTATTACTTTTTTTAAGGTTATTTTCTTTTCTCTAAAACAATATTGGTCATTTTAGCAATCGCAATTAATTGCTGATCTTCATCTGTTATAATCACCTCCCAAAGATGGGTGCTTCTGCCTTTATGAATGTTTTTTGCAGTCGCAAAAACAACCCCTTCACGCATGCTTTTTATATGGTTAATCGAGAGTTGAATTCCATTTATAAATTGGTGTTCATTATCAATAAAAAAATTAGAAGCAGCACTTCCAACACTTTCTGCCAAGGCTGCCGTTGCACCTCCGTGTAATTGCCCATAAGGCTGATGCACTTTAGGACCTACAGGCATTTTTGCTGTTAAGAAATCAACCCCAAGGTCAATAAACTCAATATCAAGTGTTTCCATTAAAGTGTTTTTACACTTTTTATTGAAAACAGCCAAAATTTTATTTTTATCCATATGATGTAAATGTAATGTAAAATTACACATAAAAATTTGTATTTTTGCACTTGAAAGTTAAACTATTTCATGTACAAGATCCGCGTAATTTTAGATACTAAAGAAGATGTTATTAGAACTCTTTTAGTAGACAGCAATATTAACTTAGAAAAACTTCATTTAACAATCGCGAAGTCTTTTGGCTTTAAGGGGCAAGAAATGGCTTCATTTTACAGAACGGATGAAGAGTGGACGCAAGGCGAAGAAATTCCATTATTTAATATGGAAGAAATAGGTGAAGGAATTTCGATGCAAACCTGCATCTTAAACACTTCATTACCCGAGGAAAACGACAAGTTAATTTATGTCTATGATTTTTTAAAAATGTGGACTTTTTATGTTGAAGTTATTGAAATCTCTTCCGAAGAAAAACCAGGTCTCCCCTTAATCATTTTAACGGTTGGAGAAATTCCTGCAGAAGCTCCCGAAAAAGAATTTGTTTCAGAAGACCCTGAAGGAACAGATGATATTGATGATGAGTATGGTCATTATGATGATTATGATTTTAATGAATATTAAAGAAATTCTTGTTCTTTTTAGATATAAAGATTCTTTACGACGACACTATAAGTGATTTAACAATTCCTTTTTTCCGTAACAAGTTTGTAAATTGAGCGTCTTATTGATAATCAATTAAATTCATTTATTTGGAAAAAATTCTCTCTCTTAAAAATCTCGACAAAAAATTTGGCCTCGTACATGCAGTAAACAACCTTTCCTTTGACATAGAAAAAGGCAATGTGTATGGAATATTAGGTCCAAATGGAAGTGGAAAATCAACAACGCTAGGTATTATTCTGAATGTTGTAAACAAAACTTCTGGGGATTACTCTTGGTTTGATGGTAAATTATCTACCCACGAAGCTTTGAAAAAAGTAGGCGCCATTATCGAACGTCCAAACTTCTATCCCTATATGACAGCAAATCAAAATTTAAAACTGATTTGTAAAATTAAAGGAATCTCTACAGATAAAATAGACGAGAAATTAAAATCAGTAAACCTATACGAGAGAAAAGATAGCAAGTTTAGCACTTTCTCTTTAGGTATGAAACAACGACTCGCAATTGCTTCAGCTTTATTAAATGATCCTGAAATCTTAATTCTAGACGAACCTACAAATGGATTAGATCCTAAAGGAATTCATGAAATTCGATTAATTATCAAAGAAATTGCAAAAAATGGAACAACGATTTTACTAGCTTCACACCTATTGGATGAAGTTGAAAAAGTATGTAGCCATGTAATTGTAATTCGAAAAGGAATAAAATTATACTGTGGACGTGTCGATGAAATGACCGCATCTAAAGGTTTATTTGAATTAAAAGTGGAGACAAACCAAACTGAATTCTTAACACTTTTAGAAAAACACCCATCCATAAGTAAAATACATTTAGATCACGAAACCTATATTGCTTCGCTTAGCGAGGAAATGAGTGCTGCTGAGATGAATCGCTATTTGTTCGACAATGGCTTTATTGTTTCCCATTTGGTGAAACGAAAGCCAAGTTTAGAACAGCAATTCTTAGATTTAACAAGCACCAACTAATCAACAAAAAAACGACGTTATGTTTAGACTTCTTTCCATAGAGTTTCATAAATTAAGACACAGCAAAGCAAGTAAAGTACTAATTATCATCTATTTTGGACTTTTAACTTCTATTGCATTGATCGCTGCAGTTAAGATTCCCTTTTTTGGAAAAACGATCCATTTAGCAGAACAAGGCATTTTCAACTTCCCTTATATTTGGCATTTTAACACCTATGTAGCAGCTTCGTTAAAATTTTTCTTATTGTTAGTCATCGTTTCCATGATGTCTAATGAATACAGTAACAAAACATTAAAACAAAACTTAATTGATGGCTTAAGTAAAAAAGAATTCATCCTATCAAAATTTTATACTGTAATTTCTTTTGCACTCATTTCGACCTTTTTTGTCTTTATTATTTCTTTACTATTAGGTCTCTTTTATTCGGATTATAATGAATTCGCAATCATAACATATCATTTAGAATACCTATTTGCTTTTTTTATAAAACTAGTCGGATTTTTCTCTTTTGGACTATTTTTAGGCATTTTAGTAAAAAGATCTGCTTTTGCAATTGGAGCAATAGTGATCTGGTGGATTGGAGAAAAAGTAATTTGGCTTATTGCTCTTTGGTGTTTTAGAGCTTCTAATGAGGCGATGACAAAAGCTTCCGAAGTAATACAATGGCTACCTCTAGAGGCAATGAGCAATCTAATTAAAGAACCTGGATCTAAATTAGGAGTTGTAAAAACTATCGCAAGTCAAATGGGTGAGTTCAAAAAAAACTACGACGTTGAATTTCTAGATATTTCAATTGTTTCTGTTTGGACATTTATCTTCATTTATGGAGCATTTGTATTGTTAAAAAAGAGGGATTTATAGTAGTTTTTAATATATTTGATTTTTAAAAAAAACTATTTAAATGAAAAATATTTCCCTTCTGTTATTTGTATTTTTTTCACTAAATCTATTTTCTCAAAAAGAAGCCAATATTTGGTATTTTGGAGAAAATGGAGGTTTAGATTTTAATACTAGCCCTCCACAAGCAATTGGTGATGGACAATTAAGTACTAGAGAAGGATGCTCCTCTTTCTCAGATGCCAATGGTGACCTGTTGTTTTACTCAGATGGTACAACGGTATATGACAAAAATCATAACATAATGACCTATTCAGATGGTCGACTTGCAAATGATTTAAGAGGGAATTCTTCTAGTACACAATCGGGAATGATTGTTCCAAAACCAAAATCATCCACTATTTTTTATCTTTTCACCGTAGATCATAACAATGGTAATAATGGTTTCAATTATTATACCATTGATATGACGGATGGAATTGGAAAATTAATTGATGAAGATGGAGATGGTGTCTTTTATGAAGATATCTCAAGCGGATTGGCAAATAGTTGGACTGAAAAAGTGACTGCAGTTAGAGGTGCACAGTGCAACGAATTTTGGGTTGTATCTGTTGTTAATAATGAATTTCATTCTTTTTTGGTAAGTGAATTGGGCGTAAGAGCTACTCCTGTTGTATCCAGAGTAGCCAATAATGTTAATGATAAAAGAGGGTATTTAAAACTCTCTCCGGATGGAAGTAAACTGGCGATTGCAACACAAGCAGAGGCAGCTATCCTGTATGATTTCAATAATGCAACTGGAGAAGTCACTGATAATCCTACGTTTTTAATAAACAATTTAAATCAAGATGGTGAGCCCTATGGTGTTGAATTTTCTTTAGACTCTAAAAAACTATACATTTCTACTTCGAGTGGGTTTAGACGAAATATGAGTGACAACGCAGTTACTTACAAACTCTTTCAATTTGACTTAACAAATCCAGATATAGTTGGTTCTAAAACAATAGTTCACAGACAAGACGCGGGTAGTGTTGATTTCCCTGAAGGCGGATTTAGAGGTGCTTTACAAGTGGGGCCTGATGGAAGAATTTACGTTACCATTCCAACTGCCTACGAAGATGCTGGAGCAGATGCTCCCTTTATTGATATTATCGAAAACCCTACTGCAGATGCTGCAGATGTTATTTTTACAAAAAATGCAATTAGATTGGTTGCAGGTACTTTTTCAACACAAGGGTTACCCCCATTTATATCCTCTTTACTACTGCCGATAGAAATCATTGATATTGATACGAATACAATTATTAATAATGATAACTTAGAACTATGTGTTGGGCAAGATAAAACAATTGGGCCTGAACCTGTTTCAGGAAACAATGTGGTCTTTGAATGGCGATTTGACAATGGAACCACCAACGATATTATCTCATCGGATCGTTTATTAAATTTAACCGATCTTCAGCTTGCAAATAGTGGTAACTACTCTTTAAAAATTGAATTGGTTGATCCCTGTGGTGATGTAACTCAATATAATGGCGAATTTAATATGAATGTTTTTGAGGCCGCAATTGCGACTCCTCTTGCTGATATTATTGAATGTGATGACGATCGAAGTGGTTCAAATTCGTATGATTTCTTAGTCGATACAACTCCTTCAATTTTAGGTAGTTTAGATCCTACTATTTTTGAAGTATTGTACTTTGATAGCTTTGTAGCAGCAAACGACAATGTTCGTGATACAAATTTACCCAATATTTTTGATGCCGTTACCGGAACTACAAACCTCATATACGCAAGGGTACACAATATAAACGCACCATTTGCATGTTATGACATCATCGATTTTTCAATTATTATTACCGACATCCCAACACCAACTCAGCCTTCCGTATATCGTTTGTGTGATGATGATGCTAGCGGAAGCGATACAGATACCATAAGTTTCTTTCGACTCGATACGAAAGACAGTGAAATATTAGGTGGAATTTCTGCAACCGATTTTAATGTTTCCTATCACACTTCATTATCAGGAGCTCAAACAAGTGCAACAACCGATGTTATTGACAAGACAACAGACCATGCTGTTACGGTTTCTCAAACCATATTTGTCCGTGTAGAAAATGTTGACAATCCAAATTGTTCCGTCATTTCAGACGACACAACTGGGAGCACTTTTACTTCCTTTGAACTACTTGTAGATCCTTTACCTGTAGTAACCAATCCTGCTGAATTGATTCAATGTCACAACAATCCTGACTTGGACACAACAGTCAATTTAAAACTGGCGAGAATTAATGTTTCTACAAATTATACAAATGAAACCTTTGAGTATTATGCCACAGAAGCAGCTGCTATTGCTGGAACACCGCAAATAACCGGAGCATCTATTGAGTCGTACCCTGTTATTGGAACTGGTGAAGCATGGGTTCGTGTGATTTCTGACCAAAACTGCTATCGCATTGCAAAAATTGACATTACAGTTAATTTTAGTGCTGATTTAGCCTATGACAAAACGTTTACAATTTGTGATGATTTTCTAGATATCGATGGAAATGACAACGCGAATAATGACGATACAGACGGAATTTCCACTTTTGATTTTAGTGAAACCGAGAATGAAATAAAAGCTTTCTTTCCAGCTGCATCAAGACCAGATTTAGATGTTTTCTATTATGAAACAGAAAGTGACAGAGCGTCTTCTACAAATAACATCAATAGCGAAATCGCAAATCATAGGAATAACAATGATCCTAGTTTTGCAAACAATCAAACCATTTATATTAAAATCATAAACAACACAAACAATGGGTGTACGGGAACAGCAAATGTCTTTTTACAAGTAGATACGGTTCCTATCGCTAATACCTTAGCAAAACCACTTTCTTTTTGTGATGATTTTGATTCGGGTTCGTCTGATGATGGGGAGAACATTAATATTGATTTAAGACAAACTGTCAATGAGATTTTAGGAACTACACAATCGGAAACTGATTTTATTGTGACCTATCATACTTCGCAAGCGGATGCCTCTTCGGGGAATGCACCTATTTTGAACGATACCAACTTTAGAAACACGGCTCCAACTGGCTTTGTACCTGGAACGGTAAGTCGCCAAACAATTTATGTGCGGGTAGAAGATCGAAATAAAGTTCCTGCATGTTTTAATGATCATCTTTCTTTTGATATTGAAAT
>JABJPX010000030.1 GCA_018663625.1 Polaribacter sp. | reverse complement strand
ATTTGCCTCAATGTGATCTTGCATAAATTGGGTGGTGTACTTGTCAACAGCGATTAAGCCGAGTACTCCTCCAGCATAAGTAGCTGTTCTTTTCCAGTCATCAGAAAAGGCCTTTCCCATTTCTTTGAAGTCTCCTGGAATGGTAATAATGTTGTTTTTAATGACTTGCGTGGCAACTTGAAAACGATTCGCTTTTTTTGAATTTTGAAGGTAGTGTATGTCTTGTTGAGCAAAACTTTGCAGGCAGAAAAACAACGCCAAAAGCGTGGGGATTTTTTTCATATCGTAAGGGGGTGTAAACTGATGCTAATATATGAAAAGGAAGTTTATTTTTTGGAAAAATTATTTTTTCAAATTTTTACGATCAATAGCAAATAGTGCTTTTCTATGAGATGACCCCTTTGGGGGTGACTTTCAATAAGCTCTTTTGTATTTAAATTTTATTTACAGGTGGTTTTTTGCAAAAAATACTTTGATGCTTTTGGAGAGTTGTTTTGTTTGAGACTCCCATAGTGGTGGCTTACTACATCATGCTATTTTGATTGTTGATGTTCTTTGATTTTTTTTACAAATTTCATGTCAATAAAACATACTGGTACGTACAGGTATGTTTATTGTGATTTTTTTTCTATATTTACTTTATGGATATTATTTCAATAATAAAAAAATCTGGAGTACCTAGGTACAAACAAATCATCGCTTCTATTGAAGAAGCAATTGTAAATGGGGCTCTAAGAAAAGGAGACAAGTTGCCTTCACTGAATAGTATAAAAGACAAGCACGAGGTTTCAAGAGATACCGTTTTTACAGCATTTAACGAATTGAGAAGTAGAGGGGTCATTGAATCAATAGCAGGAAAAGGGTTTTATGTTGCAAGTGAAGAAGTTTTGATAAGCCAAAAAATATTTTTGTTGTTTGATGAATTCAATTCGTTCAAAGAAGATTTATACAATTCCTTTATGAATACCCTAGAGGATGACATTCAGGTCGATATTTTCTTTCATCATTTTAATGAGAAGGTATTCAGTCGACTAATTTATGACAACATTGGGGATTACAGTTGTTATGTAATAATGCCAGCAAATTTACCTCATACACATCAGGTTATTGATAAATTACCAAAAGACAAAGTTTATATTTTAGACCAGACACATAAGGAGCTAGCCCAGTATCCTGCCATTTATCAAAATTTCCAAAATGACATCATAAAGGGCCTTAACAATGCGTTGTATGCAATTAAAAAGTATGAAAAAATCATTCTTTTGTTTGATAAAAATAAGCAGCCGAAAGGGGTGCTTGATGGATTTAATTTTTTTTGTGAAAAGAACAATCTTGAAAATGAAATAGTCGATTCTTTGGATCATAGAAAACCAATAACTGGTGAAATTTTTGTTATTCCTGAAGACAGGAGTCTCCTTAAGATCATTAAAAAAATAAAAGAAGAAGGTTTGCTATTGTCTGAGGATATCGGAATTATATCCTACAATGACACCTTGCTAAAAGAGATTGTCGAAGGAGGGATTACAACCATTTCAACCGATTTCAAAGAAATGGGAAAACGATTGGCACAAATGATAATGAACAAAGAGAATGTGAAGATTGAAAACCCTGCGAATCTTATGATTAGAAAATCACTTTAAGATATCGTCAGATAAGTATTGTGGATTTTTTCAAAGAAATCATTAAAAAAAGTTAAGCGATGTTAGACAACAAAACATTTTTTAGTGAAGTAGTAATTGAATCTCCTGGCAGAATAAATCTGATAGGAGAGCATATTGATTACAATGGAGGTTTTGTGTTGCCCGCTGCGATAGACAAAAAAATTACGTTGAGTTTTAGGAAAAACAACAGCAACACATGTGAGGTGCTTTCGAGTAATTTTAAAAGCAGTTTTAAAGTTGATTTAAACAATTTAGTTCGAAGTGATGTGAAATGGCAAAATTTTGTATTGGGTGTGCTGTTCCATATAAACGTATTAAAACCAGCTTCTGTCAAAGGTTTTGAT
>JABJPX010000029.1 GCA_018663625.1 Polaribacter sp. | reverse complement strand
TTGGATAGTCTGCTTCTACGGTTCCATCTGATGAGGTAACTGAAATTTCTACGTCAACAGTTCCTGTAATAGCAAATGGCATTTCTAATCGATACGTCATCGTTTCTCCTTCATAAGGAGATGAGGTTGCATTGTCATCAGTGAAACTCACTTTAACTTCTTGAGGAAGTGGAGACAATTCTCCTGGATTGGTAACACTATCGGTATTGTCTTCACAAGAAACTGCGAGCAAAGAGAAAAGAGCGATGTAAAGTATATTTTTAAGTTTTTTCATAATAAAAAGATTTTTCTGATTATAATTTAAAGTTTAAACGAGCAAACGCTGTTCTACCGTTGATCCCAAACTGTGAGGTAACTCTTGGGTAAATAAACTGATTCCCACTTGTTAAGCCTGCTGGTGTTGGATCTGGATACACATCAAAAATGTTACTTGATCCAACGGTAAACGTTAGGTTTTCTGTAACATCAAATCCAAAAGATAAGTCTGTAAGAACTTTTCCTGCAAATTCTTGGTGCGCTCCATCTGGATTAAATACAGATCCAAAGTAAGAGTTTCTTAAGAATACAGACCAGTTATCTCCTTTTAAGGTGTGGCTTAAATTCCCTTTTACTCTTGGGCTTGCTAATTCTAAAAAGTACGTTTCTCTTTCTCCAAAATACGTATCTAATTGATCTGCTAAAAGAACTGAAGCGTGAATATCATCTACTTGTTCTGTTTTCGCATATGCAAACGCTAAGTCTGTTGTTAAAGCAACATTTCCTAAAATCGTTGCTCTGTGTGAAATATTTACATCAACTCCTGTTGTTTCTGTGTCAATTGCATTGGCAAAGAATCTTGCTTTACTTGCATCTACTGAACTTGGTAAATTAAAGTTTCCTGTTAAAGTTACTCTATCTTCAATGGCAATAAAGTAAGCATCTACCGTTAAGGTTAAGTTTGCTTCTGGAATTTTTGCAGTAACACCAAAACTTGTACTGAAAGATTCTTCTTGTGTTAACTGAGGAATCCCAACTGCTTGTGCTTCTGGACTATCGTTAGAAGCTGTTAGAACTTCTACTGGATCTCCATTAATAAAGTTGGTGCTAATCGTATTAAAGTTTAATTGGTGTAAAGATGGTGCTCTAAAACCAGTACTTGCCGCAGCTCTTAAATTTACATTGTCCGTTAACTTATATAAAGAAGCTAATTTCCAGTTTAAAGTCGATCCAAAGTCACTGTAGTTCTCATAACGCAATGCACCTGAAACCATCCACTCTTCTGTGAAATCTACTTCTACATCGGCATACGCTGAATAACTGTTTCTAAATGCATTTCTTTCATTTCCAGGTCTAAATCCAGGGAATACTTGGATTCCTCCAGGTCTTCCTCTTCCAAAGAAATCTTTTACCTGTAAAGCTGGATCTCCATTCCATTCATCTCCATTAATATCATAAGTCATCCAAGATTCATCTTGTCCTGCAAATATTTGGTAATTCTCCAATCGGTATTCTGCTCCAAAAGCAACATTCATCCCTTGAAACTTATCTTCATAAAATCTACTAAGATCTACGTTGGTTGTATTCTCTGATGCTGAAAAACCTCCTGCATTTACTTCTACTGGTGATCCAGATAATAAGGTTGCGTTTACAGAGTTGCTGATATTGAACCCAAAAGAATTTTCTCCCCAAGTGTTACTAAAATCTACATCCCATTCGCCTTGCTTTCCTCTAATTCCGAAAGCGGCAGATTTGTCTTTTACATCACTATTGATCTCTGGCAAGAAACCTGCTCTGTATAATCCTGTGTAAGCTCTTGATTGGTCAGGTCTTCTATAAAAACCTCCTGCGTTACCATTTCGGTAACTCAAACCTCCAAAAGCATAAAATTCTAAATCTTCTGTTAGTGGCAATTCCATGTTTGCGAAAAACTTCCCACTTCTTAATTGAGACTGTCCTACTCTCATGTTAAAATCGGTACGATCTAATCCTCGTACACCTAATTCTGCATCAGTAGTATTGAAGTTTAATAAGGATTGTAATTCAGCCATGCTAGTTGCAGCACTAATATCATTTTTAAGTGCTAAATCAAAATGCTCAACTCCTTGTGCAAAGAACTGAATGTCTGATAAACTGTACTGGGTAATATCGGAGCCTTGTCCGCTATTAAATCCAACCCATTCTACAGAATTTGCTCCGTTAAAAATTGATCCTGAATATCCTGAGAAACCGGCTCTTCTTGAAGGTTCTCTTGTAGAAACAGATCCAGTAAAGTTGATAAAACCACCATCTTCTGTTAAGCGAACTCCATAGTTAGCATCTAATTGAAAGCCTTCGCCATCAAATCCACCTCTTTGGTCATTCGTCTCACTTCCAACATTGGCGTTGGTATTCATTTGTAAGCTAAGTCCTACTGCATCTTTTAAGACAATATTGATAACACCTGCAATGGCATCACTACCATATTGTGCAGCGGCTCCATCTTTTAAAATCTCTATTCTTTTGATTGAAAAGGATGGAATTGCGTTCATATCAGTTCCTACACTTCCTCTACCAACAGTACTATTTACGTTTACTAAAGAGGTTTTGTGTCTTCTTTTTCCATTCACAAGTACTAATACTTGATCGGGACCCAACCCTCTTAAGGCTGCGGGATCAATATGATCGGTACCGTCTGAAATTGTTTGTGACGTTGAGGTAAACGAAGGCGCTACAAAGTTTAAAATATCATTGATACTTACTTGTGGGCTTACCGATGTTAATTCTGAAATGTCGATAATATCTACAGCTACTGGAGTATTTGCAACTGTCCTGTTTTTGTTTCTTGATCCTACCAATACAACCTCATCGAGTGAAACATTGTCTTCTTGTAAGGTAATTGAAAGGTATTTAGTATCGGAAATCATTTTCGATACGGTTTCATAACCGAGTGAAGAAAACACTAACGTTGTTGGCATTTTTGTCAAATCAACAGAAAACATCCCTTGATCATCGGTTGATACTCCATTGGATGTCCCTTTCTCTAAAACGTTAATATATGGCAATCCTGATCCGTCAGTACCTACCACTTTTCCTTTAACTATCTGAGCTGAGATTGCTTGCGTTAACAAAAACAAACAGCTAATAACTAAACTCTTTAAAAAGTTATTTTTTTTCATAAAACTGAATTATTGATTAATAAACACAAATGTTTACTTTTTTCATGACAAAAGCAAGAAAATGTTATAAAAATGTTAATATTTAACTCATTTAAGAAACAAACACTCAAGAATATTTCGACTATTTATCTTTAACCTTCTTTTAACAACTGTTTTTTGGTTAATATTGTAGTTTTGTTTTCTAAAAAAAAATAACCCTTCATAAAAAATAAAAATGGATATTGACGTACGAGCTATTAATGAAAAAATTGAAAGAGAAAGCGCCTTTATAGACATTCTTTCATTAGAAATGAACAAAGTAATTGTTGGACAAAAACAAATGATAGAAAGTTTGTTAATTGGACTTCTAGGAAATGGACATATTTTATTAGAAGGAGTTCCCGGTTTAGCAAAAACCTTAGCCATTAACACCTTATCAAAAGCCGTACAAGCAAGTTTTAGCAGAGTGCAGTTTACACCCGATTTATTACCTGCAGATGTTGTTGGTACCATGATTTACAACATGAAAGAGAATGATTTTGCAATCAAAAAAGGGCCCATATTTGCCAACTTTGTATTGGCAGATGAAATTAACAGAGCGCCTGCGAAGGTGCAATCTGCTTTACTAGAAGCAATGCAAGAACGCCAAATTACCATTGGAGACACCACATTTAAATTGGATGAACCCTTTTTGGTAATGGCTACACAAAACCCTGTAGAACAAGAAGGAACTTATCCTTTACCAGAAGCTCAGGTAGATCGTTTTATGTTAAAAGTAGTCATTGATTACCCAAAACTACAGGACGAACAAATTATTATGCGTCAAAATTTATCTGGCGGATTTGCAACTGTAAATCCAGTAATCTCTGTAGATCAAATCTTAAAAGCCCGAGAAGTGGTGAATGAGGTTTACATGGACGAGAAAATAGAAAAGTATATTTTAGATATTATTTTTGCAACTCGATACCCAGAAAAATATAATTTACCTCAGCTAAAAGATTTAATTGGCTTTGGCGCTTCTCCTCGTGGAAGCATTAATTTAGCAAAAGCAGCAAAGTGTTATGCCTTTATTAAAAGAAGAGGCTATGTAATACCTGAAGATGTTAGAGCAGTTGTATTTGATGTTTTGCGTCACAGAATTGGAATTACTTACGAAGCGGAAGCAGAAAATGTAACCTCTGTTGACATCATCAATTCAATTATCAATGAAATTGAAGTCCCTTAAAAAGCCATTCGCAACTCCCTTTTAGCAATTTGTTAAAAGTGAAACGCAAATAAAGTCAATAGCAAAAATGGATACAAAGGAGATTCTTAAAAAAGTTCGGAAAATAGAGATTAAGACACGACGCTTGTCTGATCACATCTTTGGAGGTGAATATCATTCCTCTTTTAAAGGACGTGGAATGACCTTTTCTGAAGTAAGGCAATACCAGTTTGGTGACGATGTGAGAGCAATCGACTGGAATGTTACTGCCCGGTACAATGAGCCTTATATTAAGGTTTTTGAAGAAGAACGCGAATTAACCATGATGTTAATGGTCGATGTTTCGGGTTCAGAATCTTTTGGAACGGCAACCCAATTTAAAAAAGATACGGTTACAGAAATTGCTGCTACATTAGCCTTTTCTGCGACACAAAATAATGATAAGGTAGGTTTGATCCTTTTTTCCGATGACATTGAACTCTACATTCCACCAAAAAAAGGAAAAAGTCATGTCTTAAGAATTATTCGCGAATTGATTGAATTTAAGCCGAAAAGTAAAAAAACAAACATTGCTGCCGCTTTAAAATTCTTATCCAATGTAACCAAGAAAAAAGCAATTGTATTTATGCTTTCCGATTTCATGGACGATGGATACGAAAAAACATTAAAAATCGCAGGAAAAAAACACGATCTAACAGGCATTCGAATTTATGATAAGCATGATGAAGAAATTCCCAATCTAGGAATGGTTCCAATGTTAGATGCAGAAACCGGAGCTGTGCAACTAATAAATACTGCGTCAAAAACAACAAGAACAAACTACAACACAAACGCGATTCGTTTGTTGGACTATTATACAGACACCTTTAAAAGAAGTGGTGCAGGAACCATAAACACTCGTGTCGACGAAAGTTATGTGAAGAAATTATTAGGCTATTTTAAACACAAGGGAAGATAGGAAAGCGTGGTGCCTCTCTTAAAAAGAAGCTATTGCGAACTAAACCCTTAACAGTAAAAGAATTTATACATTGAAAATAAGTACAAAAAATACCCCATTTAAAAACCTCGTAGAAGGAAGACAAAAAAAGTCTTCTATTTCTATAGAGCCGCATATAAGAAGGTTCGGTTTTTTATTGATATTCCTGTTTTCTATGGTGAGTTTTTCCCAAAAAAAACCACTCGTAAAAGCGGAAATTGACACGACAAACATTCGAATTGGGGAACAATTCAACTTAAAAATCTCTATAAACGAAATCAAGAATGTAATCATTCCAAAACTCGAATTAAAAGGATTGGAAGTGATTGATTCTGCAAAAACCGACACCCTTAAAAACAGTCTTGTTAAAAAATATGTTTTAACTGGTTTTGATAGTGGATCTTTTTACATCCCGCAACAACAAATCTTTGTCAAAAACCAAGCGTTCTTAACAGATTCATTACTGATTAACGTTGCAACTATAGCGATAGATACTTCAAAAATTAAAAAATTCCCCATAAAATCGATCAAAAGTGAACCGTATGTTTTAGACGATTTTAAAGGATATATATGGATTGCCTTAGTAGCACTATTGCTATTGGGTCTTTTGGTGTATTTCATCTTCTTCAGAAAGAAAAAAGAAGTAGAAGAAGAAGTTGTCATCCCATTAATTCCTGCCTATGAAGAGGCGATTGAGAAATTGCACCAATTGGATGAAAAACTCTTGTGGCAAAACAATAAAGTAAAAGAGTACTACAGTGAATTAACAGAAATTGTAAGAAATTATATTGGACGAGATATTGAAATTCCCACCTTTGAGCAAACTTCAAATGAAATCATTGAATTGATAAAAGCTCAGAACAACAAAAAGAAGTTAGGCCTTTCAAAAGAAACGATTGCTACTATAAATTCATTACTCAAAAATGCAGATTTAGTAAAATTTGCGAAATCGAAACCTTTGTCTCATGAAATTGAAGACGATCGAAAGTTTGCGGAATTGATTATTACAAAAATTCAACCGAAAGTGATCGAATATAAATCGACTATTGTAGCACAAACCCCTAAAATAAATACGAATTCAAAAACAGTAACGAAAGATGTGGACTAATTTTGAGTTTTTAAATCCTGGTTTTTTATGGCTTTTAGTGGGCGTCCCCCTCTTCGCAATATGGCACTTTTTTACTCGAAAAAAAGACATGGCTATCTTGACCATGCCAAGTGTAAAAGGGTTTAAAGCAAATGCCTCTTTTACTTCCAAACTAAAACCTTTTTTATATTTATTACGATTAATGGCAATCACCTGTTTATTAGTTGCTTTGGCAAGACCAAGAAACGTGTCTGTAAGTAAAAAAACAAAAACAAACAGAGGGATTGATATTGTCATGGCCATTGATGTTTCAGCAAGTATGTTGGCAAGGGATCTAAAACCGAACCGATTGGAAGCTTTAAAGAAAGTAGCAATCGACTTTGTGAATAGAAGACCCAATGACAGAATAGGAATTGTCGTTTATGCGGGAGAAAGTTTCACACAAACACCCATTACCAGTGATAAAGGCATTGTGAAAAATACCATTTCAGAATTGAAATGGGGACAATTAGAAGGAGGTACTGCCATTGGAATGGGGCTGGGTTCTGCAGTGAACCGCTTAAAAGAAAGTGAGGCAAAAAGTAAAGTCATTATCTTATTAACGGATGGGGTAAATAACGCTGGTTTTGTAGATCCGAAAACAGCAACAGAACTCGCAAAAGAATTGGCCATTAAAGTCTATACAATCGGTATTGGGACCAATGGTATGGCAGATTTCCCTTGGAGCAAAGACCCTAGAACAGGAAAACTTCAGTTTAGAAAACAACAAGTTGAAATTGATGAGAAATTGTTACAATTTATTGCCGCAGAGACCCAAGGAAAATACTTTAGAGCCACAAATAACGCTTCTCTAAAAGAAATTTATGATGAAATTGACAAACTCGAAAAAACAAAAGTTGAAGAGTTTAAATATTATAATTATCAAGAAAAATACCGAATATTTGTTCATTTTGCTTTAGGGTTTTTACTCTTAGAGTTCCTATTAAGAAATACGGTGTTTAAGAGTTTTATTTAGTGCTATTAAAAAATTAAAAAGAAAATATTTCAATTTTCAAAGCTTTTAATAACAAAGAAATGTATCAGATAGAAGAGCCTATTTATTTTTATTTTCTCGCAATAATTCCAGCAGTAATTGTTGTTTTCTTGTGGGTGTTTTGGTGGAAAAAAAAGACGCAACGAAAATTTGCAAACAGTAGTTTACTCATGCAATTAGCCCCAAATACATCGACCTTTAAATCGGTATTAAAACTTGCTTTTTTACTCATCGGATTGTCTTTGTTGATTGTTTCATTGACCAACCCAAAAATGGGAACCAAAATAAAAACCGTAAAAAGAGAAGGGGTGGATGTTGTTTTTGCTTTGGATGTTTCTAAAAGCATGCTGGCAGAAGACATTGCGCCGAATCGATTAGAGAAGTCAAAACAAATTATTTCTAAAATCATCGACAAATTAGGTTCTGATCGGGTTGGAATTATCATTTATGCGGGAAATGCATATCCTCTTTTACCAATTACAACAGATCATGCAGCCGCAAAAATGTTTTTACAGAATGCAAATCCAGACATGGTTTCTAGCCAAGGAACGGCAATCAACGAAGCATTGGACTTGTCCAAAACATACTATAATAATGATGAGCAAACCAATCGTTTTTTAATTATTATTTCAGATGGTGAAGATCATCAAGAAGAAACAAAACAAATTGCACAAAACATTTCGAATGAAGGCATAAAGGTATACACCATTGGTATAGGAACTGAAAATGGCGGCCCCATTCCAATGAAACTAAATGGTTCTTTGATTGGTTACAAGAAGGACAACAAAGGCAAAACAGTAATTACCAAAAGGGTTTCAAAAGTTTTGCAAGACATTGCAGATGCATCAAACGGAAACTATATTGACGGAAATAAAACAGAAACTCCTGTAAAAGAACTCGCAACTATTATTGGAAATGCGAAGAAAAGTGAATTTGAAACCAAACAATTTTCAGATTATAAAGATCAATTTCAATGGTTTGTTGGAATTGGACTTTTATTTTTAATTATTGACGGTTTCTTTTTTGAAAAGAAAACAAAGTGGTTGAGAAGAGTTGATTTATTCGACGAAGAAAAAAATAAAAAATAAACATCCGATGAAACAAATTCAGACAGTCTTTTTTCTTTTGCTAATTCTTTTGTCATCAACAGAAATTTGGGCCCAAAAGGACACAATCGTAGCTCAAAGAGAAGCAAGAGCCTTGGTGAGAGAAGGAAACAAACTCTATGAAAAAGAGAAGTATGACGATGCTTCTATTGCCTACAGAAAAGCATTGGACAAGAGTAGTCAATACAAAAAAGCAACCTACAACTTAGGGAACTCAATGTATCAAAATAAAAACTATAAAGAGGCGGTTCCTCAATACGAATTGGCTGTAAAAGCTGCAAAAGACAAATTTGAAAAAGCAGACGGGTATCACAATATTGGAAATGCAATGTTGGAACAAAAACAATATCAACCCGCTGTAGATGCCTTTAAAAATGCTTTACGCAACGATCCGACAGACGATGAAACGCGATATAATTTAGCCGTTGCTCAAAAATTATTAGAAAAAGAAAAGCAAGATCAAAAAAAGGACAAAGACAAAGACAAAGACAAAGACAAAAAGAACAAGGATAATAAAGACAAGGACGATAAGAATAAAGACAAGAACAAGGATAATAAAGACGGGAAAGACAAGGATAAAAAGGACGACAAAGACGGAAAGGGCGACAAAAAGCAAGAGGACCCAAAAGATCCTAAAAAGAAAGATGAGAAAGATCAAAAACAAAAGCCAAAACCACAACAAGGTCAAATGTCTCCTCAACAAATTAAGCAATTATTAGAAAGCTTAAATAACGAAGAAAAGAAGACGCAGAAAAAGATGAATGCTAAAAAAGCAAAAGGGAAAAAAGTAAAACAAGAAAAAGATTGGTAAATCTATCTTGAAACCTTTTCTAAAGGGAAAAAAGCAAGGTTTTAGTATAAAGAGTAAATGAATTGTTAAATAATAAAAGGAAGCGTAATTTCCCCTCTGGGGAGATAGAGAAAGTAAGATGAAGTTGAAAATCTACATATCGATATTTGTAAGCATCCTAAGCATTGCTTTGGGAGCGCAAGAGGCAAAATTAACAACAACGGTTAGTAAAAATAAGTTGGGTTTAAACCAACGTTTGCGCGTCGAATTTTCAATTAACAAACAAGGTGGAGATAACTTTACACCACCACGATTCCAAAACTTTAGAATTGTTGGAGGCCCGAGTCAATCGATAAGTCAATCCTATTTTAATGGAAAATCCAGTTACAAGCAATCCTATTCTTATATCGTTCAACCAACAAAAAAAGGGATTCTTATCATTCCTGCTGCAAGCATAGATGTTGATGGAAAAAAAATAAAATCTGCGCCTGTAAAAGTGCGTGTTTTAGACCCTGTAGACATCCCAAAAGACCCAAATGACCCCAACTACATTGCGCAACAGAATATTCATTTGGTTGCCGAAATATCAAACGCAAGGCCCTATGTTGGTCAAGGCGTTTATGTAGAATATCGATTATACATAAGTAATAATATCAATGTCTACGATGCAGGCATTATTCAAGCGCCTAAATACAATGGTTTTTGGAGTCAAGAAATTAAAATAAACGGATTAAGTGCTAAAAAAGGCACCTATAATGGAGAATCCTACAAATATTTCACACTTCAAAAATCCCTTTTAATACCCACAAAATCGGGAAAACTATCTTTAGATCCAATGAAGATGGAAGTTGCTATTGGTGTCCCTACAGGAAGGGGAGATTTCTTCGGGAATCCGATTACAAAAAACATCCGAAAAGAATTTGCTTCGGCAAAAAAAATCATCAATTCAAAAGAACTTCCTTTAGATGGAAAACCGCTGAATTTTACAGGTGCTGTTGGCGATTATTCGTTTTCAGTAGACACAGATAAGCAGGTTTTAAAAGCCAATGAAAGTTCACAAATAAAAGTAACTGTAAAAGGAAAAGGAAATTTGAAATTATTTGAGTTACCTGAAGTAGTTGTCCCAAAAGAATTAGAAATATATGCCCCAGAGAGGAAAGAGCGTGTGCGTATTCTTTCAAGCGGGATCTCGGGTACTATTAGCGATCTATATACCGTAGTACCTCAATTTAAGGGAAAATATAAGGTGCCAAATATTTCTTTTTCTTACTTTAATCCAACTCAAAAAAAGTACAAAACAATTACAACTGAAGATTTAATTGTCAATGTTTTAGAAGGCAAAGAACTCGTTTCAGCGGCAGCTAATTCTGTACAGAAACAAGCCTTGAAAGTCACGGGAAAAAACTTTCGATATATTCAAACCAAAACAACATTTACAACAGGTAAACAAGATGATTTCTTTAAATCGAGTAGCTTCTACCTCCTACTGTTGCTGTCTTTTATTGCAATACCTAGCGGAATTTATATTGCGAAGAAGCAGGAAGAACGCAATAGCGATCTTATTGGAAATAAATTAAGGCGTGCAGAACGACTTGCCAAAAAGTATTTGTCAGAGGCAGCAAAACAATTGGGTAAAAAAGAAGCTTTTTATGAATCTTTAGAACGCGCTTTACATAATTATTTAAAGGCAAAGCTAGGCATAGAAACAATAGAGATTAGCAAAGAAAAAATTACTCAAATTTTGCAAGACAAAAAAGTAAGTGAGGTGGCTATCAAACATTTTATGGAAGTGCTTGAAGATTGTGATTTCGCAAGGTATGCTCCGAGTACAACTTTAGAGATGAAAGAGGAATATGAGAAAGCAAAAGAAATTATTATTGAACTAGATAAACAATTTTAGCATGAAAAAAATCTTCTTTTTACTGGTATTTGTGTCCAGTTTTGCACACTCCCAAAGTTCGGAAGCATTGTTTACTGCGGGAAATGATTTTTATAAAAAAGGTGAAATTGAAAAGGCAATTGAAGCCTATCGAAAAATAGAATCTCAAGCAGTCATTTCTTCTGAATTGTATTATAATTTGGGAAACTGCTATTATAAATTAAATAAGGTTGGTGCGACGATTTACAACTATGAAAAATCACTGCAATTAGATCCCTTAAATGAAGATGCTGCAAATAATTTAGTTTTTGCAAAAAGGTTGACTATCGATCGGATTGAAGAACTACCAAAATCAGTTTTCCAGAAGTTAAATACAAATTACTTACAAAAATACTCCTACAATCAATGGGCTATAATTTCTTGTGGCTTTTCATTATGTACAGCCGCCTTCTTTTTGCTGTTTTACTTTGCGCACCACTCTTCTAGAAAAAGAGTCTACTTCACATTAAGTATTGTATGTTTTGTATGCTTTGTAACTTCAATATCAATTACACACAATCAATATAATTTTGCTAAAAATGAAATTTATGCGATTGTTTTTTCAGAAAAAGTTGACGTTAAAAATGGGCCTACTGTAAATTCTGAAAACATTTTTACGCTACATGAAGGTACCAAGGTAAAAGTTCTAGATACCGTAGATCAATGGAAAAAAATAAAATTAGTAGATGGAGAGATTGGTTGGATTGCTGCAAAAGAAATTAAACTGTTGAGCCTTTTTTAAATTTTATTTAACAGTTTATTTGAATTTGTTTTTTAAATTTGTCGACTAATTTAGAATTGAATTTATTTGAGAGTTATTATCGCCCTTTTTTTCTCACTTTTATTTATCATTGTTCTCACAGCACCTTCTGTTATCAGTTTGATGGACGAGACGCAAGAGATAAGTATTTTCCTGGATCTAAATGAAGAAGAGGAGAATAATGAAGGAAAGAATGGTGAAGAATCTAAAACAGATGCTGAAGTAAAGTTACTTACTACTTCACAGAATGGCGTTTCTGATTTAAATAAAATTCAGGAAAAGAGAAACATTCGTTTTCGATCTAAATATTACTTTTCAGAATATTCTAAAATAGATACTCCTCCCCCCAAAAAAATACTTATTTCATAAGTAATTCTTAAAAAAGTCATACATTTTATCAAAAAAATAAACGCTCATTAAAAATTGAGCGCCAAAATATCATATCTATGTTTAAATATATTAAAAGCGATTTACCCGCAAGTATTGTAGTTTTTTTCGTGGCATTACCCTTATGTTTAGGGATTGCATTGGCAAGTGGTGCGCCACTATTTTCTGGGCTTATTGCTGGAATCATTGGTGGAATTGTTGTCGGTGGACTTAGTGGTTCTAAAATTGGAGTAAGTGGTCCTGCTGCTGGATTAGCAGCAATCGTATTAACTGCTATTGGCACTTTAGGGGGATATGAAAACTTTTTAGTTGCGGTCGTTTTAGGAGGAATTATCCAATTAATCTTTGGATTTTTAAAGGCTGGGATTATTGGGTATTACTTTCCTTCATCAGTAATTAAAGGAATGTTAACAGGGATTGGAATCATCATTATTTTAAAACAGATCCCTCATTTCTTTGGCTACAATGCAAATCCAGAAGGAGACTTTGCATTCTTTCAAGTAGACGGAGAAAATACATTTTCAGAACTCTTTAAAACTTTAAACAACATCAGTTTAGGAGCCACAATTATTGGTTTTATTGGATTGGGCATCTTATTACTTTGGAGCAATGTTTTATCGAAAAAAGGACGCTTCTTTCAATTAGTTCAAGGACCGTTAGTAGCTGTTATCGCTGGTATTGTTTACTTCTATGTAACAGATCAAGATTCGGCCTACGGTATCGGTGCATCGCTATTGGTAAGTGTTCCAGTGCCTGACAACTTAGAGATGTTCCTAGGACAATTTAGTTTTCCAAATTTCAACGCGATTACAAGTCCAGAAGTTTGGATTGTTGGTTTTACCATCGCATTGGTTGCAAGTTTAGAAACCTTATTGTGTGTAGAAGCTACTGACAAATTAGATCCACATAAAAACGTAACCCCTACCAACAGAGAGCTCTTGGCTCAAGGAACGGGAAATATTATCTCCGGAATGATTGGAGGATTGCCAATTACTCAAGTAATTGTTAGAAGTTCCGCAAACATTCAATCGGGTGGTAGAACAAAGTTATCGGCAATTATTCATGGATTTTTATTATTAATATCGGTCCTTTTAATTCCAACCTTACTAAATAAAATTCCACTCTCTGTATTGGCTGCCGTTTTATTAATTGTAGGATATAAGTTAGCAAAACCAGGCTTATTTATTAAGATGTACCAACAAGGATGGAAGCAATTTCTTCCTTTTACAGTTACCGTTTTAGGAATTGTTTTTACTGATTTATTAGTGGGAATTGGCTTAGGATTAGCAGTCGGAATCGTTGTAATTTTAATCAAAAGTTTCCAAAACTCACACTTTCTCCACATTGAAGATAACAGCAATGGAAACCATAAAATTAAAATGACGCTGGCAGAAGAAGTAACCTTTTTTAACAAAGGAGCTATTTTAAATGAGCTAGATAGATTGCCAGAAGGAAGCTACTTAGAATTGGATGTTAGAAAAACAAGATACTTAGACAATGATATCATTGAAATTTTAGAAGACTTCGCTCTTAAGGCGAAAGAAAGGGAAATTAATATTCAACTTATCTCTGAAAGAGGAGTTGTAGAAAACCCTTCAAGTTATATTGAGTTTTTTGAATTAGGTTCTAAAAAATCTGCTTAAAGGAAAAAATTAAAATTATATTAACGAGCTTAATTGCTTATTAAAACAAAACAATTAAAAATTATATTATGAAAGCACATACATTAGAAACACAATCGGCAATTTCGCCAAACAAGGCCATCGAATTACTTAAAGAAGGAAACGCTCGTTTTGTGAAAAACAAAGAAGTATCTAGAGATTTGTTAGCACAAGTTAGCGATACAAGTACGGGTCAATATCCTTTTGCAACGATTTTAAGCTGTATCGATTCACGCGTATCTTCAGAAATTATTTTTGATCAAGGAATTGGCGATATTTTTAGTGCGAGAGTTGCTGGGAATTTCGTGAATGAAGACATCTTAGGAAGTATGGAATTTGCATGCAAATTAGCAGGTACAAAAGTAGTTGTTGTTTTAGGGCATACTGCTTGTGGTGCCGTTAAAGGGGCTTGTGATGACGCAAAATTAGGAAACTTAACCGCTTTACTAAGCAAAATAAAACCAGCAGTAAACGCAGTGACATCTCCAAGTGACCCAAGTTTACGAAATTCAAAAAACATAGACTTTGTCAATGAAGTAGCAGCAAAAAATGTACACTTAACCATTGATAATATCAGAACACAAAGCCCTGTTTTAAAAGAATTGGAAGACAGCAATGCTATCAAAATAGTCGGCGCTATGTATGACATCAACAACGGTGTTGTTACTTTTTATTAGTCCCCAAAAAACGTTCAAAAAAGCCAATCGTAAGCGATTGGCTTTTTTTTTGAAAAAATTTTAACTACTGAAAAAGAATTCTCTTTGAAGGAATTATTATGATTTGAGTTCTGACAACTAATAAGGCAATGTTTCTAAAGCAATACCTGCTCGTATCACCATTTATTTATGAAAAGTGAATTTCCAGAGAAATCAGAAAGAAACATTATATAATTTCTTGAAGCAGCTCATCGGCTGTATCTTCTTTTATTATGGAAGGAAAAATAAGCGGTGCAATTTTCTTGACAGGTGCATATAAAATTGAATCGTCTAACGTTTCTTTTTTAACAAAGGGAATGGTGTTGTTCATTTTACCAAAAAAGATAAAAATAACGCTCAAAATAAGGCCTATTTTTAAAGCTCCAAAAAGGCCTCCCAATCCTTTATTTAAAAAGCCTAAAGCAGCAAAATCTGCTAATTTGGTCAATAATTTTCCTGCAAGCGCAATGACAACGATAATAATAACAAAAGTACCCGCAAAAGCTGCTAAGGAAATATACTCCTCGCTCCAGGAAACACTATCTTTTAAATAATCTGAAATAAAATAGGAGAAATGGATAGAACCATATACACCAATGATTAAAGCAGCCAATGAAGCAACCTCAACGAAAAGACCTTTCATGATACCTCGAACGAATCCAAAGAGTAAAAGGGCAGCAATGACAATATCAAAAATATTCATTTTTAATAATTTTTATCAAACCTACATATTTTTTTCCACATTATAAAAAGCACGTTTGTATCTTTACCACCTTATAAAAACACCTGATGTCAAAAAACACTGAATTAAAAGAGAAATGGGAATTGTTGGTTAAAAAACTTTCTACACAATTTGCAGATGGAGATGCGATTGATTTGGACTCCATCATATATCTTATTGGAGTACAAGAATTAGGAAAAGGGCATAGAGTGTTTAAAAAGGATGAAAAAGTAAACTTAATGCACATTGCAATTTGTAAACTTTTAGAACCTTATGGGTATTATGAATTTGATTATTATGATACAGATGGATGGCCGCATTATAAAACCATCACAGACTTACCTCACTTAAAAGCAGGGGAACAAACGGTGTTAATGAAGGAAGCAATTGTAAGTTATTTTGAAGGAATTGGGTTTTTTAAGTAACTGACAATTTTCGAATCATTTTTGACAAGAGTTTTGGGAACATTCGTTTTACAAAAACAGCGAGTTTCTCTTTGAAACCGGCAATATAAACCTCCTCTTTTTTCTGTTGTATCGCCTTCGCCATTAATTTTGCGAAATGTACTGGTGCAATTCCATTTTGAGTGGCTTTATCCATGGTTTGTTGTGGAGAACCATCTCCCGTTAAAGCATTTCTTGAAACATTGGTAGTTACAAAACCTGGGCACACTAAAGTAACCGCAATATGATCTTCATAAACTTCTGCGCGCAAACTATCAAAAAACCCATGAAGTGCGTGTTTAGAAGCAGCATAAGAGGAACGTAAAGGGGTACCAATTTTACCAACAATACTCGTGGTTGTTACAAAATGTCCGCTTCTTTTGGCGATAAAATGAGGCAGCAGTGCTTTTGTTAAGGCAATGGTGCCTAAATAATTAATATCCATAATTCGTTTGTCAACAGAAAAATCCGTGTCTTTGGCAAATGAGCGTTGACTAACCCCTCCATTATTAACCAAAATGTCTACCCCGCCAAAGAGCGTAATCGCAGCAGTTACTTTCTGGTGTAATGTTTTAGGCTCTTCTAAATCTAATGCTAGAATTTTTACTTTTGAAGGATCAGCACAAGACTGTTTCACCAATTCTAAAGCAGCTGTTTTTCTGGAAGACAAAATTAAGATGGCATTTTGTTTTGATAATTCAATTGCCAATGCCTTACCAATGCCTGAAGAAGCGCCTGTAATCCAAACGACTTTATTAGAAAAACCCATTTTCTTATTTTTAAGCTAAATATAACCTTTTTAATGGAGAATTAGTATTTTTGGAGCGCTTATTGAACGGTATTTAATCTATTAAAACCTCTTTGAAAATGAAAAAAATTTGCTTGTTTCTCCTCTTTTGCTCCACATTTAGTTATGCTCAATTTTCAATCAACGGAACCCTAACAAAAGGGTTAGAAAGTGACTGGGTCATCCTCTATAAAATTGAAAGCACCCAACAGGTCTTTGTCGCAAACACAACGATTAAAAAAGATTCACTACTTACCAATGGGAAAAAAGTAGCTGTCGGCACTTTTTCTTTCACCCTCCCGCCTACAGCAAAAAGTGGCACTTACAGGGTTACATATCGATTGAAAGGAGCTGGTTCTGTTGATTTTATTTTTAATCAAGAAAACATCAATTTTACATTTCACCCAGATTATCCAGAGGCAACCGTATTGTTTTCTGATTCGAAAGAAAATATTCTTTACAGAAAGTATTTGAAAGCATTTTCTCTAAAACAGCAAAAATTAGATTCTATCCAAATTGCTGTTTTAAGAAACAAAACACTGGTTTTAGATGCCGAATACAAAAAAGCAACAACAGAAGTAACGGCGATTCAAAAGAAGTTTTTAAACCGTTCAAAAGGAATGTATGTCTACCCTTTTGTAAAAAATTCTATAAGAGAAATTCCTTCAGAAATCATAAAAACGCCCCAAGCGTATATGACAAATATGACAACCTCTTTTTTTGATAATATCGATTTTTCTCATACAACATTAATCAACTCTACTTTTTTAACCAATAAAATTATAGAGTATGTTTTTTATATCAATTACTCAGATGATCAAACACAACAAAACAATTTATTTAAAAAATCAATTGACGTTGTTCTATCTAAAATAAAAGATCCTCAATATAAAAAAGACATCATTGTTTTTTTAATCGCACAATTTGAAACAATCAATAGCCTAGAAAGTATTGATTACTTACTAGAAGGTCAATATAAAAAACTCCCTAAAAGTATTCAAGATCAAGAATTCATCACTCAGAAAATGAAGCTATTTGCTGCTGAAATTGGTCGCATAGCACCCGATTTTTCTTGGACAGAAAATGGAAAGACCCTTCAACTTTCTACCCTAAATAGTGCTGAAAATTATCTACTCATTTTTTGGAGTACAGATTGCTCGCACTGTTTAACTGAAATCCCACAGTTATACACCCATCTTCAAGGAAACAAATCGCTAAAAGTAATTGCTTTTGCGATGGAAAAAAACGATGCACGATGGAAAAAAATGAAAACCGATTTACCAAATTGGCATCATGTTTTAGGGTTGAAAAAATGGCAAAACGAGACAGCGGTTACCTATAATATCAATGCGACTCCAAACTATTTCGTCCTCGACAAAAACAAGAAAATTATTGGAAAACCAGTCTTATTGAAAGATTTAAAGATATTTTTAGAACAACTTTAAAAGTGAAGAAATGCGTCTTTTAAATGTTCTATCTTAGTTGTATTCTTTTGATGAATAATTGCAATAATATCAAAACGTACCTCAACATCGAGATCTCTTTCTATCACATAATTGTCAATTGCTGAAAGGAGTAATTTTATTTTTTTAGGATTTACAAAGTCTTGCGGATTTCCAAAATAATCGGAAGAACGTGTTTTTACTTCTACAACGGCTAAGACATTTTCTTTCTGAGCAATGATATCTACTTCTGCTTTTAAAAAACGGTAATTCACTTCCAAAATTTGATACTTGTTTTTAATTAAGTAATCAATTGCAAGTAGTTCTCCTTTTTCTCCAAGTTCGTTGTGCGCTGCCATACATTATTGAGTTTCTTTTAATTTTTGCGTATACCGCTTAATTTCTTTGATCACTTTGGGCGCTAAAATAAAGGTAGAAATCATAGTGGGTATTGCCATTAAAGCAAAGGCGCCATCAATAAAGTTGAGCATCATGCTAAACGGGGTAGTCGCTGCTAAAATAATACTGAGAATGTATATATAATTATAGTAGTGTTTTTTGTCTGAGCCGATTAAAAAGGACAAACATTTGGTTCCATAATAGGAATAAGAAAACAACGATGAAAGGCTGAATATAAAGACACAAATCATTAACAAATAAGGCCCAATTCCAGGCATTGCAGCTCCAAAAGCAGCAGCAGTTAGACTTACACCATTGTCCGAAGTTGTTTCCCAGACACCTGTTACAAGTATTGCGAGTGCGGTAAGTGTACAAACAACAATAGTATCTATTGCTGGCCCCAACATTGCGACCAAGCCTTCTCGAACCGGTTCTTCTGTTTTAGCTGCTCCGTGCGCTAATGCAGCTGTTCCAATACCTGCTTCGTTAGAAAATGCACCTCTTCGAACACCGTGTAAAATTAAAGCTCCTAAAACACCTCCAAACATTGGATCTCCTTTAAAATTGTCTGCTGCAAAAGCATCTGTAACCATCATTGACAAATATTTTGGCACTACTTCATAATTCGTTATTAAAATAATCATCACAAAAACAAAATAAAGAAGTACCATAGATGGCACCATTTTAGCGGCCGTACTCCCTATTCGTTTTAACCCACCATACATAATAATCGAAGTTAAAACTAATAAAAGGAGCGCAATAGTCAAGTTGGTTCCAAAACTTATCGTGAATCCGTTTGGCACTAAAATAATATCATTGATTGCTTGGGTGAGTTGATTGACATTTACCACGGGAAGGGCACCAAACATTCCAAAAACACAAAAAATCACAGCCAAAGGTTTCCAAGATTTTCCCAAACCTTCCGTAATAAAATACATGGGTCCACCTTGAAGATCGCCATTACTATCTTTTCCTCGATACATAATGGCAAGCGTCGAAGTAAAAAATTTAGTACTCATTCCAACTATGGCACTCATCCACATCCAAAACATAGCGCCGGGTCCTCCTACAGAAATTGCAACGGCTACACCTGCAATATTCCCCATACCAATGGTTGATGAAAGCGCGGTAGACAATGCTTGAAAATGGGTGATTTCACCTGTATCATTTGGATTGTCATAGGTACCTCGCAATACTTGTATTGCGTGTCCTAAGTATCTAAAAGGTAAAAACTTTGAATAAATTAAAAGGAATATCCCTCCTCCGATTAATAAAAACACCAAAGGCGGCCCCCAAACAAAAGTGGAGAAATCTGCAATAAAATTTTCGACATTTTTAATCAAAACTTATGGTTATGGTTGTTGTATCAAATTCAAGGAGTACATTTCTCCCCATAATTAGGGCGTTATTGGTGGTTTCATGGCCTGCAGGAAAACCAAATAAAACAGGGATTTTTTCAGGAATACTCTCTAAAATAAGTTCTTCAATAGTGCTTCCCCACTTTGTAGTATTTTGTTTGATATTGGAAATATCACCAACAATTACGGCGTTTACATTTTTAAAATACCCCGCTCTTTTTAGGCTTTGTAACATCCGGTCGATACTGTATTTATATTCACCTATTTCCTCAATAAATAAGATTTTTTGATCTGTATTAATTTGACTTTCAGAGCCCAGCATAGAGGCTAAAATGGCAAGGTTTCCACCGACTAATTGTCCTTTTAGCGCGTTTATTGGCGTTGATAAAACACCCATTCTATTGTAAAGAGAAGCGGGTATTTCATAGGTAAGTTCTTCCCCAAAGAGGGCTTTTTTAAAAGTGGCAATGGTTTCAATAATTTCTGTATCTTCATTCTGCAAGCTGGTGGCCATCATTGCGTGAATGGTTTCTACGCCTAGATTATGTATGTGATTGTGGAAAGCAGTAATGTCTGAATATCCAATAATCCATTTGGGGTTGGTTTGAAATTGTGAAAAGTCGAGGGTCTCTAAAATTCTTACGGAACCATATCCTCCTCTTGCTGCCCAAATTGCTTTGATGTTTGGGTTGTCTAAGGCTTTTTGAAAATCGGCAGCTCGTTCTTTGTCTGTTCCTGAAAAATGCTTCCCGTTATTAAACATATTTTCTCCCAATACGACCTGTAAACCCCAGCTTTCTAAAAGTGCTATTGCTTTTTCAATCACTTCGACTTTATTTTTTAAAATTCCTGCAGGTGCAACAATTGCAATGGTATCGCCTTTTTTTAATGTTGGTGGCTGAATTAATTTCACGGGTACTTCTTGGGAATTTACCAAGAAGGATATCAGAAATAAAGCAATTGTAAAAAATAGATTTTTCTTCAAAATAGACTCTTTTATGGGTGCAGCGATCCTAAAATTAGAACCCTGTAAATGTATTGATTTTCAATGGGTATTAAAACGGCGTTTTTTGTACTTTTGTGTTTCAGAAATAAATCTACAAAATAAATCAAGGAAAATTCGATGAATACTCCAAAAAGATATACGATTACTGCCGCTTTACCTTATACAAATGGACCGATTCATATTGGACATTTGGCTGGGGTCTATGTGCCCGCAGATATTTATGCCCGTTTTTTACGTTTAACAGGAAAAGACGTTGCGTACATTTGTGGTTCTGACGAGCATGGTGTTGCCATTCCAATGCGCGCAAAAAAAGAAGGGGTGTCTCCGCAAGATATTATTGACAAATACCACGGCATCATCAAACAATCTTTTGTTGATTTTGGGATTTCTTTTGATAATTATTCTCGTACCTCTTCGAAAATTCATCATGAAACTGCCGCTGAATTTTTTACAAAAATGCACAATGATGGAGAATTCATTGAAGAAGTATCTGCACAATTGTACGATGCTGAAGCCAATCAATTTTTAGCAGATCGTTTTGTTGTAGGAACTTGTCCGAAATGTAATTTCGAGGAAAGTTATGGTGATCAATGTGAAAGTTGTGGAACGTCTCATAACGCTACTGATTTAATCAATCCAAAATCTTCAATTACTGGGAATGTACCGAGTTTAAAAGAAACCAAACACTGGTTTTTACCTTTAGACAAACACGAAGCGTTTTTACGTGAATGGGTTTTAGAAGGACACAAAAAAGACTGGAAACCCAATGTATACGGACAAGTAAAATCTTGGGTAGAAGATGGTTTAAGACCGAGAGCAGTGACCAGAGATTTGGACTGGGGAATTCCAGTGCCTGTAAAAGGTGGAGAAGGAAAAGTCTTGTATGTTTGGTTTGATGCGCCTATTGGATACATTTCATCGACCAAAGAATGGGCAGCTAGAGAAGGAAAAAACTGGGAAGATTACTGGAAAAAAGACGATACCAAATTGGTGCATTTTATTGGGAAAGACAATATTGTTTTTCACTGTATTATTTTTCCAAGCATGTTAAAAGCACATGGGGATTATATTTTACCAGAAAATGTTCCTGCAAATGAATTCTTAAATTTAGAGGGCAATAAATTATCTACTTCTAAAAACTGGGCCGTTTGGTTGCACGAATATTTAGAGGAATTTCCAGGGCAGCAAGATGTGTTGCGCTATACCTTAACCGCAAACGCTCCAGAAACTAAAGACAATGATTTTACTTGGAAAGATTTTCAAGCAAAAAACAACAACGAATTGGTGGCCATTTTTGGAAACTTTATCAATCGAGTGGTGGTGTTAACCAACAAATATTATACGGGAGAAGTACCGCTTCCTGGAGTATTTACAGAAATAGATGAAGATGTATTAGCTGCTGTTAAAGAGTTTCCAAACACCATTGGAAAATCCATAGAGCGATACCGTTTTAGAGAAGCCTCTCAAGAATTAATGAATTTGGCAAGACTTGGAAACAAGTATTTGGCAGATGAAGAGCCTTGGAAAGTGATTAAAGTAGATGCAGCACGTGTACAAACAATTATGTATGTTGCTTTGCAAATCTCTGCGGCTTTGGCGGTGGTTTCTGAGCCTTTTTTACCGTTTACTTCCACGAAGTTGAAAACTATTTTAAACATTGACAAATCGCTCTCTTGGAGTGATATTCATGAAAAAGAGGTGTTGCTTGCTGTAAAACATCAAATCAACAAAGCGGAATTATTGTTCTCTAAAATTGAAGACAAAAGCATTGAAACACAACTTGAAAAACTACTCGCCACAAAACGTTCTAATGCGCAAGAGAAAAAAGTCGTGGCTCCGCAAAAAGAGGTAATTGATTTTGAGGATTTTTCAAAATTAGATGTCCGAGTGGGAACTATTTTAGCGGCAGAGAAAGTCGCGAAAACCAAAAAATTATTACAGTTAAAAGTAGATGTTGGTATCGATGTTAGAACCATTGTTTCTGGAATTGCTGAAAGTTTTTCTCCAGAAGACATTATCGGACAACAAGTTTCTGTATTGGTCAATTTAGCGCCCCGTAAAATTAGAGGTGTGGAAAGCCAAGGGATGATTTTAATGACGGATACTCTTGACGGTAAGCTCGCCTTTGTTGCGCCTGAAAGAAGTATTAAAAACGGTCAAGAAGTTAGTTAATGCTAAAAATAGCATACCATCCTATTTATAGTCACGAATTGCCTGCGGGTCATCGATTTCCAATGGAAAAATACGACCTGCTTCCTGAACAATTATTGTATGAAGGGACCTGTATTGCTGAAAACTTCTTTACACCAGAAATTCCAAACAACAAGCATTTTTTTACAGTGCATGATCCTGAATACTTCTTTGATTTATTCAATATCTCGCTTTCTCAAAAAGCGGCTAGAAAAATTGGCTTTCCGTTATCGGAAGTCCTCATCGATCGAGAAATGATCATTGCGGATGGTACGATGAAAGCAAGTGAATTTGCCATCCAATTTGGCATTGCCATGAACATTGCAGGCGGAACGCATCATGCTTTTTCAAACAGAGGGGAAGCTTTTTGCATGCTAAACGATCAAGCAATTGGGGCAAGATACCTCCAACAGAAAGGACTTGCTAAAAAAATTCTCATTGTCGATTTAGACGTGCATCAAGGAAATGGTACTGCGGAAATCTTTCAAAACGATGCTTCTGTTTTTACCTTCTCAATGCATGGTGAAAAAAATTACCCCTTTACAAAAGAAAAAAGCGACTTAGACATTGGGTTAAAAACAGATACGAACGACGCAGATTATCTCTCCCTTTTAAAAGAAACACTTCCAAAACTCATACGACAAGAAAAACCCGATTTTATCTATTACTTATGTGGGGTTGATGTGGTCGCAACGGATAAACTAGGGAAATTAGCCCTAAGTATTGAAGGCTGTAAGGAACGAGACCGGTTTGTTTTACAAACCTGTTTCGATCTAGAAATCCCGGTAATGTGTTCTATGGGTGGTGGGTATTCCCCGGATGTTAATACCATCGTTACTGCACATGCCAATACTTTTAGAGTAGCACAAGAAATTTATTTTTAAAAAAAGAAACCTGAACGAATCGTCCAGGTTTCTCTTTTTCATAACAATTAACAAGGAGTTACTTACTCCCTAGCAGTAATAAATCATTCACAAGAATTTCTGTTACATATCGTTTTTCTCCTTCCTTCGTTTCATAAGAACGGTTGGTGAGTTTTCCTTCTACTGCAATTTCTTGCCCCTTCTTTACGTAGTTTTCTACAACACTTACAAGGCCACCTCTCACAACAACATTGTGCCAACAGGCACGTTCAACTTTAGTGCCTTCTTTGTCTTTGTAACTATCGTCTGTGGCCATCGAAAATTTTGCCATTTTGTTTCCGTCTTGGAAAGTTACGATTTCTGGTTCTCCACCCAATCTACCAATTAACTGTACTTTGTTTCTTAACGTATTCATAAGATAAGTTTTTTAAAACACCTGCTTTCGCTTGGTGCATGTTTATAATTTGTTTTTGTTGATTCGTTTCAACACTGCAAAGTTGCGACACCAAAGAAGTTTTATTCGGTTGCAAAGTAATTACTTTCGGTTGTAATTAATTGTAGTCGTTTGTAAACGAATAATTATGTATCTTTGTCTTATGGAAAAAAGAGAATGCTTAGAATGCAAAGAACCCGTGAAAGGTAGAGTAGATAAGAAATTCTGTTCTGATTATTGTAGAAATGCCTACAATAACAACGTAAATAAAGACAGTAAAAACCTGATTCGGAATATCAATAATCGGCTACGAAAAAATCATAAAATTTTAACGGATTTAAACATTTCAGGAAAAACGAAAGTCACCAGAACAAAATTATACGATAAAGGATTCGACTTTCAGTTTTTCACTTCACTCTACAAAACCAAAACTGGGAATACTTATTTTTATATTTATGATGAAGGATATTTGGCTTTAGAAAATGAACTCTTCTTACTCATTCGAAAAGAACGTTAAAGCAACTAAAATTGTTTTGAAGGAAGGAAATTACTTAATTAAGATTTCTTTTTGCTGCAAAAAAGCGCTTTAAGATTTGAGCACATTCGTTTTCTAAAATACCACTAACTACTTTTGTTTTTGGATGCAATTTTGTTTTTAGGTTCACAAAACCTCGATCAGGTTCAGAGGCACCATATACAATTTTACCAAGCTGTGCCCAATAACTTGCACCGGCACACATTTGACAGGGTTCTAGGGTCACATACATCGTACATTCTTTCAAATACTTTCCTCCAAGAAAATCGGCAGCAGCCGTAAAAGCTTGCATTTCGGCATGGGCTGTAACATCGTTTAAGGTTTCTGTTAAGTTGTGCGCTCTTGCTATAATTTGATCTTTTAAAACAATCACAACTCCCACAGGTACTTCGCCTTTGTCAAAAGCAGTAGCGGCTTCTTGCAGTGCTTTTTGCATAAAATAGGTGTCATCGAAGGGCTGTATCATCTCGGAAATATTAGAAGTACGAATTTAAGTAATTTATTTACGATAGATTTGCATTTCTTTGGGTTCGCTTTATGGACACAAAAAGTTATATTGTATTTTTGTATTCCAATGACGCATTTGTTAAAGCACATATCCCATCCAGCAGATTTAAGAAAATTAAATCCTGCACAACTTCCACAGTTGGCTGCAGAATTGCGTGCGTTTATTATTGATGTTGTTGCTACAAAAGAAGGACATTTAGGAGCAAGCTTAGGTGTTGTAGAGCTTACCATAGCATTACACTATTTATTTGATACTCCCAATGATTTATTGGTATGGGATGTTGGGCACCAAGCCTACGGACACAAAATTTTAACCGGAAGAAAAGAACGTTTTCATACCAACAGACGCTATGAAGGCATTGCAGGGTTTCCAACAAGAAAAGAAAGCAAATTTGATGCTTTTGGTGTTGGGCATTCTTCGACCTCTATTTCTGCTGCGCTAGGAATGGCCATTGCGTCAAACTTAAAAGGAGCATCCGAAAAACAACATATTGCCGTTATTGGCGACGCTTCTATTGCAAGCGGGATGGCTTTTGAAGCATTGAATCATGCAGGTGTTTCTAAGGCCAATTTACTCATCATTCTAAACGACAATGCTATTGGTATAGATCCCTCTGTTGGTGCATTAAAGGCATATTTAACAAAGGTGAAAACCGATCGGAAATTAGCCACACAAAATAACATTATAAAAGCTCTAAATTTTGATTATTCTGGCCCTATAGATGGTCATAATTTACCAAAATTACTTGCTGAGTTAGGTCGTCTAAAATCTGTTAAAGGGCCTAAATTTTTACATATTATTACCACCAAAGGAAAAGGACTACAGCAAGCTGAAGAAGATCAGGTAACCTACCACGCACCTGGGAAGTTTGATAAAATTTCGGGAATACGCCTTAAAAAAGAAAACAATTTGTACACCAAATACCAAGATGTTTTTGGTAAGACCTTGGTAGAATTGGCTTCAGAAAACAAGAATATTGTGGGTATTACACCCGCAATGCTTACAGGGAGTTCTTTGAAGTTTATGCTACATAAATTCCCAGAAAGAACCTTCGATGTTGGGATTGCAGAACAACATGCAGTGACTTTAGCCGCTGGTATGGCCACGCAAGGATTGATCCCATTTTGTGCTATTTATTCAACTTTTTTACAACGTGCTTATGACCAAATAATACACGATGTTGCCTTGCAAAACCTTCCTGTCATCTTCTGTTTGGATAGAGCAGGCTTGGTGGGTGAAGATGGAGCAACACATCATGGTGTATTTGATTTGTCGTACCTGAGATTGATTCCCAATTTAAGCATCTGCGCTCCAAGAAATGAAATTGAATTACGAAATCTTCTATACACCGCACAATTAGGGTTGAAGCATCCAATAGCAATTCGATATCCTAGAGGAACAGGAACAATTATTGATTGGAAACAGCCTTTTAAAGCCATTGAAATTGGTTCGGGAGAACTTTTACGTAAAGGAACAAAAACAGCACTGTTGTCTATCGGAACAATCGCAGACAACGTTATAAAGGCAGTAGATTTAATAAAAGACCCTACTACTTTTTCACATTATGATCTGCGTTTTGTAAAACCTTTGGATACTCAATTATTACATACGATCTTTAAAGAATACACCAACATTATTACCATTGAAGATGGCGCTATAAAAGGGGGTTTTGGAAGTGCTATTTTAGAGTTTGCTTCCGAAAACAACTACCAGCAACCCATAAAAGTATTGGGCATTCCAGATATTTTTATTGAACATGGTTCGATTCTAAAACTGCAAGAAAAAATTGGATTAGATCCCCTTTCTTTGTCAAAAGAATTTCAAAATTTTATATAAAAAAAGACGCTATTAATAGCGTCTTTTTTATTTAGTGTTCTAATTTCTAATTATTCAATCACAATTTTCTTTGAAGCTTTTCTACCTGCCTCATCGATTAAATTAACAATGTAAACTCCTGCACTGGTGTTTATAGAAATTTCTTGTCTTTCATTTTCCTTAAAGTCTAAGGTTACTGCATGTACCTGTCTTCCTCTAAGATCAAATACAGCTACTTGTGAGACCTTTAATTCATTTTTTCCAAAGATGGTAAAGTTTCCATTTGATACGGTTGGGTAAACGGTAAATGTTTCATTCCCTTTTAATACTTCATCTACTGAAGCAGATGCCCCGGTAAATTGTCCTGAGAAAACACCTCTACCATAAGTAGCAGCAAAAACAACATTGTCATCTCTTAAATCAAGATCCATTACTTTTACGTTTTTCATCCCATTATTGGACTGCACCCAATTTGGGTTTTCGGCGTTAAAGTTTGCTGTTTTCCAAACCCCTAATTCTGTTCCAATAATTACTTCTTCAGGTCTTAAAGGATTTTGTAAAATGGTTTTTACGGGAATGTCTGGGAAATCACCTTCTTTAGAAGACCAATTCGCACCGGCATCACTAGAATACCATATGTTTTTTACACCATAATTATGCATAGTTACAAAAATTTCATTCTCACTTGCACCAAATTCAATATCAGAAACAGTTCCTACAAATTCGGGTCCTGTAATTTCAGACCACGCAGGGAATTCTCCGTCTGCATTGTCAATTTGTATGATTTTTCCATTTTTTAAACCTGCGAGTAATTTCGTAGATGTTGTAGTATATGGAGAAACTTTCATCGCTGAAGGTGCTTGATCCATTAAGTTGTCACTTAAATTTGTCTTCCCTATAAACCCTGAATTAACGTCCTTATACCTTCTAATATAATAGAGTGTCCCTGTCGAGTAATTAGAATACAAAATATCTAAATTAGAATCCAATTCTTCTTGGTTTATAAAATCGCCATTAGGTCCGGTTTCTGAATTAATGATTCTTGTAATTCCAACCGTTAAATCTCGCAAACGAATGCTATTATTATATACGTAATTTGAAATGTAATAGTTGTCTGTTCCGTCTTGATCGAAGAAACTATACGCCCCATCTCCTCCTTGTGCCTGTATAGAACTATTTACGCCTGCACTCGCATTTGTAAACAATTGGGTTCCGTTATCTTGTGCTCCAGCAATAAAATTGTCTCCAATGGCCGCTGTTGTTGGTGCAACCCCTACGGTATAAAATTGTAAGGTATTGTAACCATTATTTCTTTCGTTGATATTTACCCCTCCATCATTCGAGAAATACACCCCTCCGTCATTTGAGAAAAGCATTCTAGTTGATGAACTTCCTGAAAAAGCCAAACCATGTTGATCGGCGTGTACCACAGGAACATTTAACCCAGATAAAAAGTTATTATTTGACCACTTCGAAATTTGAGAATAGGAAGTCCCTCCGTTGGTACTTTTAAACAAATCGATTCCACCTACAAATATTTTTTCATCATTATTTGGATCTACTCGTAATAATAAATCATAAAAAGCTTGACCTCTTGTAAAATCGGTAGTAGGGATCCCTGTGTCAGCGTCCTCTGGAAGCGCTAAGGTAGATACGTTTCCAAAGGCATTGGTTGTTTTATAAAGGCCTACTGGAGCTCCAGAAGTACTCAATTGTGCCAATACATATATTTTAGCGGCATCTGTTTTTGAGCAAGCAATTTCAACTCTTTGTCCATCTGGAACCGTATGTTTCAATACAAAATTAGTTGCATCTGTATCTGTCGATTGAAAGATCGCTCCTCCTCCATCTCCAAAGACATCCGATGTTGTAGATACGTATACAGAATTATCTGCAGCTATTTTTATGTTGTTTGGTTCATGAATTCCTCCTTCTGAGTTTGTTGGAAGGGTTAATTTTGTAAACGTGGTACCGTCTGTAGATTTGTATACACCTCGATCGTGGATTCCAAATAATGTAGAAGGGGATGCAATTCCGTAAACAGCATCTCCTGCTGCTACAAATACTTCTGAAACGCCTCCATTGTCTCTCACAACAATATCATTTACATGCTGTACTCCATTGGATACAATAAAATTGGATCCATTTCCTCTTGTACTAGAAAGTGTTACGTTTACAGATCCTCCAGTCAATGCGTCAATCACATTGGCACCGTCGTCTTTAGAAATCATAACGGTTGGTATGGTAATTCCAGTATCATCTCCTCCTTGATTGATAGGAATTCCAGACACATTATTTACAATTATTACAGCAATTGCTCCTGCATTCTGAGCATTATTCACTTTGTCTACAAAGGGACAATCTCCTCTTCGAATCACAGCAATTTTACCACTAATAGCTGCTGAATTATTTAGGGCTGTACAACCATCTTCTGTTGGTGATACCCCATCATCTGCTAAAACTAAATCTGCAGTAACTGCTGGATTGAGTCCGCCACCAAAACTAGTAGAAAGCACTGCAAAATACTCTCCAGCAATACTTGTCGGACTATTGATAACCATTTTAGCATTTGCTTCAAAAAGCGTTTCTCCATCGACACCTCCAAAAACATTGGCCCAGGTAGCTCCTCCATCTGTGGTTCTCCATACTCCATTTCCATTTACATCACCTCCAACATAAGATTCTCCGGTACCTACATACCAGGTCATTGAATCATTTGGATCGATTGCAATACATGAAATAGCAAGGTTTTCTGGAATATCTACTTGCGTCCAGACAGATCCTGCATTTGAAATATTGGTGTTTTTCCACAAACCACCACTCACACCTCCAGCATATACTGTTTCTTGACTTTCATCATTGGGGTCAAAAATTAGAGCACGAGTTCTTCCTCCAACATTGTCTGGTCCTCTGTCTTGCCATGCAGTATCATCTCCATCACCAGGAGTTCTTGTTGACTGTCTTAAAGCCTCTAAATCGTTTTGAAGTTGGAATACGTTTTCTTTATGGGTTCTCCCTGTAGCAGGGTTTATTTCACTTAAATACTCTTGTTCAAAAAAAGCGTTGGGAGGCAATCCTTGTAACTTTCGATCTTGTTTAGACAAGGTTTTCGTTTTGTTATAGGGATGATTTCTTAAAAATTCTGAGTGAGAATCTTTTAAAGATTTAGTTTTATTTTCTTTTTCTAAATTAAAATAAAAAAAACTTGCGGTAAATACTACTACTAATGATGATAAGAGTAATTTTTTCTTCATGATTTTTGAGGGGTATTTTTTAAGTGACCAAAGTTAAACATTCAGAGTTTAATTATATAATATTTCCTGTTAATTTTTGATGCGTTCGAATTGCATAACTGTCTGACATTCTTGATACATAACTACAGATTTGCATGATTCGATTGTATAGGCTAGCGTCTTCTGATTGATATTCTTTGGGTAATAAATTTAAAATTAATTGGTCGTAATTCGAATAGTTTTCATCGTATTTATTGTTGACGGCACTTACAAAAACATGTAACAAGTCGGCAATAATTCGATAACCTGCTACTTCTTTTTCTATCACTTCTTGACTCTTATAAATTTTATCGATACTAATTTTTATGATATCGTTAATTTGGGCTTCATAGGAACATTTCTCTAACAATGATTTTTCAAAACTTCCTGATAGAATGCTTTCTTCATTGTCTAAAAATATTTCTACCGCTTGATTGATCAAGGTATTAATTGCCAAAGCACGCAAATAACTAACTCTGTCTTTGGTGTGCTGTAAGCTGTGGTATTTTTTAGAGTCTATACGATCTCTTACCAAATTAATTAGGTACTCTAAAGCATACTCCTCTTCTATTAAGCCTAAGTTGATCCCGTCTTCAAAATCGATGATAGTATAACAAATATCATCGGCTGCTTCTACTAAATAGGCCAATGGGTGTCGATAAAAAGAAATGTCTGCTGTGGTCGATTTTTGCAACATCTCCAAATCTTGAACAACGTCTAAAAATTCTGGTTTTTCAGATTGAAATACGCCGTATTTTTTGTCTACAATATGTTTGGTTGGCTTTTTGGGTAAACTTTCTTTTGGGTATTTTAAAAACGCTCCTAACGTAGCATAGGACAAACGCAAACCTCCAGAAACCCCATCTTTTGTTTCTGTTAAAATTTTAAATCCATTGGCATTTCCTTCAAAATCAATGAGATCTTGGTATTCTTTGGGAGACAATTGTGCTTTGTATTTTGCCCCTTTTCCTGATTTAAAATATTCGCCAATTGCTTTTTCACCAGAATGCCCAAAAGGCGGATTTCCAATGTCATGCATTACGGAAGCTGCGGCTACAATAGCGCCAAAATCATTAAAAGTATATCCTAAATCGGCTAAATTTGGATGGCGTTCTAACAAAACTTTTCCAACTTTTCTTCCAAGGGTTCGCCCAACAACAGAAACTTCTAAACTGTGCGTTAAACGCGTGTGTACAAAATCAGTTTCGGAAAGTGGAATTACTTGGGTTTTATCTTGTAGGCTTCTAAAAGCCGATGAAAATATAATTCGATCAAAATCGACATCAAACCCCAAACGGGTTTCATCTTGTGCTGCTCTTGGACGTTTTTGTGTATCGCCTGCGCGTTTTAAAGAAAGAAGGTGTTCCCAGTTCATGGTATTGATTTAAGTGTGCTGAACCTGATTCAATAGCTCAGTGTTTTTTATTATTAGACTCCTACTTATAATGGAATGTGCGTGGTACGAAAATACAAAAAAGAGATGCATTGCTACATCTCTTTTTATCAATCTTTAATTTACTTTTTTTTAAGAACCACACATTAAGCAGTCATCTGGCCCGTCATTGTCTTTCGCAGCATCTACCATGGCTTTGAATTCTTCTGGACTTAATGGGGCGTCTGGGGCGGCTGCTTTCTTTTCTTTTGAAAGTGTAAACTGAATCGCATTTACTGCCGATTTTGTTCTTAAATAATACATTCCTGTTTTTAATCCTGACTTCCAAGCATAAAAATGCATAGAAGTTAATTTTGCATAGTCTGGATCTTTCATGAACAAGTTTAACGATTGAGATTGATCGATAAAATATCCTCTATGGCGGGCCATATCGATAATATCTTTCATACTCATTTCCCAAACTGTTTTGTACAATTCTCTTAATTCTGCTGGAATTGCTTCAATATGCTGAATCGAACCGTTTGCACGCATGATGTCTTCTTTCATGTCATTATCCCACAAACCTAATTCTACCAAGTCTTCTAATAAATGTTTGTTGACAACAATAAATTCCCCAGATAAAACTCTTCTTGTATAAATATTAGACGTATACGGTTCAAATGCTTCGTTATTTCCTAAAATTTGAGAAGTAGATGCTGTTGGCATTGGTGCTACTAATAGCGAGTTTCTAACTCCGTGCTTCATTACTTGTTTTCGTAATTTTGCCCAATCCCAATTTCCACTCAATTCATCATCTTTAATTCCCCACATATTGTATTGGAATTCTCCTTCTGACATTGGAGATCCTTTAAAAGTAGAATACGGTTCTTTTGCTTTTGCTATTTCCATCGAAGAAGTAACGGCTGCAAAGTACATGGTTTCAAAAATTTCTTGATTCAATTTTTTTGCTTCATCAGAAGTAAAAGGTAAACGCAACATAATAAAAGCATCTGCTAAACCTTGAATTCCTAAACCTACTGGTCGATGTCTAAAATTGGAGTTTTCTGCTTCAATTACAGGATAAAAATTAGCATCGATCACTGTGTCTAGATTTCGAATTACTTTTTTAGTAACATCATATAATTTTTTATGATTGAAGTATTTCTCTCCTGTTTCCTTTTCAGAAATGAACATTGGCAATGCAATGGACGCTAAGTTACACACTGCAACTTCGTCTTTTGCAGTATACTCCATAATCTCAGTACATAAATTTGAAGAACGAATGGTTCCTAAATTTTTCTGATTTGATTTACGGTTTGCTGCATCTTTGTACAACATATATGGCGTCCCTGTTTCAATTTGAGATTCTAAAATCTTCTCCCAAAGGTCGCGTGCTTTGATTGTTTTTCTTCCTTTTCCTGCAGCTTCATAACTGGTGTACAAGCGCTCAAATTCTTCTCCATAGGTATCGTATAAATGCGGACATTCGTGTGGACACATTAAAGTCCAATCTGCATCTTCTTGTACACGAGCCATGAATAAGTCTGAAACCCACATCGCATAGAATAAATCTCTTGCACGCATTTCTTCTTTTCCGTGATTTTTCTTTAAATCTAAGAAGTCAAATATATCTGCATGCCAAGGCTCTAAGTACATTGCAAATGATCCTTTCCGTTTCCCTCCTCCTTGATCTACATAACGTGCTGTATCATTGAATACTTTTAGCATGGGTACAATTCCGTTTGAGGTTCCATTGGTGCCCGCAATATAAGAACCCGTTGCTCTAATGTTATGTAAAGACAATCCAATACCTCCTGCAGATTGTGATATTTTTGCAGTTTGTTTTAGTGTATCATAAATTCCTTCGATACTATCATCTTGCATTTGCAATAAGAAACAAGAGGACATTTGTGGCTTTGGAGTTCCTGCATTAAACAACGTTGGCGTTGCATGGGTAAAATACTTTTTACTCATTAACTCATAGGTTGCAATGGCTTCATCAATATCATTTTTATGGATACCAATAGAAACACGCATAAGCATGTGTTGTGGACGTTCTGCAATAACTCCATTTAACTTTAATAAATAAGAGCGTTCTAATGTTTTAAAACCAAAATAATCATAATTAAAGTCTCTATTGTAAATAATTGTAGAGTCTAATTTTTCTGCATTTGCTTTGATAATCTCATAGATTTCGTCTGCCAGCAAAGGTGCTTTTTTTTCTGTACGTGGATTTACATAATAATACAAATCGTCCATGGTTTCTGAGAACGATTTTTTAGTGTTTTTATGTAAGTTAGAAACGGCGATTCTTGCAGCTAATTTTGCGTAATCTGGATGTGCTGTTGTCATTGTAGCGGCTGTTTCTGCTGCTAAATTGTCTAATTCTGATGTGGTAACACCGTCATATAAACCTTCAATTACACGCATGGCAACTTTTACGGGGTCAACAATTTTGTTCAATCCGTAACACATTTTCTTTACTCTGGCCGTGATCTTGTCGAACATCACTGGCTCGTTTTTGCCGTCTCTTTTTAGTACAAACATGAATTTATAGGTTTTATTTTGGTTAATTATTGAGGCAACAAAAACGTCCAATTTTTATCACTCAACGGTATTTTATAGTTAACAGTGTTGTGTGGTACTCTAAAAGTCTGAATCGAAACTAATGCTTCCAGTTCCTCCAGATTTTACACCTGCTTTTTGGTATTCTGAAACTCTTTTCTCAAAGAAGTTGGTTTTTCCTTCTAAAGAAATCATTTCCATGAAATCGAATGGATTTGTTGCATTGTACTCTTTTTCACAATTGAATTCTCCCAATAAACGATCGGTAACAAATTCTAAGTATTGTGTCATTAACTTCGAGTTCATTCCAATTAAGCTCACTGGTAAAGACTCCGTTACAAACTCTCTCTCGATATTTAATGCGTCTACAATGATCTCTCTGATTCGATCCTTTGGTACTTTGTTTACAATATGGTGATTGTGTAAATGCACCGCAAAATCACAATGCATTCCTTCGTCACGAGAAATTAATTCGTTTGAAAACGCCAATCCTGGCAACAAACCTCTTTTCTTTAACCAGAAAATAGAACAAAATGCTCCAGAGAAGAAAATACCTTCTACAGCTGCAAATGCAATTAAACGCTCAGCAAAAGAATCGGATTCTATCCATTTTAATGCCCACTCTGCTTTTTTCTTAATCGCTGGAAAAACTTCAATGGCTCTAAACAATTGATCTTTTTCTGCTTCATTCTTCACATAGGTATCAATTAGTAACGAATAGGTTTCTGAATGCACGTTTTCCATCATGATTTGAAAACCATAGAAAAATTTTGCTTCTGAATACTGTACTTCATTCACAAAATTTTCAGCAAGATTTTCATTTACAATACCGTCAGAAGCTGCAAAAAAGGCTAAAATATGTTTGATAAAATAACGCTCATCTTCCGACAATTTGTTATTCCAGTCCAAAACATCTTCTGATAAATCAACTTCTTCCGCAGTCCAAATACAGGCTTGTTGCTTTTTATACCACTCCCATAGATCATCATGTTGAATTGGAAAAATAACAAAACGGTTATCATTTGGTTGTAAAATTGGTTCTGTAGCAAGTGCTGTTTCTTTGACGGACATTGGGTATGGTTTTTTATTTTAAGATTCGGTGTTTGTTTAACGTTTTGATCTGTTAAAAACGACTCTAACAAAGATTGAAATTTTTGTTCCAAAATGAAAGTCATACTTATTCACAAATCCCATGAAGTTCTTAACAAAATGACCTTTTTAGCCATTTTATTGATTTTTGAATAACTTTATAACTCCCTAATATACAGTAACTTAAAAATTTAAAAACCCGAAAACCGTTGATTCTATTGGGTTTAATTAAAAACTCCTTTTTACACTTTTCAAAACTTTTTTTTTAAAAAAACAAATCAGAAAAAAACTTGATGGTTAAACAAACTTAAAAGAGGGTTTAGAAGCACCAAAAAAAGGGGTGTAATTTAATAAAAATCAGGATGTCACTAAATTCAGGAATGAAAGAAATTTCGCAACATGAAGTGTTATTTTTTTAAATGCTTGGCGGCTACCTTTTCTAATTCATCATACCAATCTTGCCCAAACTTTCTAATCAATGCTTCTTTCACAAACTTATATACAGGTACTTGAAGTTCTTTTCCTAAGGAACAAGCATCATCACAAATTTCCCATTTATGATAATTTACAGCAGCAAACTCGCTAAAATCTTTTACTCTAACTGGATACAAATGACAAGAAAGTGGTTTTTTCCAATCGATTACACCCGCGTTGTAGGCTGCTTCGATACCGCAAAGTGCCTTGTTTTTTTTATCAAAAATTACGAAGGCACAATCTGCTCCTTTGATTAATGGGGTTTCTAACTCGCCCCATTCATTCGGTATCCAGGTGCCTTCTTTTTCAATAACAGCGATGCCTTCTTTTCTTAAAAAAGGCTTTACTTTAGGATAGATTTCTTCAAGAAGTTTTGTTTCCTCTTTATCTAAGGGTGCTCCTGCCTCTCCAGCAACGCAACATGCGCCTTTGCATGCCGATAAATTACACACGAAATCTTTTTCGATAATCTCTTCTGAGACAATGGTTTTTCCTAGTTGAAACATCTGACAAAAATAGTATAAAAACTTTCTATAACTTTACTTTGTTATAAAGTTAGTTTTATAATTTTGCAAAAAAACGATATGGATTTTAATTTGAAAGAAATTTTTACCGCTTTTATGGTTTTGTTTGCGGTAATCGATATTATTGGAAACATTCCTATTATTATAGATTTAAGAAAAAAGTTTGGGCACATTCAATCGGAGAAAGCTTCGTTGATTGCTGGAATCATTATGATTATTTTTCTTTTTCTAGGGCAAAGTTTATTGGAACTTATTGGTATCGATGCAAATTCATTTGCGGTTGCAGGTGCTTTTATCCTGTTTTTTATTGCCTTGGAAATGATTTTAGGGATTACCTTATATAAAGATTCCGACGAGGCTGTCCCAATTACGGCTACAGTATTTCCTTTGGCGTTTCCTTTAATTGCAGGTCCTGGAAGTTTAACGACCTTACTCTCTTTAAGAGCTGAGTTTTATATTGAAAACATTATCATCGCGGTTTTACTAAATGTTATTTTAATTTATATTGTTTTAAAAACATCTTCTAAAATTGAAAAAATTATTGGCCCTAATGGAATTCAAATTATTCGTAAAGTTTTTGGGGTCATTTTATTGGCAATCTCGGTCAAACTTTTTGCTCAAAACATCAAAATATTATTCGTCTAAATATGAGTTTCAATGCATTAATTGTTGGAGGTGGTGTTGCAGGAATGCAATGTGCTTTGGTGTTAGGGTCTGCAAAGAACAAAGCTTTTGCGGCAGACAAAAACATCGGCATTATTCTTCATCAAAAAACATCACACTTACAAAATGCCTTATTTAACAACGTTTTAGGACTGCCTCCTGGAAAACTTGGTGCCAATGTTTTGGTTGAAGGGAAAAAACAACTTGCAACCTTATATCCCCAAATTTCTCAAATCGAAAACGAAAAAGTAATTGCGATTGAGGCTGCTGAAGAAGGCTATTGCGTAACTACAAACAAAAATAAGTACTTCTCAGAGATTGTAATTGTAGCCTTAAATTACGCACAGCCTTTTACAATAAAAGGCTTAGAATCTTTTGTAGTTCCTCATGAAAAAGCCAATCCTGCAAAAGAAAGGATTCAACTGAAAAATGAAAATCACCTCATAAAAAAAGGACTCTACTGTTGTGGTACAATTGCAGGTTGGCGCAGTCAATTTGCCATTGCTGCCGGAAGTGGCGCAAGTGTTGCTACCGACGTGCTAACGCTTTGGAATCATGGGATTCCTACCAAAATACACGATAAGAAATAAAGAAATTCAACTTTTCATACTGAATTTTTAATCGGATGAATTCACCTAAGGGATGATTCCACAGT
>JABJPX010000028.1 GCA_018663625.1 Polaribacter sp. | reverse complement strand
CTCAGTTTGAAAAACTGAGCTTTTATAATCGTTTGTTTGAGTGTGTAACTTATTTTACATCCATCAATTCTACGTCAAAAATTAAGGTAGCATTTGGTGGAATTACTCCTCCAGCACCAGCTGCTCCATAACCTAAGTTCGATGGAATTACAAAGCGGGCTTTGTCGCCAACTTTTAATAACTGAATTCCTTCATCCCATCCAGCAATTACTTGCCCAATACCAACATTAAAATCGATTGGTTCTTTTCTTTTGTATGAAGAATCGAAAACAGTTCCGTCTAATAACTGCCCTTTATAATGAACAGAAACTCCAGCGCCTTTTGTAGCTTGTTTTCCGTTTCCTTTTTGTAAAATTTGATAACGCAATCCGCTTGCAGTTTCTTCATAGCCAGCTGCAACCGTGTCTAATAATGCTTTTTGTGCTGCTTTTTCTTCTGCCTCTCGTGCTTCTCTGGAACCTTCAAAAGTTCTAAATGCTTCAACCGCATTAAATTTTTCAGCCGCTTCTCCAACTCGAATAATTTCTACAGAAGTCAACTCGTCTCCTTGTACAATTGTATCTACAATGTCTTGTCCTTCAATAACACTCCCAAAAACAGTATGTTTGTTGTCTAGCCATGGAGTTGGAATATGGGTAATATAAAATTGACTTCCGTTTGTAGCGGGTCCTGAATTGGCCATCGCTAATTTTCCGGGTGCATCATGCTTTAAATCTGGATGAAATTCATCATCAAATTTATATCCTGGATTTCCAGTTCCAGTTCCTTGTGGACATCCTCCTTGGATCATAAAATCTGGAATTACTCGGTGGAATTTTAATCCATCATAATATGGGGTTCCTTGAGGTTTTACTTGGTTTTCTAAATTTCCTTCAGACAATGCAACAAAGTTACCGACGGTACCTGGTGTTTTTTCGTCTTCTAATTGTACTAAAATTTCACCTTTTGAAGTAGTGAATTTTGCGTATATCCCGTTATTCATAATTAATTGTTTTTAGTTTTTAAATTCGCTTGTGAAATGTAATTTTACGGTTGGGTATTTGCTTTGTGTCATTTGAATGGTAAAAGCAGAATCTGCTAAAAATACCAATTGACCTTCTTTATCTTTTGCTAAAAATCGTTGTTTGACTCTTTTGAAATCAAGAAATTCAGCGTTTTTAATGTCTTCGGGTTCTACCCAACATGCTTTATGAACTTGTAGGTTTTCATAGCTACATTTTGCACCATATTCATGTTCTAGTCGATACTGAATTACTTCATATTGTAAGGCGCCAACAGTTCCAATTACTTTTCTACCATTGGTGTCTAAGGTAAATAATTGTGCAACTCCTTCGTCCATTAATTGATCCAAACCTTTAAATAGTTGTTTGGATTTCATTGGATCAGCATTGTTAACATAACGGAAGTGTTCTGGAGAGAAACTCGGTATTCCCTTAAAATTTAACTGCTCTCCTTCTGTTAAGGTGTCTCCAATTTTAAAGTTTCCAGTGTCATGTATCCCTACAATATCTCCTGGGTATGAGACGTCTACAATTTCTTTTTTCTCTGCAAAGAAAGCATTCGGACTTGAGAACTTCACCTTTTTACCGTTTCGAACATGGAGATAAGGTGCATTTCTTTTAAAAGTTCCTGAAACTATTTTTATAAAGGCCAGTCTATCTCTGTGCTTAGGATCCATATTTGCATGAATTTTAAAAACAAAACCGGTCATTTTTTCTTCTTTTGAATCTACCAGGCGTTCTTCTGCTTTTTTAGGAAGAGGTGCAGGTGCAATTTCTATAAATGCATCTAATAACTCTTTGACACCAAAATTATTCAAAGCCGAACCGAAGAAAACAGGTTGAAGTTTTCCATCTAAATATTCTTCTTGACTAAACGGTGGGTATACTTCATCAATTAATTCTACTTCTTCACGCAATGTTTGAGCAGCAGTTTCTCCAACAATCTCATCGAGACTAGGATTTGATAAATCATCAAACTCAATCCCTTCAGAAATGGAAGTTTTATTATCACCAGAAAAAAGATTTAATTTCTTTTCCCAAATATTATAAATTCCTTTGAAATCGTATCCCATTCCAATAGGGAAACTCATTGGGGTTAATCGCAAACCTAATTTTTGTTCTACTTCATCCAATAAATCAAATGCGTCTTTACCTTCTCTATCCAATTTATTGATAAAAACCAACATGGGAATGCTTCGCATTCTACATACTTCAACTAATTTTTCCGTTTGTGGTTCTACTCCTTTTGCTACATCAATCACAACAATAACACTGTCTACAGCTGTTAACGTTCTATAGGTATCTTCGGCAAAATCTTTGTGACCGGGTGTGTCTAGAATATTGATTTTTTTATCATTATAAATAAACGCTAAAACAGAAGTCGCAACAGATATCCCACGCTGACGCTCTATTTCCATAAAATCGGAAGTTGCGCCTTTTTTTATTTTATTATTTTTTACGGCACCTGCTTCTTGTATGGCACCTCCAAAAAGTAATAATTTTTCTGTTAAGGTTGTCTTTCCCGCATCTGGATGTGAAATAATTCCAAATGTTCTTCTACGTTTAATTTCTTCTAAAAAACTCATCAATGAAAATTAGGCTGCAAAGATACGTTTTACAACGGCAAATATCAATCTAAAATTTCGACTTTCATATTTACGTCTTCTTCTGGCCATTCGTCTTCCCCGACCTTTATTTTTGCAATTTTATCCATGGTGTCGAAACCAGAAATTACTTCCCCAAAAACGGTATGTTCATTGTTTAGATGATGTGCTCCTTTTCTGTTTTGAACAATGTAAAATTCGAAGGGGCTTGATAATTTCTCAGGGTTTTTTTTCCAGTCTCTAGCTGCTGCCAGTGCCCCATATTTATGTTTTCTGTTTTTCCTGAATTCTGTAGGTAATTTATAATTACCATATTTATAACGATCTTTTACGGTCTGGAAATTATCAGAATTTCCTCCTTGTAATACGAAGTTTTTAGCGACTCTGTAAAACACAGTGGTGTCGAAATATTTAATTTTTGTAAGAAAAATAAAGTTCGCTCGATGCAACGGAGTGTCCTTGAATAATCGGATTTTAATATTTTCATAGTCTGTTCTTATCAGAATTTTTGTTTCTTTATTTTTTTCACCAAAGGCAGTTAGAAAAGTAGTAACATTATGCTTGTTTAAGCTATCCCAAGCTTTTTCGATTCTTTTTTCTTTTTTCTCCAACTTTAAAGGCGCTTTTTTTAATGGTGCCTTCTTTTCTTTTTCACATTGATAAAAAACAACGAAAAATAGTAGCAATAATATTTTGAGTACGATTTTCATGAATAAGAATTATTTTTCACAAAGATAACCCTTCGCCAGTAGCGTGAAAAATGATTCATCAAAACAATCATAATTTACTGCTTCGACTGTCTATATGATTGAAAAAAAACGGTGAGAAGAATTCGTTTTTATTTTGTCAATGTAATGTATACGTCTGTATTTACAGTCAAGCTATCAATAGATAGGTTTAAAACACTATTTAATTGTTGCACTTGTGCAGCATCTAATTGATCTAAAATATTTTCGTTAATTGCACTTTTTAGACGTAATGTATCATTATTAAAATAGACAATACTTGATAAAATAGTTTCATCTGCATTTGAAAGTGTGATGGTGTTATCTTGCAGTGACCAGGATGCTGGAGATATGAAACTCGGAATAGCGTCTACGACTTGTTGCGTTGTAAACTGTTCATTTAAAAATGAAATAGTACCGTTAAAAGTAAAATTCCCAGAAGTATAAAAGTTATTTGGATTTTCTTCAAATAAAGCAGTCATATCAAAATCGCTACCAATAGCACTATAAGCCCCAGAAATGCTTTGGCCATTAAAGTATATCCCTGTGGTACCGTTTTCCGTATAAAGTTCAGAAACCTCCCATAAACCCAATAAATCAGCTTCTGTAATGGTTTGATCTATTGAATCGTTACTTGTGCAGGAAATAAAATTGGTGACAAGAAGCAAAACGATGAAATTTATTATTTTTTTCATTTTAATATTATTATCTATTTAGGATGCAAATTAATCAAAAAATCATGTTTTGATAAAAAAAAACATATTAAATTTAATAATTACGCCATATTGAAAAGTTAGTGTCAGTTGATTTCACTATTTTTGTGAATATGGAAGAACAAGTTATTTTGGTAGATGAAAAAGACAATCAAATTGGATTGATGCCAAAAATGGAAGCACATGAAAAAGCTGTTTTACATAGAGCATTTTCAGTATTTATTTTTAATAAAAAAGGAGATTTAATGCTGCAACAAAGAGCAGCACACAAATATCACTCTCCGTTACTTTGGACAAATACCTGCTGTTCGCATCAAAGAGATGGCGAAACTAATATAGAAGCTGGAACCAGAAGATTGCAAGAAGAAATGGGTTTTACAACCGATTTAAAAGAAGTGTTTTCTTTTGTTTATAAAGCTCCTTTTGACAATGGACTAACAGAGCATGAGTTAGATCATGTAATGGTAGGTGTTTTTGAAGAGAAGCCTTTAATCAATACTGAAGAAGTACAAAGCTATAAATGGATGCCATTAGAAGATGTAAAGAACGACATTGAAATGTCTCCAGAAATTTACACTGAGTGGTTTAAAATTATTTTTAAAGAATCGTATCAAAAACTAAAAAATGCCTAAAGTTACCGTACATAGAAAAGCACATTTTAACAGTGCACATCGTTTATATAGAAAAGATTGGTCTGACGAAAAAAACTTTGAAGTTTTTAATAAATGCAGCAATCCTAATTTTCACGGTCATAACTATGAATTAATTGTTTCTTTAACCGGTGAAATTGATCCTGAAACTGGTTATGTTTATGACTTGGGGATTTTAAAGAACTACATAAAATCTGAAATTGAAGAAGCTTTTGATCATAAAAACTTGAATGTAGAAGTTCCAGAATTTGAAGACTTAAATCCAACAGCCGAAAATATATCCGTTGTTATTTATGAGAAATTAAGAAAGTTATTGCCGCAGCACTTAGACTTGAAGGTGACATTATATGAAACCCCTAGAAATTTTGTAACCTATTCTGGGGCATAAAATAGAGTACAATCAAAGTATGAGCATTTATCAATTTTTAAAGTTTGAACCCATCCTAAAAACCAAAATTTGGGGAGGAGAAAAACTCATTTCTTTATTGCATAAAAAGTCTGTGCTCAAAAATATTGGAGAAAGCTGGGAGATATCTGGTGTAAAGGAAGCGATATCTTCAGTAGCCAATAAAGAATTGAAAGGGACACTCTTAAACGAATTAATAATAAAGTACAAAAACAATTTATTAGGAGATAAAGTGTACAAGCAGTTTGGAAATGATTTTCCATTACTTATAAAATTTATAGATGCTAAAAAATCATTGAGTATTCAGGTTCATCCAAATAACGATTTGGCAAAAAAGCGCCATAATACTTTTGGGAAAAATGAAATGTGGTATGTATTGCAAGCAGATAAAGAGGCAAATCTAATTATTGGATATAAAAAGAACTCTTCGGTAAAGGAGTTTAATACTCATTTGGAAGAAAATACCCTTTTAAGTAGCTTAAACACCGAAGAAATTAAAAAAGGGGATGCTTATTACATTTCAACCGGAACTATTCATGCAATTGGAGCAGGGACTTTACTTGCAGAAATTCAGCAAACTTCAGACATTACCTATAGAATTTATGACTGGGAACGAAAAAATTCTGACGGTACTTTTCGCGAACTGCATACTGAAGCAGCAAAAGATGCGATTGATTATCTTGCAAAAGATTCCTACAAGGCCGTCTATTCTGAGAAAGAAAATAGCACTTCAGAAATTATATCTAGCCCTTACTTTACAACCAATATACTGCCTTTACAAGGAAAGGTTGAAATCAATCACCAACAAAAAGATAGTTTTGTAATTTATATGTGCGTTGGAGGAAATGTAACGTTTCAATATGAAGATCAAATAGAAGAATTACAATTAGGGGAAACACTTTTAGTACCAGCCTGTTTGAAAGAATTCAATATTATTGCGAAAGAAAAATCAAAATTATTAGAAGTTTATATCAAATAGCAAATTCATATGAAAATAATAGCAATGATTCCTGCACGATATAGTGCAACTCGCTTTCCAGGTAAACTAATGAAAGATTTAGGAGGGAAATCAGTGATTTTAAGAACCTATGAAGCTGCGGTAAGTACTCGTTTGTTTGAAGAGGTATACGTGGTGACTGATTCAAAAGTGATTGCTGAAAATATTTCTGATGCAGGAGGGAAGATCATAATGAGTCAAAAGGAACACGAATGTGGTTCTGACAGAATTGCGGAAGCTGTTCAGGATCTAGATGCAGACATCGTTATAAATGTTCAAGGCGATGAACCTTTTATTGATACCGTTTCATTGACGAAATTGATTGCTGCTTTTAAAAATGATATTACAGAAGAAATTGACTTGGCTTCATTAAAAGTCGAAATAACAGACAAAAAGGCCATTGAAGATCCAAATAATGTAAAAGTAATTACAGACAACCATGGGTTTGCTTTGTACTTCTCAAGAAGTGTAATTCCCTTTCAAAGAGAGCAAGGTTTGCCTGTGAAATACTTCAAGCATAAAGGTGTTTATGCCTTTAGGAAACAGGCATTAATTGATTTCTATCATTTGGATGTAACCCCCCTTGAAGCTTCAGAAAAGATTGAAGCAATTCGGTATTTGGAAGTTGGTAAAAAAATTAAAATGATCGAAACAGACATTGAGGCTGTAGGAATAGATACACCAGAAGATTTAGAGCGGGCAAAAAGATATTTAAATCAATCATAAAACATCTAAATGTATAAAGATATTAAAGTCATTGCTTTTGATGCCGATGATACCTTATGGGTCAATGAAACCTATTTTAGAGAAGCAGAGCAAGAATTTGCAAAACTGTTGACAAACTACGAAACCCAAAATAAAATTGATCAAGAACTTTTTAAGAAAGAAATAGAAAACTTAAAATTCTATGGGTATGGAATTAAAGGTTTTGTGTTGTCTATGATTGAATGTGCATTAGAACTTTCGAACAATCAAATCAGTCCAATTACGATCGGGAAAATCGTAAATATTGGAAAAGAAATGCTCGATAAACCAATAGAACTGATCGCTGGTATTGAAGGTGTTTTACATTCGTTACATAGTGACTATAAATTAATAGTTGCAACAAAAGGGGATTTATTAGATCAAGAACGAAAGTTAGAAAAATCGGGTTTATTGAAATATTTTCATCACATTGAGGTGATGAGTGATAAAAAACCGAAAGACTATTTGAAGTTAATTCAGCATTTAGAAATCAATCCAAACGAATTGTTAATGATTGGAAACTCTTTAAAGTCTGACGTTTTGCCCTTATTAGAAGTTGGTGCAGCCGCAGTTCATGTGCCTTTCCATACTACTTGGTTACATGAAGAAGTTTCTGAAAAAGAGAAGACAACATCCACCTATAAAACTGTTTTAAATATAAAAGAAGTTATAACGCTCTTTTAAATAAATAAACTATTTTTGCATCAATAAATAAATAAGATTATGGCAAGCATAAAAAACTTAAAAAAAGATATTAATTACACTTTAGGAGATTTAATTGAAGAATGTTACGTTTATCAATTACTAAACCCTAAAGCAGATGTAAAAGCTTCTGAAGCACTTATTGATGAGGCAATTGCTACTTTTGATGATTTAATTGCAAAATTAAATGCTAAAAATGTAGAAAACAAGAAAGCACATTATAAAGGAATCAGTGCAGAATTAGAAACAAAAGCTTCCGCTTTAGTTTCTAAAATCAACGCTTTATAAAGCATACAGTCTTTAATTATATTTTAACGATTCTCTAACAAGAGAGTCGTTTTTTTTTGGCTATTTTTGAAAATAGATAGCATAATAATTTACTAACAATATTTTTAGCAAGATTCCGTTAGTATTATGTAAATAATTTTTAATTTATGGCAAGAGCAATGTTTGAGTACACTAAAACGATACTGAAAAAAGTGAGCTTTAATTCAGATTTGTTTTGTAAAGAATTAGAAAAGGCATTAACGAGATTACTGCCTTATGAGGTGAAAGAATTAACAATATGGTTAAAAATTTTCACAAGTAACAAACCAGAATTATACATTTGTATGAATTTAATTAAATAAAAAAAAGGAAGCGACTAGCTTCCTTTTTTTATTGGCCCTTATTATATTTGTGTCGATATTTCCGCATTAACTTTCTTCCAAATTCTTTTTCGGCAATTTGTAATTTTAATATTTTTTTAATTGGAAGTATCGTCTTTAGCTTTTTGATATAATTCTCTCTCTCTTCAAATTTTTTCCTTTCAAGGTATTGTGTCAAATTAAACAGAGTTAGCGCTTTTTTTTCATTAATGCTATCGATTTCTTTTACAACGCTTAATTCTTTTTTTATTGCATCAGATTTTTTAGCCATAAAATCAAGAATGTTCTTACTGTGTTCATTGTAGACCGGCCAAAATTTTTCTGCTTCCAAAGAAGTTAAATCCAACTGTTCTGTTAAGTAGGAGATTTTTAAAAGCTTTATTTTTTCTTTATGCCCTTTTCTTTTTTGTGCGTTTGTAGAGAAGCAAAAAGTTAGAACTATAAAAAGACTGTATAGGTATTTTTTCATATTAATAAAGTTCATTTAGAATTGTTAAATCATCATTAGCGGATATATAGCGCTCAATATTTATTTCTTCAATCTCTGTAAAAGCAAAGTGAATGTCCGATAAATCGTTCTCAGATAAAATCATTACAATATCTTCTGAGTTAATATTGTTTGAATTGGCATCCAACCAGTTTTCCATTTCAATATCTGTAATAGCATCAAATGTAGGTAATGCTTGTTCTCCAAAATTAAAAGAATTTAGACCAATGAATAAAATAACAACTGCCGCTGCAATTAAAGGAACTCTTTTGAGAATTCGTTGTTTCAGTGAAATAACCTTTATCGGTTTTTTGTTTACTAATACTTTATCCAGGATATTGTCTTCTAGCGTGTTGAAATAATTATTAGGAATTTCAAAGGTTGTTTTCTTGCTGTTTTTTTCTTCAAACAAATACGTAGAGAAACTATCTTCAATTTCTTCAAAGTAATTCTGAGGAACAGAGAAGCCTGTATCCTTTCCAACCACTTGATGGATAAATTTTTCGTTATTTTCTAATTCTTTGTTCATTCGTTTTTTAGACCTCAATAATTAAAGAAGGTTTAATTATTGTTTTGTTGAATATACTTTTCTATTTTTTTTACCGCATGAAAGTATGATGCTTTTAATGCGCCCTCAGAAGTGGTTAGTATTTCAGACATTTGACTGTATTTCAATTCATCAAAATACTTCATGTTGAAAACTAATTGTTGCTTCGTGGGTAATGTTGCAATTGCTTTCTGTAAAATGAGTTGAATCTCATCACCAGAGAAATAAACATCACTTTGAAGTGTTGCTGCTAGTTCTGAATGAATTTCTGAAATAGCTACCTTTCTTTCTTTTGCTCTTTTATTGATGAATGTAATTGACTCATTGGTTGCAATTCGATACATCCAAGAATACAATTTACTATCACCTTTAAAAGCATCGATATTTTTAAAAATTTTGATAAACGTGTTTTGCAATACATCGTCAGCATCGTCATGAGAAATTACAATTTTTCGGATATGCCAATACAATCGCTCTTTGTATTGCGAAATTAATTTACGAAAAGCTGATTCTTTGCTTTTCGTTTCTTTTAAATGTTGGATCAAAGTGACTTCGTCTGTCAATTAAATTGTTTTATGTTTAGACGACAGGTATCAGAAAAGGTTTAATGCTATCGTTTTGCTTTTGATTTAGAATATCCAAAAAGTTTTTTTGCTTTAATGGTTTCAGCAATTCCTTTTGGTAACATTTGTTCCCACCCATCATCGCCTTTAACAATCATTTTTAGGACAGTTCTAGAAAAAATATCCAAAATTTCAGCATCAAAATCATCAATATTTACAAGTTTCCCATTGTTGTTAAAGAATTTATACAATTCTTTCATTCTTGGCGGAACTTTTAAATTTTCACTATTGATATATTCTCCAGTTTCTTGATCGTGATATGGATACATGTATACTTTTAAATCTCTGTAAAAAAGTTTTCCAAAAGCTTCTAAAATACCTCCACTTAGGTTGCGGTAATACTTTTCATCAAAAATTTGAATTAGGTTGTAAACGCCCATTGCGAGCCCCATTCTTTCTTTTGTAAACTCACTAAAATATTCAACCAATTTAAAATACTGTTGAAAATTGGTAATCATTACATTCTGACCTAAAGAGCATAATAATTCTGCTCTATCGAGGAAGTCTCGTTCATTAATTTCACCTTCTGCACGAAGATTACTAAGCGTAATTTCAAAAATTACTTGTGTATTTTCTTCTTTTACTTTTTTTTCTGCTAAGAAAAGTTTTTTAGACTTTTCATACATGTCCATGTTTACTTTTGTTACCGGTCTAAAACTACCTCGTAGCGCTAAAATATTCTTTTTGTAAAGTACTTGCGCAGGTAAAAGATTAATTCCGTCTGGGCCAAACATAACTGCATTTGTCATCCCATTTTTAAGGAGCTGTAAACTCATTAAACGATTGTCGACATACATAAAACGAGGTCCAGAGAAATTGATCATGTCAATTTCTAATTGATCTCCATCTAAATTGTCATAGAATGATTTTACCAATTCTTTTGGGTTGTCATTTAAGTAAAAAGCTCCATGAATTAAATTTACCCCTAAAATACCTAAAGTTTCTTGTTGTAAGCGGGCATCCGTCTCTTTAAAACGAAGGTGTAAAATAATTTCATTATAATCTTCTAAAGGATCTAGCTGGAATCGAATTCCTACCCAACCATGGCCTTTAAATTTTTTAGCAAAATCTATAGTAGCGACCGTGTTTGCGTAAGAGAAAAATAATTTATCAGGATGTTTATTTCTGCTTAAACGATCTTCAATTAAGTCAATTTCATGGCGTAACATTCTTTTTAAACGAGGTTCTGTTACATAGCGTTTGTCTTCCTCAATCCCATAAATAGCATCAGAAAAATCTTTATCATACGCACTCATTGCTTTCGCAATTGTTCCTGAAGATGCTCCTGCTCTAAAGAAATTTCGAACCGTTTCTTGTCCAGCACCAATCTCTGCGAAGGTACCGTATATGTCTGTGTTTAAGTTAATTCGTAAAGCTTTGCTTTTTGTAGCAGGGATTGTACTTATTTTTTGATCTCCTTTTAAAGAAATTGCCATGTTTTATTTTTATAAAGTCTAACAAATGTACTAAAATAGAATGCTATCAGTCAATTTTTATGTTATTTTTGTTAAGTAATGAAACAAGCAGTAAAAGATATTAAAATTACTTTTTTAGGGACAGGAACTTCTACTGGAGTCCCCATGTTGGCCAATGATCATCCTGTATGTTTATCTCAAAATGAGAAAGACAAACGATTGCGTGCTTCAATCCTAATTTCATGGGATGAGTTTACTTATGTAATTGACTGTGGACCTGATTTTAGACAGCAAATGTTACGAGAAAATGTACGTTCAATTAATGGGGTTCTATTTACCCACGAACATTCAGATCATACCGCTGGTATAGACGATTTAAGACCCTATTGTTTTCAAATGGGAGCTGTTCCTATTTACTTAGATGCGCAAACATTAAAAAGTTTAGAACAACGATTCGAGTATGTGTTTAAAACTGAAAATAGATATCCTGGAGCGCCTCGAATTCAAGTCAACCTGGTAGATCAAGCTAAATTTATACTCAATAATGTAACCGTTACTCCAATAAAGGCTTTTCACGGCCCTTTGTCAATTACTTGCTATCGATTTAATAATATCGCTTATTTAACCGATGTAAAAACGATTGATTTATCAGAAAAAGAGAAGCTTAAGAATTTAGATATTTTAATCGTAAATGCACTAAGAATAGAAACGCATCCTACACACTTTAATTTAGAAGAAGCCTTGTTATTTGTAGAGGAAATTCAGCCAAAAAAAACATATTTTACACACATAAGCCACAAATTAGGGTTGCATGATTCGGTGCAAAACAATTTACCAGAAAATATTTTTTTAGCTTATGATGGGTTAAAAATTGAAGTTTAGAAGCGACTTACATTAAACTCTTTTTAAAAGTAATTTTTAGACCAATTCATGTTGGCACAAGAATTGAATTACATTAGGAAGATAAATAACAAACGATATTTAAATATATGATTATCATATAGTTAATAAAAGTAATTAAATATTGAATTTTCAATATAAAAAAAATAATGTCAGTTTGACATATATATAGCCTATGAGTAAGCCAAAAATAACCACTTTAGACAGTTTGTCTTTACACAGTGTTTTAAACGAAGATTCTGAGTTAATTCCATTAATGACTCCTGAGGATGAAGAGATCATTAATAACGAAAGTGTTCCAGAAACATTATCTATTTTACCTTTAAGAAATACAGTCTTATTTCCAGGTGTAGTAATTCCAATTACCGCTGGTAGGGACAAGTCGATTCAATTAATTAAAGATGCTAATAAAGGCGATAAAGTTATTGGAGTTGTTGCGCAAAGAGACGAAGATGTAGAAGAACCAGGGCTAAAAGATATTCATACTACAGGAGTCGTAGCGCAAATATTACGTGTTTTAAAAATGCCTGATGGGAATACAACCGTAATCATACAAGGAAAGAAAAGATTTAAAATTGATACAATTCTTCAAGACAAACCTTATTTAAAAGCAACAGTTATAGAATCTGCAGATGATAAGATTGTTGAAGATAAAAAAGAATTTAAAGCAATTATTCAAGATATACAAGAACAAGCTTTAGAGGTTATAAAAGAAAATCCAATGTTGCCTTCGGAAGCTTCTTTTGCAATTAAAAACATAAAATCAGATTCTTTTTTGGTGAATTTTATTTCATCAAATATGGATTTAAGTGTATTGCAAAAACAAGTTATTTTAGAAAAAGACAATCTAAAAGAACGGGCTTTATTGGCTTTAAAGAACTTAAATAAAGAGCTTCAAAAACTACAATTGCGAAATGATATTCAATCTAAAACAAGAGAAGATTTAGATCAGCAACAAAGAGAATATTATTTAAATCAGCAATTAAAAACCATTCAAGAAGAATTGGGAGGGGTTTCTAATGATGAGGAATTAGAAGAAATGCGCCTAAAGGGTAAAACCAAAAAGTGGGGAAAAGAAGTAAAAAATACTTTCGAAAAAGAATTGGCGCGTTTGCGAAGAATGAATCCGCAAATGGCAGATTATGGTGTACAACGTAATTATTTAGAATTACTTTTAGAATTACCTTGGGGAGAGTTTTCTGAAGATAAGTTCGATTTAAAACGCGCTGTAAAAATATTAGATAGAGATCACTTTGGATTGGAAAAAGTGAAAGAAAGAATTATCGAACATTTGGCGGTTTTAAAATTGCGGAACGATATGAAATCACCAATTATTTGTTTGTATGGACCTCCAGGGGTTGGTAAAACTTCTCTAGGAAAGTCTGTTGCAGAAGCTTTGGGGAGAAAGTATGTAAGAATGTCTTTGGGTGGTTTGCGAGACGAATCTGAAATTCGTGGACACAGAAAAACATATATTGGTGCCATGCCAGGTAGGTTGATTCAGAATTTAAAAAAAGCAGGAACATCGAACCCTGTTTTTGTATTAGATGAAATTGATAAATTAGCAAAAGGGCATCAAGGTGATCCTTCTTCTGCCATGTTAGAAGTTTTAGATCCTGAGCAAAATACAGCGTTTTATGACAATTATTTAGAAGTTGGTTATGACCTGTCGAAAGTGCTTTTTATAGCAACGGCAAACAATATTGGCGAAGTTCCTTGGGCGCTAAGAGATCGAATGGAATTGATAAACGTTTCTGGGTATACCATAGAAGAAAAGATTGAAATTGCCAAGAAATACTTATTGCCAAAACAATTAAAAGAGCATGGTTTAAGAGCAGAACATTTAAAGTTAGGCAAAGCTCAAATAGAGAAAATAGTGGTGGGGTATACCCGAGAATCTGGAGTGAGAGGATTGGAAAAACAAATTGCTAAAGTGGTTCGTTTTGCAGCAAAATCAATTGCGCTAGAAGAGGCTTATGAAATTATAGTATCTACAGATAAGATTGAAGATATCCTAGGTCCACCAAGACTGGAAAGAGATAAATATGAAAACAACGGAGTCGCCGGAGTCGTTACAGGATTGGCGTGGACTGCTGTTGGAGGTGATATTTTATTCATTGAATCGATTCTCTCTAAAGGAAAAGGCGCGCTTTCTATTACTGGTAATTTAGGAAAGGTAATGAAGGAGTCGGCAACCATTGCAATGGAATATATCAAAGCAAATGCTGTTGATTTTGGAGTAGAATCTGACATTTTAGAAAAATACAATGTACACATTCATGTACCTGAAGGTGCAACACCCAAAGATGGACCAAGTGCGGGGATTACGATGTTAACCTCTTTGTTGTCCTCATTTACACAACGTAAAGTAAAAAGTAAATTAGCCATGACAGGAGAAATTACTTTGCGAGGAAAGGTGTTACCCGTTGGCGGAATTAAAGAAAAAATATTAGCAGCAAAAAGAGCAAATGTTAAAGAAATAGTCTTGTGTGAAGACAATCGAAAAGACATTTTAGAAATAAAAGAAAGCTATTTAAAAGGTCTTACTTTTCATTATGTTTCTGAAATGAAAGAAGTAATTGACATTGCATTGACAAAGCAAAAAGTAAAAAACGCTAAGAAATTAGTATCATAAAAAAAACAGCCTCTTTTGATTTTGATTCTATCATACAAAAGAGGTTTTTTTATTCAGTATTTAATCCATTCAAGTGATTGGCTAAAACAGCCCCCATACTAAAACAACCTTGTAGTAAATAGCCTCCCGTGGGTGCATACCAATCTAACATTTCTCCAATAGCATAGGAATTTGGTAATTTTTTAAGTTGGAAATTAGCATCTATTTCTGAAAGAGAAATTCCTCCTAAAGAAGAAATGGCTTTGTCCAATTCTCCAGAAGATTTAATCATTATTGGAATAGATTTAAGTATTTGAACAAGTTTCTCAGGATCGGAAAATGTTTCTTTATCTGTAAAGTGTTTGAGGATTCCAATGGATATTCGGTTGAGGTTGAGGTCTTTTTTTAAAATCTCAGTCACTTTGGATCGTGGAGATTTTTTGTATTTCTCTTTCAGCTGTAAAACAGTCATTGTTGGTTTTAAATCCAAATAAATGACCGCATTTTTTTCAACAAGAAGCTTGTTTTGAATCTTTTGACTTAAAGCATAAATTGCATTCCCTTCAAGTCCAAATTTAGAAATAACCAATTCACCTTTAGCAACACAATCATTAAAAGTAAGTGCAATATTTTTTAAAGGTTTTCCTTCGTGAGTTGTTATGAAATGAGGATTCCAATCAACTTCAAAAGCACAATTGGCTGCTTTAAACGGTTGGATCTGAATGCCTCTTTTTTTAAAGGGCTCGCTCCATAGACCGTCAGAACCGGTTACTTTCCAGCTGGCTCCTCCCATTGCGTAAACAACAATGTCAGCGTCTTTATCGATATTTTTCTCAAAGTTTAAATCCCCTTTTTTATCCCATCCTAACCAGGTAGTATCTCGGTTGAATTTGATTTCTTTCGCCGCGATGAAATCAGTAATTTTTTTTAGGACCTCAATCGGTTTCATTTCCATATCTGGAAATACTCGATTGCTCGATCCTGTAAATGTTGGAATCTCATGACATTGCAACCAATCTATCAAATCTTCGTTGGTGAAATCTCGAAGAATTGGGTCCATAAAACTTTTTGGCGAATACTGGTCTATCAATTCTTCAGTTGACGAATTATAAGTTAAATTTAGTCCGCCTTCACCAGCAACTAAGAATTTTCTTCCTACTGTTTTTTTCTTTTCACAAAGGCGTACTCGATACTTTTTTGTGTCAATTTGCGCAGCAAGCATTAAAGCAGCAGGACCTCCTCCGATAATTGTTAAATTTTTCATTTAAAAAAATAAATAATTATGAATGCGAGCAACTGAACTTTTAAGAACTTGCTCAATTGTTTAGTTGAAGAATTCTTTCGATTTCTCCCAATACACATCCATTTCAGCGAACGTCATCTCCGAAATATTTTTTCCTTCTTTTTTGGCAATTTTTTCTAAAAATTGAAAACGATTGATGAATTTTTTGTTTGTTTTCTCTAATGCATTTTCTGGATTTACATCGATAAAACGGGCATAATTAATCATTGAAAATAACACGTCACCAAATTCTTTTTCAGTGTTTTCTTTATTCCCTTTTTTAATTTCTTCGTTTAGTTCTTCCAGTTCTTCCTGTACCTTTTCCCAAACTTGCTCGGGTTTTTCCCAATCAAAACCAACACCAGCTACTTTTTCTTGAATTCGAGATGCTTTTACGACTGCAGGTAAGCTTTTAGGCACACCCTCCAATACAGATTTTTTGCCTTCTTTGAGTTTTAGTTGCTCCCAATTTCTTTTAACATCTTCTTCGTTCTCAACTTTTACATCTCCATAGATGTGAGGATGTCTACTGATTAGTTTGTCCGAAATCGAGTTGGCTACGTCGCCAATATCAAATGCTTTTTTTTCACTTCCTATTTTTGCATAAAAAACAATATGCAGCAATACATCTCCTAATTCTTTTTTTATTTCTTGTAAATCATTGTCAAGAATAGCATCAGCAAGTTCATAGGTTTCTTCGATTGTAAGATGACGAAGACTTTCCAAAGTTTGCTTTTTATCCCAGGGACACTTCTCGCGAAGCTCATCCATAATATCTAACAATCGATTAAAAGCAGCTAATTGTTCTTTTCTAGAATTCATTGTTATTGAGTTTCAACGTTTCAGTAATAGAATGCGCTAACGGAAGAACCTGTAGCGTGCATCAAGGCAATAGAATGAATGCTTTAGAATCTTGTTATACACGATATTACGAAAAACGGAAATTATACTTTTTCTGTATTTTCTGTAGAAGTAGCTTCAATTTTAGAGAAGTCTAAACCGGCATTCACTAAAATATTATACCATTGTATGATCTTCTTTATATTTGAAGCATACACTCTTTCCTCATCATATTCTGGTAATATTTCAGAAAAATAACTCTTCAGTTTATTTCCACTCTCTTTGTGAGAAATACTTTCTTTTCCGGCTTCTTTATCAAATATTTTTTTAAAAATATTTAGCAATAAAACTTCTTCTTCATAGGTGTATATGGCAATGTTTTCTAACATGCTAATATTCTGTGTTGAAGTAATTGGGAATCTTTTTTTATCGTTTAAAGAGGCGACGATAACACCTGTTTTTGTTTGTGAAACTACTTCAAATAATCCTGGTTTTCCTGTAACTGCAATAATTTTATTAAATTCCATTTGTATTTTTTTTTATCTTAATTAAAAGATTATTTACCTTTTTTAAAATTTGGGAAACGCATTCTGTAGTCTGCTTTAATCTTTCCTTTTGAAATATTTTCTAATTTCTTTTTAATAATTCTTTTCTTCAATGAAGAGAGTTTATCCGTAAACAAAACCCCTTCAATATGATCATATTCATGCTGAAATACTCTCGCCGCTAAACCTTCTAAAACTTCTGTGTGTTTTTTAAAGTTTTCATCCTGATATTCAATGGTTATTTTTTCTTTACGTAAGACATCTTCTCGAACATCAGGAATGCTTAAACAACCTTCGTTAAAAACCCATTCTTTGCCTTCTTCCTTTATGATTTGAGGATTTATAAAAACGCGGTTAAAATTCTTTAAAATAATGCGTTCTTTTTCAGACAAATCTTCATCATCGGCAAAGGGGGAAGCATCAATTAAAAAGACACGAATAGCTTTTCCTATTTGTGGAGCAGCCAAACCAACACCAGAAGCGTTGTACATGGTTTCTTTCATGTTAGAGATTAACTTTTCTAACTCCGGGTAATCCGCGTCAATGGAAATTCCTACCTTTCTTAAAACAGGATCTCCGTATGCAACAATGGGTAATATCATTTATTTCTTTTTAAGGCTTCAAAAGTACGATTTACAATTACGATTCGCCAATTTTAGATTATGAATTTATTCGTTAAAAGTGATTTTGTTTTCCTTTTTTATTGATTGTATAAGTAAGATTGTAAAATTATTGTGGCACTAATTTCATCGACCAGGGCTTTGTTCTTTCGTTGATTTTTGTTTAGACCACTATCAATCATTGTTTGAAAAGCCATTTTAGAGGTAAAACGCTCATCAACACGGTGTATTGGAATTTTTGAAATTTGTTGTTCTAATTTCTTTAAAAAAGGAGCAATTAATGTTTCACTTTCACTATCCGTATTGTCCATTTGTTTTGGTTTTCCAACCAAAAACAAATCTACTTTTTCTTTTGAAATATAGGTTTTCAAAAAGCCTAATAGCTCTTTAGTATCTACCGTTGTCAATCCAGAAGCAATAATTTTCATTTCATCTGTAACCGCAATACCTGTTCGTTTTTTTCCAAAGTCAATGGCTAGAATTCTTCCCAAATTTAAATATTTTATGCAAAAATACGAAATTAAACAAGGATCAGTAATATGTTTAAAATATGTATATTTGTCTTGGTATTTAACGTTAGTTTTATATTTGTAGAAACGAAATAATTCAGATGAAAGAAATTAGAGAAATTATAGAAACAGCATGGGATAACCGTGATTTATTGAAAGAAGAAAAGACAATTCAAACGATCCGAAAAGTTGTTGATTTATTAGATAAAGGCGCTCTTAGAGTTGCAGAGCCAACAGCTTCTGGTTGGCAAGTGAATGAATGGGTAAAAAAAGCAGTTGTTTTATATTTTCCAATTCAAAAAATGGAAACTTTAGAAGCAGGGATCTTTGAATATCACGATAAAATACCATTAAAAAGGAATTTTGCAGAAAGAGGAATCCGAGTTGTACCCAATGCGGTCGCTCGTCATGGATCTTTTATTGCACCGGGCACAATATTAATGCCAAGTTACGTTAATATAGGAGCCTATGTAGATGAAGGGACGATGGTAGATACCTGGGCAACCGTTGGATCGTGTGCTCAAATAGGTAAAAACGTTCATTTGTCTGGAGGTGTTGGTATTGGAGGTGTTTTAGAACCTTTGCAAGCCGCTCCAGTCATCATAGAAGAAGGTGCTTTCATCGGATCTCGATGCATCGTTGTAGAGGGTGTGCGTGTAGAGAAAGAAGCTGTTTTAGGTGCTAATGTAGTGTTGACAATGAGTACTAAAATTATTGATGTAACAGGAGATACACCAATAGAAATGAAAGGAATCGTACCTGCAAGATCTGTAGTAATTCCTGGAAGTTATGTGAAAAAGTTTGCAGCGGGAGAATACAATGTTCCTTGTGCATTAATTATTGGAAAAAGAAAAGAAAGTACAAATAAAAAAACATCCCTAAATGATGCGTTGAGAGAATATGATGTAGCTGTTTAAAAAAAAATAAATGAAAAAGATTACTGCAATTATTCCTACTTTAAATGAAGAAATACATATTGAAGAAGCAATAAAATCAGTTGGTTTTGCCAATGAAATTATTGTAATTGATTCGTTTAGTAGTGATAAAACACTAGAATTAGCCAAAAAGCACAATGTAAAAATCATCAAGCGAAAGTTTGATGATTTTTCGTCACAAAAAAACTTTGCGATCGATCAGGCTCAACACGATTGGATTTATATTTTGGATGCAGATGAAAGAGTAACTCCTGATGTAGAAAAAGAAGTGATAGAAGCCGTTAAAAACCCCGGAAATTATGTTGGGTTTTATGTGCGAAGATCTTTTTATCTTTCTGGAAAAATTGTCAAATACGGTGGTTTTCAAAGAGATAAAGTAGTTCGTTTATTTTTAAAAGAATTTTGCAGATACAATGGGAATCCTGTTCATGAAACGATTTTAGCCAATGGTAAATTAGGTTTCTTTAAGCATAAAATTGACCATTATTCATACCGGAATTACAACCACTATATCGAAAAACTAAATCATTATGCCGCTTTAAGGGCAAGACAATTGCAAGCGCAAGGCAAAACGGTAAATTTATACCATATTTTAATTAAACCTCCTGTGCGTTTTTTTGTACATTATATAGTTCGCTTAGGTTTCTTAGATGGATTCCCAGGTTTTTTAATTGCAAAAACACATGCATATGGGGTTTTGACAAGATATATTAAACTATGGTTATTCAATCAAAAAATTTCCTAAATGAAAAAAGATGAAGTACCCGCTATAGATGCTGTAATTATGTGGGTAGACGGGAACGATCCTTTTCATAAGGAAAAAATGGAAACCTATTTAGAGCATACTCATTCTGTAAATAACAAATCTTTGAGAACTCGGTATGATCATGTAAATGAAATCGAATTCTGTGTAAAGTCAATTTTAAAATATGCAGAATTTGTTAGAAATATTTTTATAGTTACTGACAACCAGATTCCAGATTTTTTAAAAGACCAAGAGAAAGCACAACGAGAATTCCCAAATGTTTTTATTGTAGATCATAAAGTTATTTTTGAAGGTTATACTCAATATTTACCAACATTTAATTCAAGGTCAATTGCGACTATGATTCACAGGATACCTGGTTTGTCATCATCTTTTGTAATTTTTAACGATGATGTTTTTTTAATAAAAAAAGTAATTCCGACAGATTTTTTTATTAATAATAAGCCAGTTATTCGAGGCGTTTGGAAGCCTTTTGATGAAAATGTCTTTTTTAAGAAAGTAAAACGCATTTTTTTACAACGATTTAATAAAGTAAAACTAGAAAGAGCAGGGCACTATAAAGCTCAACAATTGATCGCAAAAAAAACAGGATTTCATCAATATTTTAAATCGCATCATGTTCCGCTTCCAATCAGAAAATCTACCATTGATACTTTTTTAAAGAAACATGAAGAAGATCATATCAATAATATTAGCCATCGATTTAGACATGCTACTCAATTTTTACCAGAATCATTATCAAATCATATCGAAATAAAAAAGAACACGGCTATTTTGTCAGATGATTATAAACTATCTTACATTCAAAACTATAAGAAACCTTTTTTATGGTTAAAATATAAGTTAAGAGACGCGGATAAAAATGGAAATAAACTATTTTTGTGTTTGCAAAGCTTAGATCAGTGTCCACCCGAGAAATTGAGTTTTATTAAAAAATGGCTTCAAGAAAAGTATAACTAAACAATGATGAGTGATTCCATAAAAGAAGCGTCCCAACAACTAACAGAAGGAAATATCCTTTTGTACCCAACAGATACCGTTTGGGGAGTTGGATGTGATGCCTTCAGTTTTGAGGCAGTTGCTAAAGTGTTTCAACTTAAAAAAAGATCTGAAAGCAAGAGTCTAATTGTTTTGGTGAGTTCTATTTCCATGTTAAAAAAATATGTTACTGTTCCTCAAAGTGTAATCGTACTTCTTAAAAACTCAAAGAAACCAACGACGATTATTTATGAAAATCCAAAAGGATTTGCAAAAAATGCACTTGCCACAGATGGTACCATTGCCATAAGAGTTGTGCAAGATGCATTTTGCAGAAAATTGATTAAAAGATTCCAAAAACCAATCATATCAACCTCTGCAAATGTAAGCGGAGAAGCGACACCAAAATCATTTCAAGAAATTAGCCAACCAATTTTGGAAGGTGTTGATTATATAGTAAGTTTGCATCAAAATCGAGTGCATGCAAAACCTTCAACAATTTTAAAAGTTGTAGGTAGCGAAGTTCAGATTTTAAGAGCATAAGAATCAATATAAAAGAGGCGTCAATCTGTGACAAATATAAATACAAATTTCAAAGAGGCAATTTCATCAGAAATCTTCACCGTAATTTCAAAAGCATCAAAATTATTATCTATAGACAGTTATGTGATTGGTGGCTTTGTACGTGATTTTTTCTTAAAAAGAGGTTCTGCCAAAGATATCGATATTGTTGCTGTTGGAAGCGGGATTGAATTGGCTGAAAAAGTAGCCAGTTTATTATCAAATAAACCAAAAGTTCAAGTTTTTAAAACCTACGGGACTGCTATGTTGCGTTATAAAGATGTTGAAATTGAATTTGTAGGTGCTAGAAAAGAGTCCTATTCAGAAGAAAGTAGAAATCCTGAAGTTTCTGAAGGAAGTTTGGCAGATGACCAAAATAGGCGCGATTTTACAATCAATGTGTTGGCACTGAGTTTAAATGAATTGAATTTCGGTGATTTGTCAGACCCCTTTAATGGAATAGATGATTTAGTAAAAAAGAATATTAAGACCCCTCTAGATCCAGACATTACGTATTCCGATGATCCCTTAAGAATGATGCGGGCCATTCGCTTTGCAACGCAATTAAATTTTACAATTGAATCGAATTCGTTGCAAGCAATTGCGAAAAATTCTGACAGATTGCAAATTATTACTCGCGAACGTGTTATTGATGAATTGCATAAAATTTTAATGTCTGCAAAACCTTCAATTGGTTTTTTACATTTAGAAGCAACAGGATTATTGTCTCAGATATTGCCAGAGTTAATCGATTTAAAAGGAGTAGAGGAGGTAGAAGGACAAAAACACAAAGATAATTTTTATCATACATTGGAGGTTGTCGATAATATTTCTGAGAGGACCGAAGATGTTTGGTTGCGATGGGCAGCACTTTTACATGATATTGGAAAAGCACCCACAAAAAAATTCAGCAAAAAAGTAGGTTGGACGTTTCATTCTCATGAATTTGTAGGAGCTAAAATGGTGTACAAACTATTTAAGCGATTAAAAATGCCATTAAATAACAAGATGAAGTTTGTTCAGAAAATGGTATTATTAAGTTCTAGACCAATTGTATTGGCGAGCGAAGTTACCGATGCAGCTGTTAGACGTTTGGTTTTTGATGCCGGTAACGATATTAATTCTTTAATGACGCTTTGTGAAGCCGATATTACCACTAAAAACCCAAAAAAATTCAAACGATACCATCAAAATTTTGAATTGGTTCGTATCAAAATTAAAGAGGTAGAAGAACGAGATCGTGTTCGTAATTTTCAACCACCAATTTCTGGAGAAGAAATTATGAAAGCATTTAATTTAAAGCCTTGTAAAGAAATTGGTCAAATCAAAGAAGCTATCAAAGAAGCGATCTTAGATGGTAAAATACCAAATGAGCACCAAGCTTCTTATGATTTTATGCTTCAAAAAGGAAAGCAACTAGGGCTTCAAGTTCAGTAATTACATTAAAAAGACATGGTAATGTTTGCAGAAATTCCAGTACTCTCAGGAACATTTCTACAGACCCCACCAATACAAATTAAACCTCCACGTTGTCTTCCGTAATTTAAAGCAAACCGATGTGCACCTACCGTATAACTTCCGCCTACATTGTAGTAGTGAATTTGTTGGTCGACATTGTCATTCCCATAGTTGTAAATATCGTTTATATAAACAGCTAATTTTGACGTAGCATTGTATTCAACTGTTCCACCAGCCCAATTTTTTTTATCATCATTGGTTGCTAAAAGTTGAGCTTCAAAACGTAGTGATTTTCCTTTCCCCATTTTATATGTTGCTTCACTTACAAAGATATTTGCATTGATTTCTCCAAAGGTTTCTTCAATATATCTTTTGTTGTAGGATTGGTTTACATAATAAAATATTGTGTTCCATTGCTTGGACCATTTCTTGCGAACTTCTATACTGAGGTCTGAAAAATATTTTTGGCCAAAACCTAAGAATTCCGTTTCATAATCAAAACCAGCAAAGTCATAATCTGCCTTTAACCCATGCCAAGAAGAATAATTCAGAGCAATTTTTGTTCCGTATTTTCCCCCTAAAAAAGTCCCTTTTTTTATCTTATAGTACAGATCTAATTGTCCTCCAATTTCCCCAGATTTTATAAGTGATGGATCTTGAAAGGAGACTTGAGGTTGAGCTTGATACACATAGATATTCGTTAACAGATAATCATGCTGTTTTGTTAAAGCAGGCAAGTAGTTCACAACACTTTCGTTGTAAATGTTTCCATTGGCTTCTCTGTCAGAATAGATGTTCATGTTTTCCATCCTTCTAAACGTTGCATTAATCCCTAATCCTTTTTTTGCATACCCAAAATTTGCTAACAGAGCAGCTCCTTTTTTTGCATTCTTGATCTGGTTTTGAATGATCACGGCATCCTTTCCTTTTGCCACATACTCGAGGTTGGAATAAAAATTATCTTTAGAAAACTCTACTCGGCTAGAAAATAAATTGGTGCTGTTTTTGTAATCAAAATTAGTTTCGGTTCTTTCTTGTGTTCTTCCTACATAGCTAAACCCAGCACTGAAAGATGAATTTTCAAAGTTAAAGGCAGATGAGATGTCAAAGTCTGAATTAAAACCAACGATATTTCCTTTAGAAACAGCAAAGCCTTTTCGTTGTTTTGCGTAAAAACTAGTAAAATGCAAGTACTCTTTTGGACTGAATTTAACACGTCCACCTCGTAGGGCATTGTTAATTCCTAATTGACGGTCTTCCCAAGATCTTAATATGAGACCACTTCCAAATTGTTCGTAAAAATGCCCTAGCGTAAATGCTATTTTATTAGTTTTGTATCCTACATAGTACAATCCAAGATTTGTTTTATCTAAATTGGGCGAATAATTTAACATCGCCTTAGGTTCATAACTTTCTGCTTGTAAACCGACATAAAAGTTTTTATAATAATAGTCGATTTTAAAAAAATTATTCGATCGAAATCGATTTGATTCTAGAAAATCACCTGTTTTGGAATCGTCTAAATAATATTGAGAATTCGATTCAAACCCATAAGAAATATGACTGTCCTGTTGAGAAAATGAAGCTAAAGAAAGCAGTGTGATAAAAAAGGTTATTGTTTTTTTCATAAGTGGGGGGAATTATAATTATTTAGAGTGCTTTTTTATCATTTCATACAATTCATCTTCTGCACCTGGAGCAAACCCCGTATGTCTGTATACAATTTCATTGCCTTTTAGAACAACGACATGCGGAATCAAAGTAATATTCAGTGCTCTTTTTAATTCCTGGTTTTTATCCAATAAAATTTGATATTCCCATCCTTTTCCATTGATCATCGGTTTAATTCTTTTCTGAGTCCGAGAATCGTCGGTAGATATTGCAATAAGGTCAACACTTGTTTCCTCTTGCCAATCTTCATAAACATCACTAATCGCATCCAACTCATTAATACAAGGAACACACCAAGTAGCCCAAAAAACTAAAACGGTCACCTTATCTTTTGAAAGTTGACTTTCGATCGATACCGATTTGCCCTTTAATGTGGTTACATTAATATTAGGTATTTTTTTTTGAGAGAAACAAGTAGCCGAAAAGGAAAAAAGATATAGGAATACTATTTTTTTCATAATTGAAAGATTGGGTTTAAATGAAAGAAAATTTGTAAGCATAAAAGAGAATCTAGATTGACTTTTTATTTTGATTGCTATTATTTTACATTCATACTTTGTTTATGTGTTAAAATTTATTGTTATTTACAAAGTAATTTAAAATCATTTCAGGAACAGATTCAAATATAAATAATTAACTCATGAAATATCCCAATCCAATTTATTTTATTGCAATTTTAACAACTCTTTTTTTCTTTTCATGTTCTTCTTCAGAAGAAACAGGGGGTACAGTGACTCCACCACCAGTATCAACAGTAACCTCTATTGTACTGTCTTCAGACAAAACTTCTTTTGATGAAGGTAATTCCGTTATTTTTACAGTAAAAACAAATTTAAACGCAACAGTAACCTCAGAATCTTCTTTCAAAGTGAATGGTACAAGTATTTCTGGGAATACTTATACACCAACTTCTCCAGGAACCTATACAGTTGTTGCAACACACAGCACATTTACCAGTAATCAAGTTACGCTTACTGTAAACGAAGTTGCTACCGTAACCTCTATTGAGATTACCTCAAGTGAACTCGCATTGGCAATTGGTCAAGTTACAAACTTTAATGTAGTTGCTACTTATAGCGATGGTAACACAGAAGATAAAACCGCCGACTGTCAGTATGTTGTAAATAATACGATCTATAACGGAAGTGGTTATTTAGCTACTGAAGTTGGAGCAATAACTGCAAAAGCAACTTTTTCTTCATTAACAAGTAATGAAATTACTATACAGGTATCGGATGTTTCTTTACCAACTACCTATACGAAAAAAGCAATCATAGAAGATTATACAGGAACTTGGTGTGGATGGTGTCCACGAGTTTCTTATGCCATTAGTTTAGTAGAAGCAGAAACAGATAAGGTGTTTGCAGTAGGAGCTCATATTGGTGATGCAATGGAGAATTCGTATTCAAGTGCTTTAGATACTGCATTTGATATACCTGGTTATCCATCTGCTTTCGTAAATAGAGAAGCAGAGTGGGATTACCCAGAACCTAGTAATGTTGCGCAAGCCGTTAATACTGCTCAAGGGTCAACAAATGTAGGTTTGGCAGTGGGGGCTACTTTAGACGGATCTACAATGAATATTTTGGTGAGTACTGGTTTTGCAGAAAGTGTAAGTGGAACTAAAATAGTCGTTTTTGTTTTAGAGGATGGAATTCTAGCGAACCAAGCAAACTATACAAGTTATTATGGAGGAGGAAGTAACCTATCAAACTTTGAACACAATCATGTTTTAAGATATTCAGCAACAGCTGTATTGGGAGACGATACCGAATCAGGATTAGGTTTAACTCATAAGCCGTATTCTGTTAATCTTTCTTCTTACGCAGTTTCAAATGTGGAAAATACAGCAGTGTTAGCTTTCTTAACAGATGCAACAGGAAAAGTTGTATTAAATGCTCAGTATACAAAAGTAAATCAAAGTACATCTTTTGATTAATTTGTAGGATACCTAATAAAATTAAACTGTCTTTTTAAGACAGTTTTTTTTGCTTAAAATTTAGTTAGTAGGCGGAAGAAGATTATGAGTAATCGATCAAAAAACCATCGGAAATTCAACGATTGATTGTTCTCGTTCTCAATTAAAGTCTGTAGGTTTAAGATGCATATTGAAAGGATTTTTAGAGGTCTTTAAATAGGCTACAATCGTTGTTTTTTAGAACCCTATCTAATGTATACTTCAGTAGGTAATTCGCTAAGAGAAGCCCTTTCTTCTGGTCATAAAAAGAAATTCGATGCATTAATTAGCTTAACGATTGCATGTTTACTAGTTTGAAGTATTCTCCTTTTTTAGCAAGTAAATCTTGGTGCTTTCCTTCTTCAACAATTTCCCCTTTTTTTAGTACCACAATTTTATCTGCTTTCTGAATGGTAGACAATCTATGTGCAATGACTAAAGAAGTTCTATTTTGCATCATTTTTTCTAAAGCAGCTTGTACCAGTTGTTCCGATTCTGTATCTAAAGCAGACGTCGCTTCATCTAAGATCATTATTGGTGGATTCTTTAAAACAGCTCTGGCAATTGATAAACGTTGTTTTTGACCACCAGAGAGCGTGTTTCCACTATCCCCAATATTCGTGTCAAATTTCTTTGGTAATTGTTGAATGAATTCGTTTGCATTTGCAATTTCTGAAGCTTTCAATACAGCCAAGTCCGTTGCATTTTGAGCACCCAATTTAATGTTGTTTGCAATCGTGTCATTGAATAGGATAGAATCCTGTGAAACAATGCCCATTAAGGCACGCAATGATTTTTTTGTAACCTCTTTGATGTTTATGCCATCAATGAATACTGCGCCCTCATTTACATCATAAAAACGAGTTATTAAATTGGCTAATGTAGATTTTCCACTTCCAGACTGTCCCACCAAAGCAACTGTTTCTCCTTTTTTTATGGTGAGTGAAAAGTCTTTTAAAACATCGTCATCTTTGTATTTAAAAGAGATGTTTTTGAATTCAATTTCATCTATAAATTCACTTTTTACAAGCGCATTTTTAAGGTCTTTAATTTCGTTTTCAGCATTTAAAACGGCCATAATTCTTTCTGCCGAAGCTTCCCCCTTCTGGATTTTGTAAAATGCCGTCGTAATTAACTTTATAGGGTTCAAAACGGTGTAAAATAATACAATGTAGCCGAAGAATTCATCGGGTTGTAAGTTGCTTGTTTTAGATAAAACTTCCGACCCTCCATACCACAAAATGGCAATGATGGTAGCAGATCCTAAAAACTCACTCATTGGTGATGCGAGTGTTTGCCTATGGAAAACACTGGTCATCAAATTCTTAAACTCTTTCGTTGACGCGTTAAACTTTGAGGCTATTATTTTTTCAGCATTAAAACCTTTTATGATTCTTAGACCAGTTAAAGTCTCTTCTATAAAAGACAAGAAATTACCGGTTTCCTTTTGTGCTTTTACAGATTTCGCTTTTAGTTTTTTACTGATTGAAGAAATGATAAACCCAGAAACTGGCAATAAAATAAACACAAAAAGTGTCAATTTTAAACTCATGAAAAGCATGATGGAGATTGCAATAATTACGGTTAATGGTTCTCTTACAATCGTTTCAATAGACGTTAAAATAGAAACTTCCACTTCTTGCACATCTGCGGTCATTCTTGCAATAATGTCTCCTTTTCTTTTTTCAGAAAAATAAGCAATGGGTAAGGTTACGATTTTATGATATAGTTCATCACGCAAATCTCTAACGATTCCAGTTCTCAAAAAAGTAATGGAGTAGGAGGCTAAGTAACGAAAGAAATTTTTCAAGAAAAATAATGATAACGCTAATAAACAGATAAACAACAACGTGTTGATTGTTCCTTCTGTATCAATCTTTATAGAAATATAATGGTAAAAACTATCTTTCAAATAGCTTCCAATTTTCGTAATTCCTTCGTAAGCAGGCTTTATGGTTACTTTGTTTTCTGTACCAAATAAAATTCCTAAAACAGGAATAAAAGCCAATACAGACAGCACATTGAAAATTGCATATAGAATATTAAAAACCACATTTAGTACGGTGTATTTTCGATATCCTTTTTCGTAATTTAAAATGTCCTTAAAATAACTCATTAATTCAGTTTCATTTCTTTAATAATTCGTTGAATCTTCGCATCCAATTCTGCTTCTGTCTTTTCTGCATTATTTGAGTCATCTAAAGGAGTATTAACACTAAAATAAAATTTAATTTTAGGTTCCGTTCCACTCGGTCTTGCTGCAATTCTAGTTCCGTTTTCTGTTTGGTAAATTAATACATTTGATTTTGGCAACTCAATATTGGTTTCTTTGCCTGTGATCAAGTTCTTTTCAATAGAAGCGTTGTAGTCTGAAAGCGTTGCAACTCTTTCCCCATCAATTTCCGTTAAAGGATTTTTTCGCATGTCGCTCAATATTTGCTGAATTTGTGCAGCGCCATCCATTCCTTCTTTGACAATCGCAATTAAATGTTCTTTATAAAAGTTGTTTTCAACATAAATCGCTAACAATTCTTTGTAAAAAGAACTGTTGTTTTGTTTCGCATATGCAGCAACTTCACAGGCCAATAGCGTTGCCGTAACAGCATCTTTATCTCTCACAAAATCACCAACCATATATCCAAAACTCTCTTCACCACCACCAATAAAGTCCATGGTTTTATAGTCTTGAATCATTTTAGCAATCCATTTAAAACCTGTTAAACCCACTTTGGTTTCTACTCCGAAATTTGCAGCAATTTTATTGACCAATTCTGTTGAAACAATGGTGGATCCAATGAATTGATTTCCATTGATGCGTCCTTCTTCTTTCCATTTTTTTAGTAAAAATTGGGTCATAACAACCATGGTCTGGTTCCCATTCATTAATTTCATTTTCCCATCAACATCTCTAACAGCCACGCCCAATCGATCACAATCAGGATCTGTTCCGATCACAATATCTGCACCAATTTTATTTGCCATATCAGTAGCCATTTTTAAGGCTTCTGGTTCTTCTGGATTTGGAGATTTTACAGTAGGAAAATCGCCATCAGGAATTCTTTGTTCTTCAACGATATGCACATCTGTGTATCCTGCTTTTTCCAATGCTTCTGGAACCGAAACAATAGAGGTACCGTGCAAAGAAGTAAAAACAATTTTTAAATTTTTGCGATCTATATTTTCTGATAAAGACCCATTTTTTACGGCTCCATTAACAAATGCTTCATCTACGGATTTCCCAATTTCTTCGATCAGGGCATCGTTTGCATTGAAGTTAATTTCAGAAAAGCCAATCGCTTTTACCGTACTGATAATTCCATTGTCATGGGGAGGGACAATTTGTCCACCATCTGCCCAATATACTTTATAGCCATTATATTCTGGTGGATTGTGTGAAGCTGTTAAAACAATACCTGCATCACAGTCTAGATGACGCACTGCAAAAGACAGTTCGGGAGTTGCACGTAAATCTTCAAACAAAAATACTTTGATGTTATTTGCGGTGAATACATCGGCAACGAGTTTTGCAAATTTTTTACTATTGTGTCTACAATCATAGGCAATAACAACTTTTAGTTGTTCTTTCTGTACGTTTTTAATTAAATAATTAGAAAGTCCTTGTGTAGCTCTTCCGAGTGTGTATTTATTGATTCTGTTGGTACCAGCACCCATGACACCTCTCATTCCACCAGTTCCAAATTCGGTGTCTTTGTAGAATCGGTCTGCTAAGTCTGGTGCGTTGGTGTCTATTAGTTGCTGAATTTCTTGTTGTGTTTCTGCATCAAAAGTAGAAGATAGCCATTGCTTTGCTTTATCTAAAATTTCGGTCATTTTTTTTTTTTTTTCAAATGCAAAGATACATTTTATGAATTGAGTTTTTCTTTTATTGTATAGTGTTTTACATTGTCTTTTGATTTTATAATCAGCTCACCAATAAAACCCGAGAGAAACAATAAAGTCCCTAAAATCATAGAAGTTAGCGCAATGTAGAACCAAGGATTGTTGGTGACTAAAATAGCACTTGTGCCCTTGTATAATTTGTATAGTTTTATAATGCCAATATAAAATGCTGAGATGGTACCAAATAAAAACATAAAAGTTCCCCAAAGCCCAAAAAAGTGCATGGGTCTTTTTCCAAATTTTGATAGAAAAGAAATAGTAATTAAATCTAAAAAACCATTGACAAAACGTTCCATTCCAAACTTGGTAACCCCGTATTTTCTTGCTTGATGTTGTACTACTTTCTCACCTATTTTAGTAAAACCTTCGTTTTTTGCTAAAACAGGAATGTAACGATGCATCTCTCCGCTCACTTTTACGGTTTTAATAACGATATTTTTATAGGCTTTTAATCCGCAGTTAAAATCGTGTAATTTTAATCCAGAAGTTTTTCTGGCAGCCGCGTTAAATAATTTTGAAGGAATGTTTTTTGTAATGACGTTGTCGTACCGTTTCTTTTTCCATCCAGAAATCAAATCGAAATCTTCTTTGAAGATTAAATCATAGAGTTCAGGGATTTCATCGGGATTGTCTTGTAAATCGGCATCCATTGTAATCACAACAGCACCTTGGGCCAATTCAAAACCTGCATCCAAAGCTTGTGATTTCCCGTAATTTTTCTGGAAGCGAATTCCTTTTACGGACTTGTTTTCTTGAGATAGTTTTTCAATAACGTTCCAAGAACGATCGGTACTTCCATCATCAATAAAAATAATTTCATATAAATAACGATTGGATTGCATGACTTTTGCAATCCAATCGTGTAATTCTTGTAAGGATTCGTCCTCGTTAAGAAGTGGTATGACTACCGAAATATCCATAGGTTAAAAATTAAAGCGAATTTCTGAAGAAACAAAAGTAACTCTAATTCTACTTTTTACCTAGTAAGGAACCTTTTTAACTTGAATTTAGTAATTTTCTTCTTCTTTCTTTTTTAAGATTAAAGCAATCAATAATCCTGCAATAGAACATATTGCTAAAGTTGAGAAGTATCCTTTTATTTGGGATACAATAGAAAAATTATCCTGATTTCTAATCTCTTCAATAGTGATGTCTACCTGATCCATTGGAACATTGAAATTCTCCATGGCTTCCGTTGTTTTGAGAATCGTTAATTCTTTAACGGTATCTTGTAGTTCAGGATCTATTATTGTAAAAAGTAAAAGTGTAAAAAGTGTTGATAATAAAAGAGCAAATGCATTAGAGATAAAGAAAACAGTAAAACCTTCTTTAAAGCTCATGAGTCCTGCTTGTGCTTTTTTTAGGCTTCCCATTACCCAAAATGCGTTTACAAAAAAGCTGATAATTACAAAAATTAAAAACCAATAGCTTACGAAGAAGTTGATGTCAATTGCATAGGCATATAGTGTTAAGAATATTAAAAATATGCCGTAAAATAATCCAAAATTCTGCCCTTTTGATTTGATAAGTTGATTCATTAGTTTTTTTTTAGTTGATGCTTACAAATGTATTAAATTCCTTTTGATGTTTTTTAATGAATATTAAAAACAATTGATTAGTAGTCAAACTTTTAGAAATGTTACATAAATTTTGACATTTTTTTAACGGTAGAATTAAAAATAGATTGTAAATTTGCCGCGGCAAGTTCTACACAACTAGCTCCCTTTGAATCCTCCAGGGCGGGAACGCAGCAAAGGTATTAGGTTGTAGCAGTGTGATGTAGGTAGCTTGCCATTTTTTGTACCTCAAAGTTTCGTTCTAAATTGAGCATTTCTTTCCGCTTTCTTTCTTCTATTTGTACTGAAACTCTAAAAGCTATTGTTGTAACTTTTACAATTGTTTATAAAACATAAAAAAATACTTTTATTCCAGATATAAAATTGTGTTTGAGTGCCTATCTTTGCTTTTGATAGAGAAGCGATTTCTTTTTTTGTAGCACATACAATAAAACATGTTGAAAACCGCTTTAAAACAAACATAAACATTGAATTTACAACTAAATACATTCATATGAAATTTTTTATCGATACTGCAAACTTAGATCAAATAGAAGAAGCACAAGCTTTAGGTATTTTAGATGGAGTAACAACCAACCCCTCTTTAATGGCCAAAGAAGGAATTACTGGACAAGAAAACATCATCAATCATTACAAAGAAATTTGTGAATTAGTAGAAGGCGATGTGTCTGCTGAGGTAATTGCAACCGATTTTGATGGAATGGTAAAAGAAGGAGAAGCTTTGGCTGCCTTAAACCCACAGATCGTGGTAAAGTTACCAATGATAAAAGATGGAATAAAAGCCTGTAAATACTTCTCTTCAAAAGGAATCAAGACCAATTTAACCTTAGTTTTTTCGGCAGGGCAAGCATTGTTAGCTGCCAAAGCAGGTGCTACCTATGTGTCTCCTTTTATTGGTCGTTTGGATGATATTTCTACGGACGGACTGAATCTAATCTCAGAAATCCGTTTGATTTATGATAATTACGGATTTGAAACTCAAATTTTAGCCGCATCTGTGCGTCACACCATGCATATTATTGATTGTGCAAAATTAGGTTCAGATGTTATGACAGGACCTCTAAGTGCTATTGAAGGTTTGCTTAAGCACCCTTTAACCGATATCGGATTGGCGAAATTCTTAGCAGATTATAAAAAAGGAAACTAGAAAGTTTTTCGTTTTTAGTGACTCACTTCTAACAGATAACTTTTTAAATCTTTAAAAAAGGTTTAAAAAAATGTACCCAAAAAAAGAATTAGCACAATTGGTTATTGCAGCCTGTCATCAATTTGAAATTGATACGGTTGTTATTTCTCCTGGTTCACGAAATGCGCCATTAACCGTTGGTTTTTCAAATCATAAAGATTTTAAAACGATCAGCCTTGTTGATGAACGTTGTGCTGCTTTTTTTGCATTGGGTATCGCTCAACAAACCAAAAGACCTGTTGCCGTTTTATGTACTTCAGGGTCTGCATTGTTAAATTATTATCCCGCCATTGCAGAAGCTTTTTATAGCAACATTCCATTGGTCGTTATATCTGCCGATCGCCCAAAACATTTGATTGATATTGGTGATGGACAAACAATTCGGCAAGAGAATGTCTTTGAAAACCACATTTTATTTTCGGCAAATTTAATCGAGAACCCAAGGTTCAAAGCTCGGAATTCTCAGTTAATAGGAGAGGCTTTACAAATAGCTACATCCAATCAAGGTCCAGTGCATATAAATGTTCCTTTTGATGAACCCTTGTATGAAACAGTAAAGACGTTAGATACTTTTCATTTTCCTCATATTTCGATGAGTTCTGTAGATAATTCACACGTAAATTATTCTTTTTTTGGGGATGTTTGGAATGCTGCCAAGAAGAAAATTATATTGGTAGGCGTTAATTATCCGGATGAAAAAATAAACGAACTTATTCATTTTTATGCTGAAGATCCTTCTGTTTTAATCCTTACAGAAACCACTTCTAATTTGCATCATGAGAATGTAGTAGATGCTATCGATCAATTGATCTTTTCTTTAAGTGATGCCGAATTTAATGCCCTGCAGCCTGAGGTGTTGATTACTTTTGGGGGCATGGTAATTTCCAAAAGAGTCAAGCAATTCTTACGAAAGTATCCTCCAAAACACCATTGGGACATCGATTCGAAAAAAGCAACTAATACCTTTTTTTGTCTCACAGAATTTATTCAACAAGATCCAATTGCTTTTTTTGAAACCTTTAACAAACAGGTTTTTAAAGTAGCAACGGACTACCAACAGAAATGGTTGCGATTACGAGATGAGAAAAGAGTCAAACATCACAGATATTTGTCTAAAATTGAGCATTCGGATTTTAAAGTCTTCGAACAGGTTTTAGAAAGTATCCCAGCACATTCGAATCTACAAGTAAGTAACAGTGCTATTATTAGATACGCACAGTTGTTCTCTATAAAAAAATCGATCAATGTTTTTTGTAATCGCGGTACAAGTGGGATTGATGGGAGTACGAGTACTGCAATTGGAGCCGCTTTTTCAAGTGAAAAGCAAACCGTTTTTGTTACGGGTGATTTGAGTTTCTTTTATGATAGTAATGCCTTATGGAACGCACACATTCCTGCTAGTTTTAGAATTATTATCATTAATAATTCAGGAGGAGGTATTTTTAAAATCATTCCAGGTCCTTCGACCACTAATGCAACAGCTTATTTTGAAACCCCACATTGCTTAACTGCAGAAAATTTGTGTAAAATGCATGGTTTTGAATACCATGTAGCAGCAACTACCGAAAACGTAGATAAAGAATTGCTAGGATTTTATGTACCCTCAGAAAAGCCAAAGATTTTAGAAATTTTTACGCCAAGTGCAAAAAATAATATAGTTTTAACAGCATATTTTAAATATATAAAGTAATGGATTTACAAGAAGGAGATAAAGTGCAGCTCATTATAGAAACCGAAACCAATTTAGGATTTACGGTTTTAATAGATGAGGAATATGACGGTTTGTTATATCGAAATGAAATTTTCCAAGATTTGGAAGAAGGCATGGAAGTTACTGGATATATAAAAACACTCAGAGAAGATGGTAAAGTAGATGTTTCATTACGACCACAGGGTTTTAGAAATGTAATCAATTCAGATGTAGACAAAGTACTTCACAAGTTGGAAGCGAGTAGAGAAGGGTTTGTTTTATTGACTGATAAAAGTTCACCAGAATCGATTCGATTTCAAATGCAAATGAGTAAAAAGGCATTTAAAAAAGCTGTTGGAAACTTATACAAGCAAAAACGAATTACTATTGAATCAGATCGAATTGTCTTAATAAAAGCGTAAAATATGATAAAAGCGGATTGGAAAACGGTTAAAGAATACGAAGATATTACCTATACAAAGTCGAATGGAGTTGCAAGAATTGCCTTCAATAGACCCAATGTTCGGAACGCGTTTCGACCAAAAACAACCAAAGAATTATACGATGCCTTTTACGATGCAGGCGAAGATGTAAACATTGGTGTTGTCTTATTGTCTGCAGAAGGACCAAGTACCAAAGACGGAGTGTATTCCTTTTGTTCAGGAGGTGATCAAAAAGCCCGCGGACATCAAGGCTATGTAGGAGATGATGGCTACCATCGTTTAAACATACTCGAAGTACAACGATTGATTCGTTTTATGCCAAAAGCAGTAATTGCTGTTGTTCCAGGTTGGGCAGTAGGTGGAGGTCATAGTTTGCATGTTGTTTGCGATTTAACATTGGCTTCAAAAGAACACGCTATTTTTAAACAAACAGATGCAGATGTTACCTCATTTGACGGAGGTTATGGTTCAGCGTATTTGGCAAAAATGGTAGGTCAGAAACGAGCTAGAGAAATTTTCTTTTTAGGAAGAAATTACTCGGCACAAGAAGCTTATGAAATGGGCATGGTAAATGCTGTAATTCCGCATGAAGAATTAGAGGATACCGCATTTCAATGGGCACAAGAAATTTTAGAAAAATCGCCAACCTCTATAAAAATGTTGAAGTTTGCTATGAATTTAACCGATGACGGTATGGTGGGACAGCAAGTTTTTGCTGGTGAAGCCACCCGATTGGCCTATATGACCGAAGAAGCAAAAGAAGGAAGAGATGCTTTTCTAGAGAAAAGAAAACCTAATTTCCCTAAAAAGTGGATTCCATAAATATTTTTTATAGTCCTACAAGCTCACAATATAAGTTGTTGCGTCGAGTTGAAGTATAAATGTTTAAAATGTATGAAATCACAAGTAGTTACTTTTTTAATGCAATGTCCAGATCAAAAAGGATTGGTTGCTAAAATTACAAATTTCTTTTACGAAAAAGGGTTTAACATTTTAAGTAGCCAACAGTATGTGAATTCCATTGAAAAAAGATATTTCATGCGAATTCGATTAGATGCGGAGGAAGCAAATATTTCTAAAAAAGCCCTTGAAGAGTGTTTTTCAGAAATGGCAAAACCTTTACAGCTAGATTGGTCTGTAAATTTTGGCAGAGTAAAACAAAATGTTGCCATTATGGTCTCACATACAAGTCATAATTTATATGATTTGCTAGCACGTCAAAAAGAAGGGAGTTTAGAATGTAATATTAAGTTGATTATTAGTAATCATGATAAATTGAGACCTATCGCAGAAATGTTTGGAATTCCGTATCATTATTTACCAGTTACAGCAGATACAAAATTACAGCAAGAATCTCAAATCATAGCATTGCTAGCGTCAAACGAGATCGATTTGGTGATTATGGCAAGGTATATGCAAATATTATCTTCCGATTTTATCAACCGTTATCCAGAGAAAATTATTAATATTCATCATTCTTTTTTACCTGCATTTCAAGGTGCAAATCCCTATAAAAAAGCCTATGATCGTGGTGTGAAATTAATTGGAGCTTCTGCGCATTATGCTACAGAAGATTTAGATGAAGGACCAATAATTGTGCAAAATGTTGAATCAGTAACACACGATAGCACCCCGAAAACTTTAAAAAAAATAGGAGCAGATATTGAAACGTTGGTTTTGTCAAGAGCTGTAAACTGTCATTTGCAAAGTCAAATTATTGTTTCTGGGAATAAAGCGATTGTTTTTCCGGAGGCAGGAGAGTGATTTAAATGAAGAGGTATACGAAAAGAGTTTCTCCAAAGAGGGGGATTCAGAATTTATAAATTGTACATACTATTTTGAAGATTATCTGTATTGGGCGCAATTACGCAAAACACATTGAAGAATTGGCGAATGAAAGACCCGAACATCCGGTGGTTTTTTTAAAGCCAGATTCTGCTATTTTACCGAGGAAAAACCCCTTTTTTATACCGCCATTTTCAGACGATATTCATTTTGAAGTAGAGGTTTTGGTGAAAATTAATAAAGTTGGAAAACACATATCAGAAAAATTTGCATTTAAATATTATGATGAAATTGGTTTGGGAATCGACTTTACCGCACGCGATGTGCAGGCAAAATGCAAAGAAAAAGGCTTGCCTTGGGAAAAAGCAAAAGCCTTTGACGGTAGTGCAGTAGTAGGGGAATTTTACCCAAAAGAAGCGTTCGAATTAGAAAATTTAAAATTTCAATTGATCAAAAACGGTGTGCTTGTTCAAGATGGAAATACTAAGGAAATGCTCTGGAAAATCGATGCATTAATTTCGTATGTATCGCAATATTTCACCTTGAAAAAAGGAGATATTATTTTCACGGGAACACCAGCAGGAGTAGGACGTGTTGTAGAAAACGACGTTTTAGTAGGAACCATTGAAGGGAAAGAAGCCTTTAATATTAGAGTAAAATAGCACGTACATTGATCACGCTTCAAAGTCAACACAGCGAGTGTTCCTTTTAGAAATCAAAATAAAATGAAAGCAGAAATTATAACGATTGGAGACGAGATTTTAATCGGTCAGATTGTAGATACAAACTCACAGTGGATTGGAACTGAATTGAATAAAATCGGCGTTTCCGTATACCAAATAACCTCTATTCAAGATGATAAGCAGCACATTTTAAACGCATTCAAAGAAGCGCAAGAAAGAGCTGATATTGTTTTGATTACCGGAGGATTAGGTCCTACTAAAGATGACATTACAAAACATACCATTGCCGAATTTTTTGAGGACACGTTAGTTTTAAACGACGAAGTTGTTTCTCATATAGAAGCGTTGTTTAAAACCTATAACATTCCTTTTGGCAATCTAAATCGTTTGCAAGGAATGCTGCCTACAAAGGCAACCTACCTTAAAAATGAAGTAGGAACTGCCCCTGGAATGTGGTTTCAAGAAAACAATACTGTTTTTGTCTCGATGCCCGGTGTGCCCAATGAAATGAAGCATTTAATGCGGAATTATGTGCTGCCGAAAATTCAACAAGAATTTAAGTTGCCCTTTATCATTCATAAGACTATAATGACCTATGGACAAGGTGAAAGCATTGTTGCAGAAAGAATCGAAAATTTTGAAAACAACTTACCTTCTTATATCAAACTAGCCTATTTGCCAAATTATGGACGTGTTCGATTGCGATTGACGGCAAAAGGCAATGATGAGCATGTTTTAGAAGATACCTTAGCAACTTTAATTGAGCAACTGTATCAGCTCATACCAGATATTATTGCAGGTTTAGATGAAACGGGTACGATTGAGCAAAAAGTGGGCGATTTATTGAAAGCGAGAAATCAGACAATTTGTACCGCAGAAAGCCTCACAGGAGGAAGTATTGCAGCACATTTAGTTTCCGTTCCTGGTGCTTCTGCCTATTTTAAAGGGAGCTTAGTAGTGTACACAGCATTGTTAAAGCAAACACTTTTAGATATTCCAAAAGAATTCATTGAAAAACACCGTGTTGTGAGTCCTGAAGTTGCCCAGCAAATGGCGATCAATGCAAGAGCAATTATGCAAACAGATTATGCGGTTTCAGTAACTGGAAATGCAGGCCCAACCACAGATGTGAATACGGAAGGTGTTGGATTGGTATACATTAGTATTGCTTCCAAAAAAGGGGTAACAACACATGACTTTAACTTTGGGCAACCTCGAGATAAAGTCATCAAAAGAACTGTAAACAAAGCACTTGAATTATTATCGAAAGAAATTCAAAAAAATTAGCGAATATGTTTTGTTGGAACTTAAAAAAATGTGTAAATTTGCACCTCGTTTAGAGATAATACAATAAAAACGACCCAGAAGAGATGTCTAAAGTTTGTGAATTAACAGGAAAAAAAGCCATGGTAGGAAACAATGTTTCTCATGCTTTGAATAGAACAAAAAGAAAATTTAACGCGAATCTTATGACGAAGCGTTTCTATATACCAGAAGAAGATAAATGGGTTCGCCTAAAAATATCTGCATCTGCGTTAAAAAATATTAATAGATTAGGTATTTCTGCAGTTATTAAGGACGCGAAAGCGAACGGATTTTTAACGAAGTAATCTCACCTCAATAAACATATACAGAGATGGCAAAAAAAGGAAACAGAGTTCAAGTGATATTAGAGTGTACAGAACACAAAGCTACTGGTCAACCAGGAACTTCAAGATACATCACAACAAAGAATAAGAAAAATTCTCCTGATAGAATGGAAATTAAGAAATTCAATCCTATCTTAAAGAAAATGACAGTTCATAAAGAAATTAAATAATTAGAACATGGCAAAGAAATCAGTAGCATCGTTACAGACTGGATCAAAAAGATTAAGTAAAGCTATAAAAATGGTAAAATCTCCAAAAACAGGAGCTTACATGTTTGTAGAAACAATTTTAGATCCTTCTAAAGTAAATGACTTTTTAGCTAAAAAGTAATCACTTTACACATAAAATATTTAAAGCTACTTTCTGAGACAGAAAGTAGCTTTTTTTATATCTTTACATTTCCGCTAATCATTTGATACCGAAAACGCGCTTCCAACAGATTAGATAGTGGCATCCCAATGCTCTATAGGTTCTGTGGATGTGATTTTAGAAGGTAAGAAATAGTACAAATACAAATCATGAGTTTTTTTAAAAACATATTTTCAAAAGAAAAAAAAGAAACCTTAGACAAAGGGCTGGAGAAAACAAAAACGAGTTTTTTTTCAAAACTATCTAAAGTTGTTGCTGGAAAATCGAAGGTAGACGACGATGTTTTAGATCATTTAGAAGAAGTTTTGGTGGCCTCAGATGTAGGTGTTGCTACTACCTTAAAAATTATTAATAGAATTGAGGAACGTGTTGCTAAGGACAAATATGTTGGTACCGATGCACTCAACGAGTTATTGCGTGAAGAAATCGCCGGATTATTATCTGAAACCAATCTTGGCAACGAATCTGAATTTACAGTTCCTACGAGCAACAAACCCCATGTTATTATGGTGGTTGGTGTAAACGGAGTGGGTAAAACAACTACGATTGGTAAACTGGCAAGTCAGTTTAAAAAACAAGGCTTAAAAGTAGTCTTAGGCGCAGCAGATACTTTTAGAGCTGCTGCTATTGATCAATTACAAATTTGGGCAGACCGAACCGATGTGCCTATTGTTCGACAAGAAATGGGTTCCGACCCAGCCTCTGTGGCTTTTGATACACTTACCTCGGCCGTTACACAAGGTGCAGATGTGGTGATTATTGACACTGCAGGGCGTTTGCACAATAAGGTGAATTTAATGAACGAACTCACAAAAATAAAAAGGGTCATGCAAAAAGTAGTTGCCACTGCACCGCATGAAGTCTTGCTAGTACTAGATGGTTCTACGGGCCAAAATGCTTTTGAACAAGCGAAACAATTTACCAAAGCAACCGAAGTAACTTCTTTGGCAGTCACAAAATTAGACGGTACTGCAAAAGGGGGCGTTGTGATTGGAATTTCTGACCAATTTCAAATTCCTGTAAAATACATTGGTGTTGGTGAAGGTATTGACGACCTACAAGTGTTTAACAAACATGAGTTTGTAGATTCTTTTTTTAAGTAAGCTACCAAAAACAATATTCCACATTATTTTTATATACAAAGAACTGCTCGCTGCAGTTCTTTTTTTTGTTTTTAATAATATAACAATATAACTATGATTTGATTATATTTTTTAATTTAAAAAATAAAAAGAACATTGGTTTGGTGGGCAATGCTGGTCAATTCAATATAGGTAAAACCACATGATACTATTGCACCTTTACTTTGTATAAAGTTACTTTTTTTATTTATTATCTTTGAGAAACAAATATTCTCATGAAAAATAGCCTCTCTTTACTCCTAATCGCTCTTTTTTTAGTTGCTTGTCAACAAAAAACGCCAATACCTATCTTTACAAAATACAATGAAACAGATGCATTAGAAAAACAGCAAGCGCATGAAAACAAGCGCATGCAGTTTCAGCTTTTCCAATCGAAACACATCGATTTAAACGACGTTTTTAAGCCTTTCGAAAAAGAACTTTCTGCCTTCTCAGAAGCCAATTACGAGGCGTTAAAACCCTTAATTTTAGAACAAGACATTCCGTCACTCCAACAAAGTGTGAAAGCAGGAAAACTGACTTATGAAAAACTGACCTTGTTCTATTTATATCGAATTCGGAAATTTGAAAGCGATTCGACATTGTCTTTAAATAGTATTATTTCATTAAATCCGAAGGTATTAGCGCAAGCAAGAGAGAAAGACAATAACAAAGTGTCAGACTTGTTTTTTGATATTAGTGTGTATGGGATGCCTATTTTATTAAAAGACAATATCAATACCAAAGACATGGCCACCACAGCGGGTGCCGTTGCGCTGCAATACAACGATACTCAAAAGGATGCTTTTATTGTTGAGAAATTAAAACAAAACGGCGCATTAATTTTAGGGAAAGTAAATTTAAGTGAATGGGCCTATTTCTTTTGTTCGGGTTGCCCTTTGGGTTATTCCGCAATGGGGGGACAGACTTTAAATCCCTATGGACGCGCTATTTTTGAAACTGGAGGCAGCTCTGCAGGAAGTGGGGTAGCAGTAGCGGCAAATTTTGCCGTGGCAGCTGTTGGAACCGAAACTTCAGGATCCATTACTTCTCCTTCGAGTCTGAATTCTGTCGTAGGGCTGAAACCAACCGTAGGAGTTTTAAGCAGAACGGGTATTGTACCCATTTCTTCCACCTTAGATACGCCCGGACCCATGACCAAAAACGTCACCGATAATTACATTCTCTTAATGGCAATGTTAGGATTGGACAAAGCAGACACCGCTTCAATAGACTACGAATTTGATGATGATGTTGAAATAGAAACTCCCTTAAAAGGAAAAAGAGTTGGGGTGTTAAAATCCTTATTAACCGATTCAATATATGCAGAGACAATCGATATCCTGCGAAAATCAGGTGCCGAATTGATCACAATTACACCCCCCAAATTTTCATTTTCGGGTTTTATTACCTTGTTGAATATTGAAATGAAACATGATTTACCAAAATATTTAAAGACTCACGCCAGCAATACTGTGAATATTAACAGTGTACAAAGCGTCCTCGATTTTAATAGAAATGACAGTTTGTTACGAGCGCCTTACGGGCAACAACTTTTTGAAGGCATTGTAAATGACTCCACTACCTTGGCACAATTGGAAGTGATAAAGCAACAGTTACAATTGGAAGGAGCAACGTATTTCAATGCTTTAAACACTGAGAATTTGGAGGCGATTTTATCCATAAACAATTATCATTCAGCTATGGCAGCGGTGGCAAATCACCCTACTTTAACCGTGCCAATGGGATATAAAGAATCTGGCGAACCGATAAGTTTAACATTCATTGGAAAGCCTTTTACAGAATTAAAATTATTTGCATTGGGCTATGCATTTGAGCAATTGACAAAAGCACGAAAAATGCCGAAGAAGTATCAATAACCAATTCATTTTGCATAAAAAAAAGCGAAGTTGATCAACTTCGCTTTTTTTAAAAGATATTATGTATGTTTCTTAAATCCCTAAAGAAGTAAACAGTTCCGTTAATCTTGGTTCAGAAGGTCTCGGTGCATTTGCATCAACGATATTTCCGTTTGGATCTACTAAGATAAATCGTGGAATTCCGTTTATTTTATAAGCTTTTTGAAAAGAAAAATCTTTTCCAGACCAAAGTTGAATTCCGCCCATTTGTCTAGCCTTTACAAAATCTCTCCATTTCTTTTCCGCAGCTTCCCAAGAACCTCCATTTCTTCTAGATTCATCGGTAGAAATACTTACAAATTCAATGTTTTTATTTTTATATGCGTCTTCTAATTTTTTTAAATAAGGAATTTGTTGAATGCAAGGTCCACACCAAGTAGCCCAAACATCAATATATACATATTTTCCTTTAAAAGAGTCTAATGATTTTTTACCGCCCTTATAGGCAACATAATCCGTAAAGGCAGGGGATGGTGTTCCCGGCGCATTTTGTAGATTTTCGGCATAGGCCTTTTGGAAAAAATTGACCATTTGTAAACTTTGATTCTTGGCATCTACTGACAAGGTACTGTCTAAATTGTTATATGAGCCAACAATGCTATCAAAATCTTTTTTCAAGCTCGCCACTTTTGCGTCAAAAGATTGTTTGTCTAGTTTTAAGATCAATGCAGGATCTCCAATACTTTGACTCATTGCAATTTGAGCTAAGATATAATTACTATTGTCTGCACCTGTACCTGTATAATTAAAACTTGTCATGAATACTTCTGCATCTCCAGTAATCTGAATATCAAACCCATTTTTAAGATACAAAGGAGCTCTTTTAGCTTGGGTTGTTTGAAAGGTATAGATGTCTGCTTTCTCAACTTTTAAAGTATCACTAAAAGAACCATCTGTGTTGATTTTTATTGTTTTAAGAATACCTGTTCTGCTGCTAATGGTGATTAAAGAATCTTTGTTGTTCTCTAATTTACCTGAAACTTTAGCATAGTCCTTAGGAGGTCCTTGTGCACATGATGTTAAGATAGTAATGCATAAAAGTAATATTCCTAATTTTTTCATTCTTTAAAATTTAAATTTGACAGCAAATATAGTATATTATAGAATATAAATAGTTAAAATTAGTTGCGTATGCACTTTCAAATTTGCATTTTTGATAAACAATTCAACCGCTATGAACACAATTCATTATATCGATCCACAGCCGCTTGATTTAGCGAAAATTCAAGAAATTATTTCTTCGGACGCAACATTAGCATTGTCAGATGTTGCCATTCAGAAAATAGAAAAATGCAGATTTTATTTGGATAAAAAAATGAAATCGATTTCGAAACCTATTTATGGAATCAATACCGGTTTTGGTGCCTTGTACAATGTGAAAATTGCAGGCAATAATTTACAGAAATTACAAGAGAATCTCGTTATGAGTCATGCTTGTGGTACGGGTGAAGAAGTGTCTCCTGAGATTGTGAAAATGATGTTGCTTTTTAAAATTCAATCGTTGAGTTTTGGGCATTCGGGAGTGCAATTAGCTACTGTTAACCGCCTAATTGATTTTTATAATAATGCTATTTTTCCAGTCGTGTATTCGCAAGGTTCTTTAGGAGCATCGGGGGATTTATCGCCTTTGGCACATCTGTCGCTACCATTGATTGGTTTGGGGGAAGTATGGTACAAAAATGAAAAAATTACAGGAGAACAATTATTAGAAATTTTCTCTTGGGACAAAATAAATTTACAATCCAAGGAAGGTTTGGCATTGCTAAACGGAACCCAGTTTATGTCGGCTTTTGGAATTCATTGCTTGCTGCAATCTCACAAGTTGTCTTATTTGGCAGATTTAATTGGAACGCTTTCTTTGGAAGGTTTTGATGGAAGAATAGAGCCTTTTAATGAATTGATCCATTATGCAAGACCCCACAACGGGCAAATTAAAACAGCAGCAAGAATTAAAGACTTTTTACAAGGCAGTGCATTGATTTCGCAAGAAAAGCAACATGTTCAAGATCCGTATTCTTTTCGATGTATGCCACAAGTACACGGTGCAACAAAAGATACCATTCAATTTGTAACCAAGACTTTTTTAACGGAAATAAATTCAGTGACCGACAATCCCAATATTTTTGTGGAAGAAGATGCTATTATTTCTGGAGGAAATTTTCATGGCCAGCCACTCGCTTTGGGGCTCGATTTTTTAGCGATAGCAATTGCTGAATTAGGGAATATTTCTGAAAGAAGAACCTATCAATTGGTTTCTGGGCACCGTCATTTACCGCCGTTTTTGGTATCAAATCCAGGATTAAATTCAGGATTTATGATTCCGCAGTATACGGCTGCGAGTATTGTGAGTCAGAACAAACAATATGCAACGCCTGCAAGTGTTGATTCGATTGAATCGAGCAATGGGCAAGAAGATCACGTTTCTATGGGCGCCAATGCTGCGACGAAGTGTAAAAAAGTAGTGGATAATTTACAAAATATTTTAGCAATTGAACTCTTTACGGCTTCTCAAGCATTGAGTTTTGGGAATGGAAAATCGTCTCCCTTTTTAGAATCTATGGTAGGATTGTTTCGACAAGAAGTTTCGATCGTGCAAGAAGATAGGGTGTTGCATTACGACATTGCCAACGCCTCAAAATTTATTGCTTCTTTAGAAATTGATTTGAAGGAATTATTTGACTAAAATAATGTAAAAAAAAATCCCAAACGGTTGTTTGGGATTGTAGTCTTAAGATTCAGAAGTTGTTTCAGAACTTATTTTTGGAGTCGTTTCCGTTTCCGTTCTTATTTCAGATTTTTTCTTTCCTTTCTTAATTTTGATTGTCAATTTGCCTTTTGCTTCGTTTAGATCCATGGCAATGGTATCACCTTCGGAGAGTTTAGAATTTACAATTTCTTCTGCTAAGGCATCTTCAATGTATTTCTGTATGGCTCTTTTAAGTGGTCTTGCACCGTATTTCTTATCAAAGCCTTTCTCTGCTATGTAATCTTTTGCTTTGTCGCTTAGGTGTAACGTATACCCTAAATCTGCGATGCGCTGAAGTAATTTATCCAACTCAATATCGATGATGGAGTGAATGTCTTCTTTTTCGAGCGCATTAAACACAATGACATCGTCAATTCTATTTAAAAATTCTGGAGCGAAAGACTTTTTCAATGCGCCTTCAATGACCGATTTTGCGTGTGCGTCTGCTTGTGCTGTTTTTGATGAGGTTCCAAAACCAACACCACCGCCAAAGTCTTTTAGTTGACGAGCACCAATGTTGGAGGTCATGATAATGATGGTATTTCTAAAATCAATCTTACGCCCTAAACTATCCGTAATGTGTCCGTCATCTAAAATTTGCAATAAGGTGTTGAATACATCGGGATGCGCTTTTTCGATCTCATCTAATAAAATTACAGAATAAGGCTTTCTTCTTACTTTCTCCGTTAGTTGTCCTCCTTCTTCGTAGCCCACATATCCCGGAGGCGCTCCAATTAAACGAGAGAT
>JABJPX010000027.1 GCA_018663625.1 Polaribacter sp. | reverse complement strand
TGCGGTAGTTAAAGCGTGTTCAATTGCACGTTGTAAAAGATCTATTTTTGTATCGTTTTCATCTAGCAAACGGTGTTTTAATTTATGACCCGCAAGTACTATTCTTGCAGTACGAATGGTATCTATAAACAAGGAATGTGGCCCATTAAAAGAATAGATAAAACCACCCTCTTTTGTGTTTGTCCATCTTTTAGCCTGAACAGAAGCAGACATCCTTAATGCCAGTTTATAGTACTCTTTTTCTTCTTTGCTGGCATCAAACAAATTTTGATTTGCCATACGTAGCAGGTTTCCATAAGTACTCAAATTATTAAAACCATGGTCGTGTACACCAAAATGACTTAAATGATGTGCCATATTATTAAAAGTGTTTTCTTTTCCGATTTTTAATAACTCTTTATTTGAAGTTGCTTCTGCAATTAATAATGGAATTCCATACTGAAAACCTTGCGTCCATTCTGTCCAACCTCTTGTTGTATATTTTCCATGTACCGTAAAAACAGGAGAACCTTGTTTTGTATCATATTCTTTGTGTAACAGCAACGCTTTTTCACTCGCTAGCTTCCAAAAAGCATCTAAAGGTTTTTTTAAATCTTGAATATTTATATCACTTAGTATCATAAATTCTGTTATTCTTTGGTTTATATTAGGAAGAAATTTTTACTGCTAATACATCAAAATTGATATCAGATCCATAAGTAGTTCTAGTAGCATCCATTAATGCAGATTTTGCCATCGCATACACTTGAGGTTTTATTTCTAGCAAATTATTTGTGAAAATATGCAGTTCTTCTTTTGTAGAAATTTTTGTAATTAATCCTATTTGTAGCGCTGAATTTGCATCCATTTTTTGTGAAAGAAGAATTATTTTTTTTGCATTTGCTTCTCCAACCAAACGTCTAATTCTCGTCATTCCTCCCCAACCAGGAAGCCATCCATTAGAAACTTCTGGAGTACTTAAAATGGCATTTTTAGATGCCAATCTAAAATCGCAAGCCAAAGCCAATTCTAACCCTCCACCCATTGCATAGCCATTAATATAAGCTATTGTTGGTTTGCTAATCGTTTCAATATTGTTATTAATACCATTTCCAAATTCTATCCAACGTGTAATTTCAATGCCTTTTAAAGCTTTGAATTCTTTAATATTTGCACCCGACGAAAATGCTTTTTCGCCAGCACCTGTAATTACGATTACTTTAACGTCTTCACTTTTTTTCGCAAAATTAATAGCATCATTCAATCCTTCTAACATTTCAAACCCCATACAATTCATTTTTGCTGGATAGTTTAACGTAATTGTAAAAACGCCATTGTGTAAGGATGATAAAATTAAATCTGTCATACTACTGCTTTTTCTTATCATAATTCTAGTTTGCCATGTTTGAAGATGTTGGTATTAAAATAAGAAAGTGGATTATTCATGATAGGCTCAAAGTCCATCATCTCTAAAATGTCTTTTTGCAAATCTACTCCTGGCGCAATTTCTTTAAGAAGCAATCCTTCTTTAGTTAATTGAAAAACGGCTCTTTCGGTTACATACAACACTTCTTGATTATTTTCTAAAGCATATTCACTAGAAAAAGTAATTTGTTCTACTTTATTTATAAATTTAGTAAACTTACCAGAATTGCTTATTTCTAATCCCTCCGGTGTAATTTCTTGTTGCGATTTTACAGCAAACGACCCACAGAAAACAACCTTTTTAGCGTTCTGTGAAATATCAATAAACCCTCCACAACCTGTTAAAATGTTTCCAAATCTGCTAGAATTCACATTACCAAATTGATCTATTTGAGCAAATCCTAAATAAGCAATATCCAAACCGCCACCCTGAAAAAAATCAAACTGATAACCATCATCTAAAATAGCTGTTGGATTATACATCGCGCCAAAATTTAATCCTGTTGTTGGTATACCACCTGTAGAACCTTGCTCTATCATAAAGATTAATTTATCTGCAATACCTTCTTCTTGGGCTACAATTGGAACGCCATCAGACATACCGTAACCCAAATTAACAAACATATTTTCTTTTAATTCTAGAGAAGCTCTTCGCATAATAATGCGCTTTAAACCTGTTAAATTTAAATCATCAGAGGTATATTGTTCTTTTCTATCCACTAAAGCTTTATCAAAAGTAGAAATAAAAGTCATTCCTTGCGTTTTGTCTTGAACCACATAATCGATAAATACACCAGGCACTTTTATAGTACCTGGAATACAATTATTAGTGTTGATGTTCTTCACTTGCACAATTACAATTCCGCCATTTACTTTTGCTGCTTGCGCAATTGATAGCATTGAAAAAGAACCTACCTCCTCTTCCATAGTTAAATTACCTTCACTGTCAATAGAAGTGCCTCTAATAACGGCAACATCTACATTTACTGAAGGATAAAAAAGATAATCTGAACCTTTTATCATTAAGTGAGAAACAAAGTTTTCTGTTGTAATCGTATTAATTTTACCACCTTCTTCATTAGGATCTACAAATGTTTTTAAGCCAACTTTTGTAATAACACCTGGTTTTTTTGAAGCAGAAGCTCTCATTAAGTGACTTAATACTCC
>JABJPX010000026.1 GCA_018663625.1 Polaribacter sp. | reverse complement strand
TCTTTTCTCTTTCAGTATTTGGCCTCTGGTTTTATGAAATATGGACAAATTCTGCAATTGAAGTGCCTGCCATAATGTGGAATATTTTCATTGTAAGCATTTTATTTAATTCGCTTTGGTGGGCCTCGACAATGGTGTATTCCGCTCTTGACAAACCTTATTTTTTTGCAATGTCTGGTATTTTAGCTTCCATTGTATCTGTTGTCGCTTCTTATTTTTTGGGACAATCTTTAGGTTTGAATGGTGTTGCCATTGGAAGTTTATCCTTAGACCTAATCCTTTCATTTCTAATGCTTCCCTACGCTTGCAAACTACTGAAAATAAAAAAGACAGAGCTAATAACTAAGGGGTTCAAAGATTTCAAAAACATGACAGTGCAGGTATTCGGGAAAAAATCAGAAACCAAACATGCTGAACGAAATCAAAGCATGGGTAATCAAATGATTAAATTTCAATCACTCAGAAGATTCAAATCGAACAGCGATTCTAAAAATAAAATAGATGATTAACAAGATCTCTTTTATAAAGTTGATTGTTTTGGCATCTTTAATCCCTTCTTTATATCTTAGTTTCAATCCAGGAAAAATTGTGATTCCTACACTTCTAACTTTGTATCCATCATTGTTTCTTTTAATAATTTTGATTCTTACAGAAAGATTTGTTTTGATGGATGAAAAAAAAACGGTTTTGATATTTGTTCTTTACTGGCTTTTTACCTTTTCTAGAGGGATTTACGATGCAAAGACCTTCCAAGACTGGACGGTTCTGTTATCACATTCGGCTTCAGGGTTTGTTTTTTTACCATTAACTATCTATTTGGGAGCACTTAAAAAATTTGTTGGCCCATTCATCCAAAATTTATTTATAGCGATTCCTGTCATTTTTATATTAACTCATGCTGGAGTAGATTCGAGTCCTTATGGTTTTGTCAAAACCCTATCAAGCTCTTTTTTGATCTTTTTAATGTTTCCCCTCTTAGATAAAAAACTCAAGTTGTTCGTTATTCTACTTCTGTTTTTTATTGTAAGTTATGACATCACAATTCGCTCATCGATCTTATATGCCATTGTGATCATTTTATGCATCTTAACCTATTATTTTAGAAGTAATGAGATGTTAATCCTATTTAAGATCATGCGAAAAGCATTCCTATTTATCCCTTTGTTATTGGCTTTGCTGGGAGCAGCAGGCACCTTTAATGTCTTTCAAATCGGTGGAAATTATAAAGCCATCGAAATCACCGACGAAGAAAATAATCAAAAACAAGATTTATTGGTCGATTCGAGAACCGGTATCTACAATGATGTACACACTTCTCTTTTTGAACAAAACAGGGTCTTGTTTGGATTGGGCGGTGTCGGTAAGACCGATACATTCCTTACTAAAAATGAAAACAATCAAATCTATAGAAAACTTTATGAAGAAGGGCGAAGAGGTACAGAGGCTCGAATACTAAGTTATTATCAATGGGGAGGAGTGCTTGGAGGATTGTTATACCTTTTACTAATTCTCAAAGCATCTTATTTGGCAATGTATCGTTCTCGAAATTGGTTTATGACTACTTTAGGACTGTTTGTCTCATTTAGTTTTGTGATGTCATTTATTGCGGACCCACCTGTCTATAACCTAAGTTCATTTACTTCTTTTTTGATGGTAGGAATGTGTTTTAACAGAGAGCTCAGATCTATGAATGAAAAGGAAATCAAAGCGTATTTAAGAAGTCATTTGAAAGGATTTACTTTGACAAAAAATAATAGAATATGAAAATTAACATTGCCTCTTTTGGAGGAAGAAGTCACCTACTGAATCTTTCAAAAGAACTTATAAAACAGGGACATAACGTAAATTTCTATTCTTACCTCCCCAATAAACGGGCAAAAGAGTTCGGGTTAAAAAAAGAACACAACAAAAATTATTTCACCATTGCTTTGCCGTTTTTACTCCTATTAAAAATAACGAATAGAGCGCAATGGGTTGTCTATCTATTTCATCGGTTTTTTGATTGGTACCTTTCAAAAGTAATGAAACCTTGTGATGTCTTTATCGGACACAGTCCAATGCATCTAAGTTCACTAATAACTGCGAAAAAAAAATTCAACGCTACGGTAATTTTAGAGAGAGGGACGAGCCATGTCTTATATTTCGTTGACCGGTTAAAAGAAAATCCTTTTAAAAAATCAACAATTTCTATAAAAAATATCAAAAGAGACTTAGCTGCTTACTTACATACTGATTACATAAGTGTCCCTTCAGATTATGTAGCCGAAAGTTTTCTTAGAAATGGGATTCCCAAAAAAAAACTATTTGTAAATCCGTACGGTGTAGATTTAACTGACTTTCAACCGACAGAGTTGGATGCTAAATCTCATTTTGACATAATTTTTGTCGGTCAATGGTCATATCGAAAAGGGGCTGATTTGATGACCGAATTATGTGAGAAAAATCCTGAATTGAGTATGATTCATTTAGGAACCGTGGGTGATGTTCCTCTTTCCAACTTAAAAAATATCGTTCATGTTAATGCTGTAAATGAAAAAAAAATCATCAACTTTTACAAAAAATCCAAGATTTTAATTCTCCCTTCTAGAGAAGATGGATTTGGGATGGTTTTGACACAGGCGATTGCTTGTGGTCTGCCCGTTGTGTGCTCTAGTGAGACAGGTTCAAAAGAAATAAAAACACAGCTAGAAGACAACAAATTTATCACCGTTATGGAAGACTATAATTGTAAAGAATTAACTAAGTGTGTTAAGATTGCATTGGACATTTCAAGCACACAAAAAGGAAGAAGATTCTATTCCAAATCTTTAGAAAGCAAATTGTCTTGGGAAGCTTATGGAAGTAGGTACCAACAATTCTTAAAAAAAGCCATAAAAGTTTAATCACTCTGCCATAATAAACCCTCATTGTAATAGATATCAAACATGACTATTGCGATCAAACACTCTAAAATCAAACTCAAAAATTGAAGGATAAACATTCTATTAGCGAATAGAAAAGAATTCCTCTAACCAAATTTTATTATGAATCCAAATTTTTTCATTGTGGGAGCTGCTAAATCTGGAACAACATCCCTCGCAAATTACTTAGCGGAACACCCTAAAATTGCAACTCCTAAATTGAAAGAACCCCGTTTTTTTGTAAAAGATGCTCTCGTTAATATCAATGACAGAGACCCTATGAAAGAATACATTTTAAAAAATTCTGTTTTGAAAAAAGAAGAATACCTTAAAATGTTCAAAAGCCCAAAGGAAGATACTCGCTTGAAATTTGATGCAAGTGTTCATTACCTTTATCATTGCGGGGAAGCAATCCCTAAAATAAAAACCCAAATTGGAGATGTCCCAATCATCATTTTACTCAGAAACCCATCAGAAAGAGCTATCTCATCAGCAAACTATTCTAAGAACTGGCATGACAACAATCTTGAACATGAACTCAGTCAAGAAGAACTTAGGATTAAAGAGGGCTACAATTCATTTTGGTTTCACAAAAACCAAGGTTTGTATTCCTCTCAAATAAAAGCATATCTAGACAATTTCTCCAACGTTAAAATCATTCTGTTTGATGATCTAATAAAAAATCCTAAATTGATCGTCAATGAAGTTTTTCAGTTCTTGTCCCTCGAACAACTTGAGATGGAAAAATATCCAACTCACAATACTTCATTTGAAGCGAATAAAGCTTTGAAAATTATTAGAAAAACTAAAGTTTTAAGTACCATAAAAAAACTAATCGGCTCTAAAAATTGGAAAAAAGTAAGAACCTCTTCGAAAAGTTTATTCTTCAAAAATTCATCGAAAGAAATAACTAAAAAATTAGAAGATAAACTTTACCAATTTTACGAAAAAGATGTTGAAAAAATTGAATCTCTTATTGGTAAAAAATTACCAGAATGGAAAAAGAAATAATTCGCAAAACTTAACACCACACAAAAATGCATCTCTCTAATTTTATAAAGCTGCCATACCATGCATACAAACTGTTAAGAAATTTTATCTTTTGCAAAGTAAAATTAGGAAAAGGGAATTGGGACAGATCTTGGGTTTTTCACAAGCTACCAATCATCAGAAAACACAGGGATGCAAAAATTAAAATTGGGAAAAATTTTGTTGCCTGTAGCCATCCAAAAAAAAATTCCATTGGTGTGTTTCAACGAGTCAAGTTATACGCCTTAAAAAGTAATTCATATCTCAAGATTGGAAATCGTGTTGGAATATCAGGGGCGACCCTATCTTGTTATCAAAAAATAGAAATTGGAAACAATGTTTTGATTGGAAGTGGGGTTCTCATTACAGACAATGATGCACACGCAATCAATTATTGGGAAAGAAAAGAAGATTCAAAAATCAAAATAGCATCTGTTGTTATTGAAGATGATGTATTTATTGGCGCTCGGTCAATCATCTTGAAAGGAGTGAGAATTGGAGCTGGATCTGTCATAGGAGCCGGATCAGTTGTCACAAAGGACATACCCCAAATGTCAATAGCTGTTGGAAACCCAGCAAATGTGATAAAGAAAATCAAAAAAAGAAATCCAAACAAATAAAACGCATCAAAAAAAGTTTAAATGAACAAAACAGCGGTACTACTAACCTGTTTCAATAGAAAAAAACATACTCTAACGTGTCTCAATCGATTGTTTTTTTTGAGTCAAGAAATAGATGTATATGTGGTAGATGACAATTCATCTGACGGAACTTCTGCAGCGATTTTAAAAAAATATCCGGATGTGCACATAATTAAAGGGAACGGAGATTTGTTTTGGAGCAGAGGCATGCACTTGGCATGGGAACATGCAAGCAAGCATAAATACGACTTCTATTTATGGTTGAATGATGATGTGATCCTTTATGAAAATTGTTTTGATGAATTGTATGCCTGTACAAATATTTTAAGTTGCAAAGGCATTGTTTCTGGAATTATAGAAACCGCTGACAAATCAAAAATTATATATGGCGGCACAGACAAGCAGCGAAACATTATCAAACCCAACGGACATTTACAGCAGATCACAAACATGAATGGAAATGTCGTTTTGATTCCAAGCGCCGTGTTCGAAAAACTAGGCAATTTAGATCCTACTTTTCACCACGATCTAGGCGATGTCGATTATGGATACCGTACTCAAAAGGAGGGGTTTTCTGTCTGCTCAACAAGAGTAGTTGTTGGGAGTGGTCAAGTAAATGACCTATGTAGAATGCGTGTGAAAAACTGCACCCTAAAAGAAAGATTTCAAAAATTGTATTCTCCTTTGGGTTCCCCTCCAAAACTAAACTTTTATTTCCGAAAACGTCATTTCGGATTTCTGAATGCCTTTTCTTTTTACGCATTCCAATTAGTCTTGAATACCCTTCCTGATTCGTTGGTAAAATTCATCTTTGGGAATAAATATTTTTCATGAAAGTCCTTCACATTATAGCATCCATAGACGAAAGTGCTGGCGGACCGTCTCGTTCGGTTCCAAAAACTTGTATTGAATTGGCGAAATTGGGCGTTGATATCGAAATTATAACCCAAGCCTCACCAAACCCTGTTAAGATTCCAAAAAACGAAAATCTTAAGCTTGTGTATAAATCAATCAGAGCTCTCAATACACTCGGGTCAAATTTAAAGAAAGCAGACGTTGATTTGATTCACATCCAACACATTTGGAATCCCT
>JABJPX010000025.1 GCA_018663625.1 Polaribacter sp. | reverse complement strand
GAGGATATGCCTATGGTTTAATAAATAAGATGCTTTTTAGAGTTATTTCTCCAGCCTGCTCGAGACTTATATTTAACAAAAAATACCTTTAAGTCAGAACGAGATACATAATCTACAAAAAAAATTTTTTTATCAGCTTGAGATTTATTGTCAACAAAATACCATAATCCTTCGTTTCCTCTTGCTTTTGATACAGAATTAACTTTGTAGACCTTTAAATCACTTTGAGATTCGTAGTCAACAACATAAACTTTTATGTCTGACCTTGAGGAATAATTAACGCTATATATTTTCTGTCCTAAAGAAACAAGTGGAATAAATAATAAAAGAAATAACAGCTTTTTCATACCTACAATTTACAAAAATTTTAAAAGAAAAAGATATGCCTATGGTTTAGTGGTTGTCTATAAAATTCTTTTGTTTTAACTATAAACTATTAGTTTTTTATTGGTTTAATCTGTCTTCTAGAACTTCCATTTTCCCAAAATCCAGCTGGAATTCCACCTGGCTTATCATTATTATTGTTTGTTTTTTGCTTTAACTGCCCGTTTTTGTAATAAAAATTAGATAAACCATCTTCTTTTCCGTCTTTGTAGTATACCTTAGACTTTAACCGACCGTTATCATAATACGACCTCCATTGACCATCTTGTTTATTATTTTTGAAGTTCCCTTCAGACTTTAGCTGACCATTTTTATAATAAGATTTTGAAATACCATTATAAATCCAGTTACCTAAAGTATCAATTTTCATATACGTTTTGTTTTTTAGCTGACCACTAATATAATTAGTTTGAATATAGCCAAGTTTTGGATTTTCAGAGATTTTAATCTTTGTAACAGAACAACTTAAAAATAAGATTAAACAAACTAAAATTATGATATTTCTTACTAATGTTTTCATAATATCTTTTTTCAAATATAAGAAAAGTATCTAACCTGTTTAAGAGGTTTAGAAATAACAGAATTGAACGAGGGAGAAGAAATGCCTATGGTTTAGTTTTATTCTTATCATAATTGTCATATAAGTGGCAGTAAAGTGGCAGTTAACCACTTTTTTAGTATATTTGAGATGTATAACTACTACAAAAAAAGCCCTACATTGCTGTAAGGCTTGGTTTTATAATGTGGTCCCACTTGGGCTCGAACCAAGGACCCTCTGATTATGAGTCAGATGCTCTAACCAACTGAGCTATGGGACCGAAATATTGGTGGGCAAATGTACTATTATTTTTAAATAGTTATCCCTATAATCGAAAAAATTATTACACTGATCGATTCATCAACCAAAGCCCAAAATTCTTTAAATTTTGTTTGCTTTCCGTTTCGATTTTCATTCCTTCCAAGGTTTCAAAAGCCTTTTCAGTGTACTTGTTTATTTGCTCTTTGACCAATGTGGGAATGTCATACAATTCAAAAATGCGCGTAACTTCTGCTATTTTTATGGAGTTTTCTTCCAGTTTTTGTTTGTAGAAAAAAGCCAATTTTTGCTGATCTTCTTTATTCGCAATGGCCAAACATTTTAAATATAAGAATGTTTTTTTATTTTCAATAATATCTCCTGCAATCTGTTTTCCAAACGTTTCAGGGTCCCCAAAAGTATCCAAATAATCATCTTGCAATTGAAAAGCCAACCCTAAATTCAATCCAAAATCATAAATTAATTGCGCATTCTCTTCAGAAGTTTCTGCAACAATAGCCCCCATTTGTAGTGCTGCGGCTACCAAAACAGAAGTTTTTAAACGAATCATATTAATGTATTCTGGTATGGTGACATCATTTCTCGTTTCAAAATCAACATCCAACTGTTGTCCGTCACAAACCTCTAAAGCCGTTCTGCTAAATAATTTTGCGAGCTTCTGAAAGACAACTGGGTCATAGTTTTCAAAATATTGATATGCCAAAATGAGCATAGCATCACCAGAAAGAATTCCCGTATTGGTATCCCATTTTTCATGAACCGTTGCTTTCCCTCTTCGCAAAGGTGCTGCATCCATAATGTCATCATGTACCAAAGTAAAGTTATGGAAAACCTCTACTGCCAATGAAGCGGGTAAGGCTTTTTTAAAATCTGCAGAAAAAATATCGGCAGTCATTAAAGTCAGTACAGGTCGAATTCTTTTTCCGCCCAATTTTAAGATGTAATCAATAGGTTCGTACAAGTTTTTAGGCTCATCAATCCAATTTTTAGATTCCAAATAGTTTAGAAACTCCTTTTGATAATGTAGTATGTCCACCTTTAATTTTTTTGTAAAAATAATATAAAGAAATTTGTCGTAAGAATGAAATGTTAAATAATTGTAAAACTGTGGAAACTATTATTGTTTCTAAAGTTTCCAAGTGTATCTTTGCGCTCGATTATGAAACAAAAAATTTTAGAAAAATCTAAAGAACTCTTTTTAAACCTAGGTTTTAAGAGCGTTACTATGGACGAGATTGCGAATGCATTGGGGGTTTCTAAAAAAACCATTTACAAGTATTTCACTAATAAAACCAGCCTTGTAGATGCCGTAACAGGGTTTATGTTTGATACTATTTGCAACAGTATCGATGAAATATGTGCACGAAAACTAAATCCAATTGATGAACTTTTTTTCATTAAAAGGGCCGTTTTAGACCATTTAAATGATGAAAAATCATCCCCTGTTTATCAATTGCAAAAATACTATCCGAAGATATATGCATCCTTAAAACAAAAGCAGTTTCATATGATGCACGAAACCATTCAAGATAATTTAGAACGGGGCATCCAATCTGGATTGTTCCGAGAATCCATTGACAAAGATTTTATTAGTAGAATGTATTTTAATGGAATGGTGGGGATAAAAGACCAAGAACTGTTCCCGTTAAAAAAGTACTCCATGAATACACTTATGGATTATTACTTAGAATATCATTTAAGAGGAATAGCAACAGAAAAAGGAATTAAACAATTAGAAACTCAATTGACAAAAAAATGAAAATGAAACAAAAATTAGTCCTATTTTTTGTAATTATTTGGGGTTTAGGCCTTCATGCCCAAGAAAAAAGCATGCGCATCTCCCTAAACGAAGCGATTGATTTTGCCATCGAAAATAGTTACAACACCAAGGCCTCAAAAAACGGAATTTCCTCTGCAAAAGAAACCGTTAGAGAAACTTCCGCTACTGGATTGCCACAGATAAACGCAAGTTTTGACTATCAGAATTTCTTAAAACAACCCGTAAGTTTGGCCGATTTTAATGATGACGGAATTGATGAGCAATTTGTCTTTGGAAAAAAACAGAATCTTAGCGCATCGGTTACCCTGTCACAATTAATTTTTGATGGGTCTTATCTGGTCGCATTGCAAGCATCAAAAGCCTATTTAAAAATTTCAGAACAAGCCAATGAGAAAACGGAGATATTAACTAGAGAAGCTGTAGTAAATGCCTATGGAGCCGTTTTAGTTGCTGAAAAAAGCTTGCTTATTTTAGCTGGAAATGTAAATATTTTAGAGAAAAATTTACACGATGCTCAAAAGATTTACGAAAATGGATTTAACGAGCAAGAAGATGTTGAGCAATTAGAAATTACTTTAGGTACTTTAAAAAATCAGCGGAATAATCTCGAGAAAATGAAAGGCATTGCCTATCAAATGTTAAATTTGGCATTGGGGAATTCCATCAACACCGTCTTAGTGTTAACCGATAGTTTAGATACCTTGGCAACAACGAATATCGACCTGGGACTCCTTTCAGAAACCTTTAATTTTTCCAATCATATCGATTTTAAAATTGCAGAAAACGATCGAGAATCAAAACGCTTACTCATGCAACTCGAGAGAAGCAAAGCCTTACCCAGTTTGTCCGCATTTGTCAACTATGGAAATCAAGCCTTTTCCGATTCCTTTAGCTTTTTTAATAGAAGCCAACAATGGTTCGATTCCTCTCTGTTAGGAGTCAGCTTAAAAGTACCTATTTTTAGTAGTTTTTCCAGAAAAGCAAGAACGGCGCAGGCCAGAATTGCTTTAGAAACCTCAGATATTCGTTTAGAAGAAACCAAGCAGCGTTTAAGTTTAATGGCGCAGAAAGCAAAAAATGAGTATCAACTCAGTGTCGAAAATTACACCACTGCAAAAAGAAACGTTCAATTGTCCGAGCGCATCGAAAAAAAGCAACGCATTAAGTTTTTTGAGGGCATCTCATCAAGCTTCGATTTGTTGCAAGCACAAAATCAGTTATATACTCAGCAGCAAAATTATGTACAATCGATGTTGGATGTAATTGCTAAAAAAGTAGCCTTAGAAAACGCCTTAAACGTATCCAACAAATAAAAAATGATCATGAAAAATATATATTTAACATTATTTACCGCACTGTTGTTAGCCTCTTGTGGAGAGCAAAAAGAGATTTCTTTAAATACGATTTTGGCATCAAATGACTTGAAGCAAATAAAAGCCAAGAAGTCCGAAATTGATCTACAACAACAAGCATTGACGCAAGATTTAATAAAGATAAACGACAAGTTAGATTCTTTAGATAAAGATAAAAACGTCCCGCTGATTACTACTCTTAAAGTAAAAGAACAAGTTTTTACCCACTTTATAGCACTGCAAGGAAATGTAAAAACAAAACAAAATGTGTTGGTTTACCCAGAGATTCCAGGAATTTTAAAAAGTGTTTTGGTCAAAGAAGGACAGCGAGTAAAGCAAGGGCAAATTTTAGCATCGATTGATGACGGAGGAATGTCGCAACAATTGGCACAGTTAGAAACCAATGTACAATTGGCAAAAACAACCTATGAGCGCCAGCAACGATTGTGGGCACAAAAAATTGGCTCCGAGATTCAGTTTTTGCAAACCAAAACCGCCTATGAATCTCAAAAAAGCGCCGTAAGTCAATTAAAGCAACAACTTCAAAAATCGGTGGTGACTGCTCCCTTTTCAGGAGTTATAGACGCTGTTTTTAAAGAAAAAGGAGTTGTTGTAGCTCCCGGACAAGGTTCTGAAATTTTTAGAATTGTAAATCTTTCGAACATGTACATAGAAACAGAAGTTCCAGAAACCTATATCCGTAGCATTACCAAAAATAAAACGGTAGAAGTAAATTTTCCGATTCTGAACCAAACGATGCAGTCTACGATTCGACAAGTTGGAAACTTTATCAACCCAAACAACAGGTCCTTTAAAATAGAAATTGACGTTCCAAATTCAAATGGAAACATCAAACCGAATCTAACGGCACGGTTAAAATTGAATGATTACACCAATCCCAAAGCCATTTTAATTCCGCAATCTATTATTTCAGAAAACGCAGAAGGTGCGCAGTTTGTGTATGTTGTTACCGATAAAAAAGACCAAAAAGCTATTGCAAAAAGACGCATTATTGAAACTGGTAAAACACAAGGAGACCTTATTGAAGTTGTTAAAAATCTAACCGCAGACGCAGAAATTATCATCGAAGGGGCAAGAAGCGTGAATAACGGTCAAGTTGTAAAAGTGATCAATAAAAAGGAATACAATGAACAATAAAAAGACAGCAATAGATAAAGAGTTTCAACTCTCTTCTTGGGCAATAAAGAACAAAACAACCATTTATGTTTTGATGTTTTTAATGTTGTATTTCGGAATTTCAGCCTACTTTACAATGCCCCGAGAAAATTTCCCGGAGATCAACGAAACCAAGATTTACATTAGTTCTGTATATCCAGGAAATACTGCAGAAGATATTGAGAAACTCATTACCAATCCCTTAGAAGATAAATTAAAATCGGTGAGTAATGTGGTGAAAATTACCTCCACATCACAAGAAGATTATTCGATTATTACCGTCGAATTTGATGAAAAAATACCAGTAGACAAAGCAAAACAGAAAGTAAAAGATGAAATAGACCAAGAAACCGCAGGGGAAGATTGGCCTACTTTTAACGGAGCAAAAGTGACGCCCAATGTTTTTGAATTGAGCATGTCTGAAGAAGTACCTATTTTAAACATCAACATTTCAGGGAATTATCCGGTTTCCAAATTAAAAGAATATGGAGAATACCTACAAGACGAAATTGAAGATTTAACAGAAATCAAGAAAGTAGACATTCGTGGAGCTCAAGACAAAGAAGTGGAAGTAGCCGTAGATATTTACAAGATGATGGCTTCAAAAGTAAGTTTTGACGATATTTCGAGTGCCATCAGCCGTGGAAATATAACCATGTCTGCCGGGAATTTTATTACCAGTCAACAAAGAAGAACCATCCGAATTATAGGTGAAATAAACCAGCCATCAGATTTAGGAGATTTTGTAATTAAAGCAGAAAAAGGAAATCCTATCTATTTAAAAGACATTGCAACCATTTCTTTTAAAGACAAAGACAAAACTACCTACGCAAGAGAAAACGGTGCGCCAGTGGTCATGTTAGACGTAAAGAAAAGATCAGGAGAAAATATGGTGGCTGCTGCAGACAAAGTAGGGGCCATTGTAAAAGCGGCTCGTGAAAACAATTTTCCATCAGATTTAAAAGTAACCATCGCCAACGATCAATCTCCAAAAACCATTGGTCAAGTAGACGATTTGGTGAACAATATTATTTTTGGGGTGATTTTGGTGGTCATTGTATTGATGTTTTTCTTAGGATTTAAAAATGCCATTTTTGTTGGTTTTGCCATCCCAATGTCCATGTTCATGTCCTTAATGATATTAGGTGCTTTAGGGTATACCTTAAACACGATGGTATTGTTCGGGTTGATTATGGGACTCGGAATGCTGGTAGACAACGGAATTGTTGTTGTTGAAAACGTATATCGCTTAATGGACGAGGAGGGAATGACCCGAATTGAAGCTGCCAAAAAGGGAATTGGAGAAATTGCGTTTCCAATTATTATTTCAACAGCAACCACCGTAGCCGCATTTATTCCCTTAGGACTTTGGCCTGGAATTATGGGGCAGTTTATGGTCATTCTACCAATCACCCTATCCATTGTACTAGGATCTTCCTTATTTGTAGCGATCTTCTTTAATTCCGTGTTGGTGTCTCAATTTATGAACACAGAAGATAAAGACATGCCAATAAAAAACATCCTTCGATTGACGGGTATTATGGCCATTGTTGGGTTTGCTATTTTCTTCTTTGGAGGCGATTACAACGCCTTGGGAACCCTTATTATTTTTACTGCAATCATGCTATGGGTTTACCGATTGGTATTGAGAAAAGCTGCAAATTATTTTCAGAAAAACACCTTAGTTTCTTTAGAAAACTGGTATGAAAGGCAATTGAAAAGAGCGTTAACAGGTTGGGTACCATATTTTTTAGTTTTTTCAACCGTTTTATTATTGGTTGCAGCGGTGAAAGTTTTTGACATATCATTAGAATCTCAAAGAACCAAAGTAGAGTTCTTTCCAGACAACAAACCCAACCAGATTATTGTGTATATCGAATATCCAGAAGGAACCGATATTGAAAAAACAAATCAAATAACACAACAAATAGAGAAAAAAGTATCCAGCGTTTTAAACCAAGAAATGTATACGGATAATGGGTATAACTTCATGGTAGAAAGCACGGTTTCTCAAGTAGGAGAGGGGGCTGGAAATCCACAAACAGATGGAGGTTCCTCAGCAGAGATGCCACACAAAGGAAAAATTACCGCATCCATGCGAGAATACAAGTACCGAAAAGGTGAAGACAGTGAAATCTTACGACAAAAAGTACAAGCCGCTTTGGTGGGTATTTATCCAGGAGTCTTAATCTCAGTAGAAAAAGATGCCAATGGCCCACCAGCAGGATCACCGATTAACATCGAATTGAATGGAGAAGATTACGAAGAATTAATATTCACAGCAGAACGAATGCGCGATTATCTAAATACCCAAAGTATTTTAGGTGTCGACGAATTAAAGATTGATGTGAACAAATCCAAACCCGGAATGCAGGTGTTGGTAGATCGTAAAAAAGCAGGAGAATTGGGAGTGAGTACTGGGCAAGTAGGGCAACAATTAAGAGGCGCTATTTTTGGAAACAAAGCCGGTATTTATAAAGAAAATGGCGAAGACTATGATATTTATGTGCGTTTTAACAAAGACGATCGTTATGATAAAAGTGCCGTTTTCAATCAGAAAATAACCTTTAGAGACCAGGCAACCGGTAAAATTAAAGAAATTCCAGTTTCCGCAGTCGCAACTCAGAAAAACAGTTCTGGTTTTAGTGCCATTAAGCATAAAAACGTAAAGCGTGTTGTGACGGTCTATTCTGCACTATCACCAGGAGAAACTGATGCTGGAGTAGTGGTCGGCAGAATTCAAAATGTAATGAAGAATTTTAAAGACTTGCCCAAAGGAATTAAAATAGATTATACAGGACAAATAGAAGAGCAAAACAAACAAATGACCTTTTTGGTAGGTGCCTTTTTTACTGGATTACTCTTAATTTTCTTTATCTTAATTTTCCAATTCAATTCAGTTTCAAAACCAGGAATCATCATGTTGGCCATCTTTTTAAGTTTTATTGGTGTCTTTGGTGGTTTGGTAATTACCGGCGCTCCTTTTGTGATTATGATGACCATGGTAGGGATTATTTCCCTTGCGGGTATTGTGGTAAACAATGGGGTGGTTCTATTAGATTATACAGAGTTGTTAATTGAAAGAAGAAAACAACAAGACGGTATTTCTAAAGAAAACTTCCTTCCTTTACAGTCTTTGTATGACACCATCGTAAAAGCAGGAAAAGCCCGTTTACGCCCCGTGTTATTAACCGCAATTACCACCATTTTAGGATTGATTCCATTGGCAATCGGATTAAATATTAACTTTTTCACACTCTTTAGTGAGTTTGATGCTCATGTGTATATGGGAGGAGACAATGTTGTTTTCTGGGGGCCCTTGGCCAAAACCGTTATTTATGGATTGTTCATTGCAACTTTTTTAACCTTAATCGTTGTGCCCATTTTATTCTTCTTAATTACGAAGTTAAAGATGAGAATGAAAGGACAATTAAAAAATAACGAACTCAATTAACAAACGAGGCATTGGGATTTTAATACCCTATTAAAAAAGAGAATGTTCTTGTGTAGATTACATTCTCTTTTTGTATTTTTAAAAGCATGATTGATAAGAAAAAATCGTTTACGGTCGATCAACTCCAGCGAAAGCTAGAGCAATATTGCGTGTATCAAGATCGGTGTCACAAAGAAATTGAGCAGAAAATGCGCGATTATAATTTGATTCCAGAAGCGCGAGAACTTATTTTATTAAGTTTGATGAAAGACAATTTTTTAAACGAAGAGCGCTTTTCTAAAAGTTATGCCCGTGGGAAATTCCGAATTAAAAGTTGGGGAAAACAACGAATTGTTAGAGAACTCAAATTTAGAGATATTTCTGCCTACAATATAAAAACAGCTTTAAAGGAAATTGATCCAGAAGAGTACATAGCCACTATATATAGGATTACAGAAAATAGAAATGCAGTGCTTACAGAAGCAAATCCCTACAAAAGAAAACAAAAACTCATCGATTTTTTAATGCGAAAAGGTTTTGAAACTGAATTGATTTTTAAAACAGTAAAAGATGTTTTAGCATAAAAAAAAGAGCTTCACATTGTGAAGCTCTTTTTTTTAATTGCTGTTTAGAAGTCCTATTCTAAAATGATTTTTTTGGTTGCTTGTTTTCCGTTCACATTAATTTTTGCGAAGTACAAGCCTTTACTAAATCCGTTTAAATTCAGCATGTATTTTCCATCCGTTATTTGTGTTTTCTTTAGAATGAGTTTTCCCGTATAATCATAAATGACAATAGCTGCAGCACCTTGTTCCGTCCAAGTTAAATTAAAAATTTCATTGGATGGATTTGGATATACTGCAAATGAACTTTGCAATTCTGGGTTGTTTACACTTAAAGAAGTTCCGTTAATTACCCAATCGTCAATCAATGCTCCTTCTTCAACCACTGCTTGGTCGGAGAAAAACTTAAACCTGAAAACAATGTTTGTTTCATTGGTAAACGCTGCCAAATCATAGCTATATTCTCTCAGTGTTGCGTTGGTATTTCCTTCTGCATCCGTATCTTCTCCTTCACCTGTCCATTGTGCTCCAGGAATTCCATTTGCTGTAGATGCACTGTTGTACCAGTTTGGATCTGCAGCAGTCCCTAAAATTGTCCAATCAGCACCCGTTGTAGAGTATTCAACAAGTAAGTAATCCCAATCTTGTTCAATGTCAAAAGCCATTTTAAAGCTTAAAACAGGATCTGCTAATAAAGACAGGTCAATACATTTTGAATACAAATAACTAGTAGTTAAAACGGTATGCTCACCACCTTTGTTCGTTGCATAGACATTGTCTCCTGTGCCGGTCATGTTTAATAAAGTTCCACTTGGTCTTCCCAATTCCCATAAATCATCATCGGTACCAATGGTTTCAATAAGAAACGAATCTGTTCCGGAATTTTCAAATGAATTTACTGTTGTAGGACTGTTATTGGTATTGTTTACAATAAAAGAAACTTCTTTCTCATTGTTGGTGTCATAGGCATCGTCTGTAACAAGTGTTGTTACTTTTATGTCGTGATTTCCGGTTGCGAGCGTTACTGCAGGCAGTGCTATCGAAACCGATTCCTCAGAACCTAAACTTCCAGTCCATTGATAATCTTCCAAGACACCATCGATTGTATATTCGATATCAATGACTGTAATTGGATTTGTTCCTTGGTTTGAAGCAATAATTTCTGGGACAAACGTGGTGCTACAAGCAATCCCATTTGGATTGTTAATGGCAATTAACTTTACATCTGTTGGAGGTAAAATTCTAGGAATGTCGGTTGAAAAAACACCTCTTCCATAGGTAGCTGCAAACAATTTAGAATCTTCTTCGTTTACTTCTAAGTCTCTTACCGCTACGTTGGGTAAGTTGTTGTCAAAAGTTTCCCAGCTAGTCGTATCATCATTAATGAAATACACCCCCAATGCGGTTCCTACATACACCGTATTTTTTCCACTTCTTGCATGGTGTCTTGCGATCAATTTACTTTCAGAAGGTAGATTGGCTGTAATGTCTGTAAAGTTGACAACACCGTTTAAAATGTTTGTTGATTTTTTAACATTTCCGTTTGTCGTAATATAAGCGATGTTTGAGTCATTATTATTGATTTCGATACTATTAATGGTTTCCCCAAAAAAGCTCTGAATGTTTGTAAATGTAACCCCTGCGTCTGTACTACGGTATAGGGTACCACCCAATGTCGCATAGATATTATTATCATCATTCGGATCTATTTCTAGGTGGGTCAAACGTCCCCCAAAGTTATTTGTAGAGACTTGTTCCCATGATATCGATCCTGGCTCTTCTATGAGTTTATAAACTTCTCCATAACCGGCATAAATAGTTCCTTGACTATCCGACACCAAAGGAGTTACCCAGTTTCCAGTTTCTCCATCTGGACTGGACACAGAACCACTTCTAGAAAGCCCTCCGTTATTCGTAATGTAAAGACTTCCACCATTTTGAATAAAGCCATAATAGGTATTAGGGTCTGTTCCACTTACAGCGGCATCCATACCATCTGCTCCGTGATAGTTATTCCATTCGTTGTTGGAAAAAGCATAGCCTCCATTGTCTTGAAGCCCACCAACAATATTTCCTGAATTTTGTTGTGCAACCGATATTTTATAAAATTGACTGATGTCCAAGTTCTCCGTTAAATCGGTGAAGTTGGTTCCGTGGTTTGTAGAAACATAAATTCCTCCATCGGTTCCCGCAAAAAACTTTCCATCGATAAAACGTAAAATATGAATGTCAGCATGCGTGTACGATTCTGTATCTGGAGAACTCCAGTTATTTAATTTCGTAAAATTATCTCCTCCATCGGTAGATGACCAAATATTTAAAACCCCTACATATACCTTATTCACATCTTTGTCTGAAACCGTTAACGCAAGGTCATACCATGCTTGTGTGCTTTCAAAAATATCATCGGTTTCTGCCGTTTGTGTAAAAGAATCTCCAGAGTTTGTCGATTTCCAAACACCATTAAAACTACCGGCACTTCCTGCACTTACAAAATACACATAGTCAGGGTCTTTTGCAGTTACATCCATCACAATTCTTTGAGAATTAAATAAGGCTGGAATTTGTATGTTTTGAAAAGATTCACCCGAATCTGACGACTTATAAAAAGTATTATTACTTGCCGCATACCATACGGTCGGGTCATTGGGTCTCATTTTTAAATCTCTAATATTCCCAGAGAGTTTTCGTGACCAGCTAGTCCCTCCGTTGGTGGTTTTATGCACGCCAGAACTGGTGGCAACCAGAACGGTTTCGTTGTCGGTTGGGTGAATGTAAATGTCATTCATAGAATTTGGATTTCCAGTCAAACTTCCGGTATTGTTCCAAGTGGCACCCCCATCGGTAGATTTAAAAACACCCACAGAATAAGAATCTCCAGCATCATCATCCCCCGTAGCAATGTATATTGTTTGTGGGTCTGTTGGATGCACTGCAATTCCAGAAACACCAATTTGGGGCAAATAATCTGTTAATGGTTCCCAATTGACACCTGCATCGGTCGATTTCCAAATTCCCCCAGCAGGTGCGCCTACATAATAGGTGTTTCCATCACTAGGATCTACAGTAATTGCATTCACTCTTCCTTGTCCTGGAGACCAGGATGCAGTGTTTGTATGTGAATAGGGTCCTAAAGACGTCCAACTACTTTCGTCCGTTCTTGCTTCTTGGTTATTGTTCATTGCATTTTTTGCTTTCCAAGCACTCCACAAATCACTGGCAGGCGCAATGGTTCCATCTGCTTTGGTGTAATGACTCCAGTGATAATTCCATCTCTCAAAAGGTTTCAAACCACTTCCTTTTTTGTCTTTATCGATGGTTGTGAAATACTGCATGGCAGCATCTTTTGCATCTTCTAAGGTAATTGTTTGCTTGCCTTTAAGTGCTGTTTCTGCAATCCAGGGAGCATTTCTTTGAATTACTTGGGCAAAAATCCCAACAGTAAATAGGCTGAATAAAAGGGGTATTATTTTTTTCATAATAGTGTAAGTTAATAGTTTTGTTATTTATCTATTTTTTTAATTTTATTACTTTTTGGATGCTGTCATTGGGTATCGTAACGGATAAAACATACTGTTTTATTTTCCATTGCGTGTTGTTTTTCTCTAGTACACCAGAACCCCTACACTTACCCATCCAAGTAGCGAGCAGTTCGTCAAACCAAACAACGTCTTTATTTTTACTAATGTATATGTTTCTTTCGATGGTTTTAAAATCCCATGCCTTGCCCTTGTCAAAATAGGGTTCACTGAAGTTTGAAAATTGTTCTTTCGTCCAGTTTTCAGAAGCATCTGTCCCAATAAATACCGAGATACTATCCATTTTAGAAAAGTAGTTTTCAAAATTAGCATCTGTAGCCGCTTGGTGCCAGTTATTTAAAACCGCTGCTACTTCCTTTTTTATTGCAGCATCTTTTGTAACAGGAACTTGTTGTTTACAGTTTTGTAAAAACAATGAAATAAATAGAAATAAGAATGTCCTTTTCATTATTAATTATTAATTTTTACTTTTTGAAAGCCTTTTTTTCGTTGGGTGTTTTTGTAATCGGGTAAAATATTTTTATCGATTTTAACTTTTTTATTTGGGGCTCTTTTCGTCTTTATTTTTTTATCAAAAACAGCGACTGTTTTTTTGGAAATTCGATCCATTTTTGTAGTGTCTAATCCAATGAATTTGCTAGAAATTCCAATAGCATCTTCAAATTTTTTCTGAGATAAAACCGTATTTATTTTTGCGTTTAATGCAGAGAAAGCATCCAATGTTTTTTCAACTTGCTCATTTATTTCGGTGGTTTTAATCGCAGGAATAAAGGTAATATCGGCCAATCTTTCTGCTTCACTAAAAAGCACATTGATGCGTGCGTTAAAAGAAGGTGTGTTAAAAATTGTAGGTTTGATACTGTCTTTTAAATTGGTAACAAGACTTTTCATCTCAAGGGCATTGCTTAACGCTTCGTTAGGAGAAGTTTTATGAAATTTTCTAGCAAATTCTTCGACCAACTTGTATTCTTTCCAGTTTTCTACATACTCTAAAAAGGATTCCTCTATCTTGATAGGTGTCTTATGAGCTAAGGCAATACTTAATTTGGCTTTTTTTACGGGCAACTTCTCTGTTTCTTGTTCTTTTGTTGAACAAAAACATAAAATTAATATCGATAAGAGCGCATAATATTTTTTCACAAAAAAGAAATTTCACTTTGCTAAAGTACTCATTATTAAAATAATTATTTTTAAAAAAGGGGAAATTTTATGAAGTTTAATACACTTAGTAAAAAACAACGCTTTTTTAAGAATACTTTAATAGATAATTTATTTTTTAAGAATACTTAAATTAAGTACCTTTGATTCGGTGTAAAATTGAATTATATATAATGAAGGAATGTATTCTAATTCTTGGCGCTTGTGGTCAAATAGGGACAGAATTAACTCAGAAATTAAGAAGTATTTATGGGAACGATGCTGTAATTGCATCCGACATCCGAGCCCCTGCCTCAGGAATCTCAGAGCTAGCCCCTTTTGAAATCTTAGATGCGTCCAATAAAGAAGCCATTTTAAAAGTGGTTCAAAAACACCAAGTGACTCAGGTGTATTTGTTGGCAGCAATGTTATCTGTAACTGCTGAGAAATACCCAGAGAAGGCATGGAATCTAAATATGAATTCAATTTTGGCAGTGTTAGATTTGGCAAAAGAGAAGCACATCCAAAAAATCTATTGGCCAAGTTCTATTGCTGTTTTTGGACCTACGACTCCCAAGATAAATACCCGTCAAAAAACCATTATGGAACCTTCCACGGTTTACGGAATTAGCAAACTTGCTGGTGAGTTTTGGTGTAATTATTACCACCAACAATATGGTGTAGATGTAAGAAGTTTACGATATCCAGGGGTTATTTCTTGGAAGACGAAACCCGGTGGAGGTACAACAGATTATGCCATTGATATCTATTTTAAGGCGGTAAAAGACAGGAAATATGAATGTTTTTTATCGAAAGACACCCGCTTGCCAATGATGTATATGGAAGATGCTGTAAATGCAACCATCGCACTAATGCAAGCAGATAAGAGTAGTATCAAAATACGATCTTCTTATAATCTTGCTGCATTCGATTTTACACCTGAAGAAATTTCTGAAGAAATTAAAAAACACCTTCCTGATTTTGAAATTAGCTACCAACCCGATTTCCGTCAAAAAATAGCCGACAGTTGGCCGCAATCTATTGACGACTCTGAAGCTCGAATAGATTGGAATTGGCAGCACGAATTCAATCTAAAAACCATGACAAAAGATATTCTAAATCATATTCAAAAAAAGTAAAATTGCTATAAATTTAGAGGTATTTTTGTAGAATATAGCATTCGAAAAATACATACACTTCCAACTCGCATGAAGCAATTAATCGCAAAAATTTTAGAGAACGCAATTTCTTACCCCGAATACAGAACACTTGTTCATGATCTACTTAGCGTTGGAAAATCTACAGGACCCATTCAATCCGAAGCCCTTACAAATTATAGTTTATTGAACGATCGGCGAATGAAACGTTTAGATAAAACCATAAAAATTTCTGACGAAACAAAAGCAGTTTTCAAAAGTATTACAGAAAAACAAACATGGCTCGTGCTTACAGAAGGTTGGTGTGGAGACGCTGCGCAGAACCTGCCTGTCATTCAAAAGTTGGCTGCTGAAAACGAAAACATTGCTTTAAAAATTGTACTTCGTGATGAATACCTTGAATTGATGGATTTATTTTTGACCAACGGAGGGAGATCCATTCCGAAAGTAATTTTATTGGATGCACAAAATAATGTACAACATACTTGGGGACCAAGACCTACTTTGGCCACTGAAATGATGGCAGATTATAAAGCTAAAAACGGTAGCATCGATGCCCAGTTTAAACAAGATTTACAAGTTTGGTACAATAAAAATAAAGGACAAAGTGTTCAAGAAGATTTTGTAAATATGCAAAAATAATAAACCCCATTTAAAAAACCGATATGTAAATGTAGACCAAACGGTTTTTCTTTTTAATACCTTTGCCCCATCTTAAAGCATCAAAATGTACGTAGACTATAATTCATTACCAGAAAACTCGAAAGTATGGGTATATCCATCCAACAGAAAGTTTTATCCAAATGAAATTGAAGAAATAGAAGAGAAGATTAAAAATTTTATTGAAAGCTGGAAATCTGAAGATGAAAATTTTAAGGCTTCCTATCAGTTTTTATATCAGCGATTTATTATTTTTATTGTTGATGTAGATGCCATAGCACTCACAAATGAAGATATAGATACTTCGGTTTCTTTTATTTTAAGTTTGCAAGAAACCTATGATGTTTCTCTTTTAGATAAAATGAATGTATGCTTTAAGCAAGGTGAGTTTGTTCAGTATAAAGAGCTTAAGGATTTCAAGAAATTACTTAAAAATAAAGCACTTACAGGGAAATCAATTATTTTTGATAACTTAATATCTATCAAACAAGACTTAGACAATCATTGGGAAATGCCCATTGAAGAAAGTTGGTACAATCGCTTTTTGAGATAAAAATTATGAAATACGATTATATTATTGCAGGATCGGGTTGTGCAGGGTTAAGTCTTTTGTACTCACTATTACAGTCGCCTTCATTACAATATAAATCTATTTTAGTAATTGATCAAGCACAGAAAAAAAACAACGATAGAACGTGGTGTTTTTGGGAGAAAACACCTGGTTTGTTTGAATCTATTGTGCACGCAAAATGGAATACCTTAGAGTTTCTATCTACTGATTTTAAAAAAGAACTCGATTTAGAATCCTATACCTATAAGATGATTTTGGGACTGGATTTTTATAATTTTGTTTTAAATTATGCTCAGAAATTTGAAAACGTAACTTTTTTACAAGAAACCATAACCGCGATTGATACCGGAACCGAATCTGCTGTAATAACGACCCAAGAAAATAGCTATACAGCGAGGTATGTTTTCAACTCAACCAATGTATTCAATCCAGAAATAACCGAACAAAATTCGTTATTACAGCATTTTAAAGGTTGGGTCATTCAATCTGAGAAACCGGTTTTTAATCCAAAAGCAGGAAGGCTTATGGATTTTAGTGTTTCGCAAAAGCAAGGTGCAACATTTATGTATGTTTTGCCAACATCTACCACAAAAGCACTAGTAGAATACACCCTTTTTAGTCCACGTGTTTTAGAAAAGGAAACCTATGTAACTGCATTAAAAAAATACATTAAAGAAGACTTAAAAATCGATAATTACACCATTGAACACGAGGAGTTTGGAGTCATTCCAATGTCATTAGCGAAATTCGAAAAAACCTCAAAACCCAATGTTATAAATTTGGGGACTTCTGGTGGATTTACAAAAGCAAGTAGCGGATATACCTTTCAATTCATACAAAAAAACGTTGCAGAAATTGTAAATAATTTAGAAGTAGGTAAGCGTCCAAATCCGTCAACTGCTTTCAAAGACAAAGTATATCAATGGTATGATCGAACTCTTTTAGATGTTTTATTGACTAAGAAACTAACAGGGAAAGAAGTATTCACAAAAATTTTTCAGAAGATTCCCGCCAAAAAAATCCTTGCTTTTTTAGGCAATGAAAGCACCCTTGTTGAAGATATTTCAATTATGAAAAGCCTCCCGTTGAAACCTTTTTTAGGCTCGGGCATAAAGCAACTTTAAGCAGTATTTTTCATGATGTATTTTAGTTCCTGAACATCAGGATAAAGACTATTTCGCTTCTAATGTTTTAATAAAATCTTCAATAGATTTTGCTTTTTCTACAGAAAAAGTGCCAATTTTAGTTCTTCTCAATGCAGATAAATGCCCACCAGAATGCAATGCTTTTCCGAAGTCATACGCCAAAGAACGAATGTAAGTCCCTTTGCTACAAACCACTCTAAAGTCGATATTCGGTAAATTGATGTTAGTAATTTCAAATTCATCAATCGTTACCTTTCTCGATTTTATTTCGGCAGTTTCTCCCTTTCTTGCAAGTTCATACAATCGTTTTCCTTCCTTTTTAATGGCTGAAAAAATAGGCGGTTTTTGATCAATTTCGCCTAGAAACTGTTTCGTAGTATCGTGGATTAGTTCTTTCGTAATATGTGCTGTAGGAAAAGTATTGTCAATTTCAGTTTCCAAATCGTAACTCGGTGTGGTTGCACCGATGGTAAAAGTACCTGTATATTCCTTTTCCTGCCCTTGGTACACATGAATTTCTTTGGTCTGTTTTCCAGTACAAATAATTAACAAACCCGAAGCTAGTGGATCTAAAGTTCCTGCATGGCCCACCTTTATTTTTTTAATTTGAAAGCGTTGTTTGATGTGCCAACGAATTTTATTTACCGCCTGAAAAGAAGTCCATTCCAGCGGTTTATCAATCAGTAATACCTGACCATTTTTGTAAGCTTCTTCTGTCATTTAATGGAGTAAAGTATAAGATGTTGCTGCAATTCCAACGATTGCGCAATACAAAGAGAAATAAGAAAGCTTGCTCTTTTTCACTAAAGAAATCATCCATTTGCAAGCGAGTAATCCTGCTACAAAAGCCGCAATAAAACCTGCTGATATGGTGATAATTTCTGAAGATTGAAAATTTAAATCACCGCTTAATACATCTTTTCCAATCTTACCAAAGATTAACGGAACCACCATTAAAAAAGAAAAACGAGCTGCTTTTGTTCTGTCTATTCCTAATAAAACGGAAGTAGAGATGGTTGCTCCAGATCTAGAAATTCCTGGCAACATGGCAATGGCTTGTGATACGCCAATAAGAATAGCGTTTGAAAAGGATACTTTTTTGTTGGTACTTTTTGCTTTATCAGCCAATAGCAGTAGGACCGCTGTGAGTAATAACATAAGGCCAACTAATAATAGATTTCCACTGAAAAAAACCGCCAATTGTTCTTCAAAAAGCAATCCAACAAATACGGCTGGAATCATGGAAAGGATGATTTTTAAAGAAAATTTTGCTTCTTCATTCCATTTCAATTGAAACAACCCTCTAAAAATTTCGAGGACTTCTTTTCTGAAAATTACGAGTGTACTCAATGCGGTTGCAAAGTGTAAAACAACCGTAAATGTTAAGCTTTCTTCGGGCACAGATGTGTCTCCTAAAATTACTTTTGCCAATTCTAAGTGTCCACTGGAAGAAACGGGTAAGAATTCTGTAAAACCTTGTATAATTCCAAGCACTATAGATTCTATAATTGTCATAACTAGTGCTTAGGATTTGCTAAAATCGCGTAGATTTCAATTCCCAATCCAATAATAACTAAGGTGGGTGCTAATCGGATTCTTTGCCAATTGTAGATTTCTTCGTTAAAAACAGCTGGATCATCACTCCCTCCGCCTGCCATGAAAACAAAGCCCAAGGCAATTACAAATAAACCCACCAACATAATAATATAGTTTCTTTTACCGAATAAAAATTCTTGTTTTGTTTCTTTTTTAGCCTTCATATTTAATAATATAATTCGTCTGTTCGTAAATTTAAAAAGCGCTGCGTTGCAAAAAACGTACTTAATGATGTTATTACAAGTGCAGAAATAACCACGCCACTCATCAGAAAGAGGAGGGTTTTATAATCTTTTAACAATTCTAAAACGGGAATGTATTTGTCTAAATAATAAATTATAACTGCCAAACCCAGTAAAGAGATCAATGCGCCAATCATGCCCAATCGAATACTTCTCCTAAGAAAAGGTTTTCGAATAAATGATTTTGTAGCACCCACCATTTGCATGGTTTTAATATTGAATCGTTTTGAGTAGATGGTTAATCGAATGGAGCTGTTGATTAATAGAATGGCGATTAACGCAAAAAAACCACATAAAATGAACAACCAAAAACTAATTCTTTGGATGTTTTTTGTGAGCAATTCGATCAATGGTTTGTCATAAGAAACTGCTGCAACAAAGAGGTTCTTATTGAATTTTTTTTCTAAATCCAGCATTTTCTCTGAGGTAACAAAGTCTGCTTTTAAATAAATATCGATGCCGTTTTTAAGTGGATTTCCGCCTAAAAAAGTTAAAAAATCTTCTCCAATTTCTCTGCTGTAATCTCTTGCTGCTTGTTTTTTAGAAACGTAAACAATTCTTTTTGTGAAGGTTTCTTCTCGAAGAGAGGCACAGAATTTATCAATCTGTTTTTTTGAAACTTCATCTTTTAGAAAGAGGTTGATGGCCACTTTTTCTTTAAAATGATTCGCTACGGTGGTCGATTTTAATAATACCAATCCCAAAACACCTACCATAAATAGCACAAGAGAAATACTAATGACTACAGAAAAGTAAGAGGAGGTTAAGCGTCTTTTTTGGTATGTATTAAATTTGGAAGACATGTTTTTACGAACGATTAATAGCTGGCAATATACAAAGAAGCATTTAGAATTTTAAGACTAGACAAATAGAATCCCTTAATTAAATCTTAAAATTTATGCTTCTATTTCTTGACAAAGCTCTATTAAAACTCCGTTGGTAGCTTTTGGATGTAAAAAGGCAACGAGTTTGTTGTCGGCACCTTTTTTTGGAATGGGATTTAAAACAACAAAACCGGCGGTTTTTAAACGGGCTATTTCCGAGTGGATGTCTGATACCGCAAAGGCGATATGATGTACCCCTTCGCCTTTTTTAGCAATGAATTTTGCAATCGTGCTTTCTGGATTTGTTGCTTCTAGAAGTTCTATTTTATTGGGACCAGCTTTAAAAAAAGAGGTATTCACACCTTCACTTTCTACCGTTTCAGTTTTGTAATGAGCAACTCCTAAGAGTGCAGCATAAACTTGATTCGCTGCTTCAAGGTCTTTTACGGCAATACCAATATGTTCTATTTTATTCATACTGTAAATGTAAAAAAAAAGGTCCAGTCCTGTGTGATAGTTTCTGCTACCGTCTGCTAATTTTATAATTAGCATTGTTTTTTGGGTAAAAAATGAAACTCGTACGATTTTCTCTACTCAAAAGGGTATGAAATAAAGTGTAATTTACAGCAACAAATAGCGGAATCTTATGGGCACCAATGTATTTTATCGTAAATTTGCGGCATGGAAGAAACAAACAGACAGCGAAAAATTGCAGGAGTGCTTCAGAAAGACTTGGTAGACGTTTTGCAAAAAGCGGCTCAAGACGGGATGAAAGGAATTCTTATTTCGGTATCTAAAGTACATGTAACTTCAGATTTGGGAATTGCAAAAGTGTATTTAAGTATTTTTCCATCTAAAAATAGAGATGAGATTGTAAAAGGAGTACAATCCAATACGCCCTTAATTCGTCATGAAATGGCACGTAGAACAAGACATCAATTGCGTAGAATGCCTGAATTATTGTTTTTTGGGGACGATACGTTAGACTATATCGAAGAAATTGATAAATCTTTAAGCGGTCAAGATGAAAACCCAATCGAAAATCCATCGATACTTCCAAAACGAAAAAGAAGTTAACAAGTTAATTTTATTTGGTATATTTCAACTTTATCAAAACTAAAAATTGAACTTTTCCTACTACATCGCAAAACGGTATTTATTTTCTAAAACAAGCAATAATGCCATCAATATCATTACGATCATTGCCTCTTTTGGGGTCATCGTAGGCGCATTGGCTTTGTTCATTATTCTTTCTGGTTTTTCGGGTTTGCGAACTTTTAGTTATGCCATGTTAGACGCTTCAGACCCCGATATAAAAATAACAGCTACCCAAGGGAAATCTTTTTTAGTTACCGATGCTTTTTCGAAGGTTTTAGATGCGGATGCTTCCATAGCAATCAATTCTAAAGTAATTGAAGAACGTGTTTTTTTAAAGTACAACAACAAAGAAGTCATTGCTTTTATAAAAGGAGTCGATAGGAATTTCAATCAGATAACACAAATAGATTCCGTCTTAGACATGGGAACATGGTTAGACGATCGATATCTCAATACGGCTGTAATTGGCAATGGAATATCATACAAACTTTCTTTGGGTGTGCTCAATTTTGGCAAACCTTTAGAAATATATGTCCCAAAACCAGGGGTGCGATTCATGACGGCAAACAATGCGTTTTCGAAAGTAAATGTTCAAATTGTGGGTACCTATTCTGGAACCGAAGATTTTGCAAACAAATATGTTTTTGTGAATTCTCTAATGGCCAGAGAACTGTTGAATTTCGAGTCGAACAGAATTACTGCTATGGAATTGAAGCTCGTGAAAGATGCCGATGCCGATGCAGTTGCAAGACGACTTCAAAAGCAGTTAGGCACTGCCTATCAAGTAAAAACCAAAGCACAATTAAATGAACTGTATTATAAAGTCATTAATACAGAGAATTTTGTTTCCTATCTTATTTTTACCTTGATTGTGATCATAGCATTGTTCAATGTTATTGGCGCGATTATCATGATGATTATTGAAAAGAAAAGCAATCTAAAAACACTGTTTAACCTTGGCGTTACGATCAAAGAAATCAAACGAATTTTTGTTTTACAAGGGTTTTTACTTACTTTTTTTGGCATGCTAATTGGACTTTCAATAGGGGTTGTTTTAGTCTTTTTACAGCAAGCGTTTGGCTGGTTTAAAATTGTGGGAGAGATGCCGTATCCAATTGAATTTCGGTTTTCAAACCTGTTTATTGTCATTTTTACCATTACTATTTTAGGGTTTTTAGCCTCTAAAATTGCAGGGAGCCGAATTTCTAAGGAGTTTATAGATGAATAATACCGTGAAATTCGTTCTGAAAGTTGGCCTACTTTTTCTGTTATCTTTTTTTATTTTTTCCTGTAGTGCAGTTTTAAAAGTAAACTGTAAAAAGAATCCGTTTCAAGAATTAGACAGTTTGCAACGTACCAAAAAGGTAAGAAATTTTACTGCTTTAAAACCAGTCGGTTGGTACAGCAATCAATCTACGGCGGGAGCACTTGGCTATTCTATCGACAGAAAAACACCATTAGAAAGTAATCCTCCAATACTTCATCGTCCAGACAATGACGACCCGAAAAGAAATGTTGCTTTTATAAGTATCTCAAATACTCGTGTGAGGAATCATTGTAAAACCGAAGTTACCTTAGAAGATTATATGCATTTTTTTATTTCAAACAAAAAGAGGTGGTCCGGAAATAAAGCGTTTAATTACGTGTTGTTAAAAACAAACCATAGCCGTTATGGGAAGGTCTATATTGTTAAATATGCTTACAAAAATGATGCTATTTTAGACAAACAAAAGAAACCACTGATTACGAATAATGTAGTTTTTCTCTTGTTTAAAGACCAAATTGGCTATGAAATTTTATATGGGGCAGACGCTAAGGTATTTGAAACATATTTGCCTGTTTTGGAGGAAGTAGTAAAAAGTTTTGTCATAAAAGAAGCTGCTAACTAAAATCTGGAAGACTCATATTGTCAAACTTTTCTTGTACCTCGTCAAAAGCAGCGAAAGCATTTTAGCATTAGTGCTTATGCGACTTTAAAATCAAATTCATTCATTTCAATACTAAATTTCACATTCGCTTTTAATGCTCTAAATACTTTTAAAATTGTTTCGATAGTTACATTTTTTGATAGTTTTAATTCAGATTTTTGGAATATTTTTATAAATCCTATTTGTTCAAAGTCATCTTTCCCACAAGTAATATTTTGATTTGTTATATCACGAATAATCATAACTCCTTATTTTTCATCTTGTTTTAAATCTTTGCATCTTACTCTATTTCCTACTTTTATTTTTAGTGTGACTGGTTAATTATTGGCAACTCGTTATATCATCCTATTTTGTATTCAGATCCTCACCCAATTTACGGGATATCGTTACTTTTTAATGAATATACATATGTTTATAATATCAAACATACAAAAAAATAAATAGATATGTATCGCGTCAGCGAATTTTTAACAATTGGAGATGCCAATTGTTGAAAGGATTTGCAAGAGCATCTTGCAAGGTTTAAGAAAGTTGTGTGATAAAGGAGGGGTCTAACTAAAATCTGGAATAATCATATTGCCAAATTTTTCTTGTACCTCATCAAAGGCAGCGAAAACATCTTTAGCGGCATCTGAAGTCACCATTTTCATGCGGTGTTCTTTAAAATGGGGGATTCCTTTGAAGTAGTTGGTATAATGTCTTCGGGTTTCAAAAACACCCAAAACATCCCCTTTCCAGTCAATGGCCATTTGCAAATGACGTCGTGCCATTTCTGTACGTTCTGCAATGGTAGGTTTTTGCATGTGTTCTCCCGTTTCAAAGAAATGTTTTACTTCTCTAAAAAACCAAGGATACCCAATAGAAGCCCTTCCAATCATCGCACCATCAAGCCCATAACGGTCACGCATTTCCATCGCTCTTTCGGGGGAGGTAACGTCTCCATTTCCAAAAACAGGAATGTGCATTCTTTGGTTGTTTTTTACCTCAGCAATCGGTTTCCAATCTGCATCGCCTTTATACATTTGGGCACGCGTTCTACCATGGATAGAAATGGCTTTACACCCCACATCTTGCAAGCGTTCTGCTACTTCTACAATGCGAATAGAATCGTGGTCCCAACCCAAACGGGTTTTTACTGTAATGGGTAAGTCGGTGTGTTTTACCATGGCTTCGGTAAGTGAAACCATTAAGTCAATGTCTTTTAAAATACCTGCACCTGCACCTTTAGAAACAACTTTCTTTACAGGGCAGCCAAAGTTGATATCTATAATATCTGGATTGGATTTTTCAACAATTTCTATGGTACGCAGCATCGAATCTAAGTTGGCGCCAAAAATTTGAATCCCAACGGGACGCTCTTTTTCATAGATGTCTAATTTCATCACACTTTTTGCAGCATCACGAATCAATCCTTCCGAAGAAATAAATTCAGTATACACAACATCTGCACCGTTTTCTTTGCACAAAGCTCTAAAAGGAGGGTCTGAAACATCTTCCATTGGAGCTAATAAAAGCGGAAAATCGGGGAGTTCTATGTTGCCTATTTTTACCAAAACTGATTATTTTTCTGCGAAATTAGTGTTTTTAATCTTCAAAACCCAAATTCCATAGCAACCAAGAAAAAGTTCTCCAAAAGTTCCGAAAAGCAATCCGAATGTTGGGGTGCCGTCTATAAAGAGACTCAGCAATCTACCAAAACCTAAACCGAGCATAAACACCATATTTGTGAGCACTGCAATTTTGAAGTAGTGTTGTTTAAAAATGCCGAGAATCCACAGCATTGCAAACCCAAGATACAATCCCATAATGGCCTTGAAAAAATTGTGTTCGTCGATGGTCTGTAGCTGAATGTCGAATTGTGAAGCCGGATTGAATCCGTAGACCAAAGAAATAGGAATGACAATGATGACCGAAATGATCAAATGTATTTTAGTACGCAATGCTTGTTTTGTAAGGGTCATTTATCGTTCTTAAAAAACACGTACCACGTTAAATCCGAAGAAAATAACCCCCTTAGACCAATCGCCCTCCGCATTGCTCAAAAACCCAGGTTCATTGGTAGACTGTGCGTTGGAGAAAAGCAATTGAAAAACGTGTCCGCCCGTTTCTAAATCCATACCAATCGTTAGTGGATTGTTGTAAATAGAATTTGTATTTCTGTGAAAATTATAGGCATAATCCATGTTGATGCTTACGCGTTTGCTTACTTTCATTCTTCCGCCAAAACCCATTAAAAGTTGATTGTGATTTGCAACAGCGACTTCATTTAAGTCTTGTAAATTTTGTCTCACATAACTAGGTGCCATTAAGAAAGAGAACTTCTCTGAAATTCTTTTAGAGACCAAGAACTGCGCTGCATAACTCATGCGATCTCCAAATTGTAAATCGGGCATTCTGTCTTTTTCAAGTGCTGCATTTACATTTGCAGTTCCGTAAAAGGCAATGTTCAATGGAAAGGTGGTGGATTGTTTTGCCAATCGAATTTTAATGGCCGATGCATAGGTTTGATTCAACGATTCTCTGCTTGCACTGAGTTGAATACCGTCCCAAAAACTATAGACCAATTGAATGTTTGTATTTGCATTGTCCAAGCCAAAAAAGGTTTCAAAACCGTCTTTTACAGATCCAAATCTATGGGAAACATAGAGGTATAAATCTCCTTTCGCAGCAATCTTTGTAGATTGTAAGTTTCCGATTTTCATAGCTTTAAAAGCAGGAAGTTCAAAGGAGGGTTTCGTTTCAGAAATAGCATCTAACGCGTCCATTAATTCATCTTGTGCTTTTAAACTGAACACACTTAAAAGGGCACATGCTAAAAGAAAGAAGTTCCGATTCTTATTTTTTATTTTTGAATAATACATTGATCTAATTTTAGTTCGTTTAATAAATCGTCATAACCAATAAAACGACCTTTAATTTGGAGTGTTTGTTCTGCAACCACTATTTTTTGCCTTGTACTAAACTGACAATAAATCCTATTATTAAGTGTAATACCATTTTCATCTTTAGAAGTAAGAACCCCTTCTAAAACAACAATATTGTTTAGCCACTCATTTGCATTTTCTTGAACTTTTGGGCTAAATTCAGCAGCTGTTCCTGTAAAAGCAACTTGTCTCGATTCGATGCTCGCTGGTGGTTTCATCAGATGGGTATAGTAAACATAACCAGAACAGCAAATGGCAAGAAGGAATACAATAAATTTATTTTTTTTCGACAAGTTCATAGTTCAATGTGATGTGAATGTTCTCTGCAATTTTCTTACGGACAATCTTTGGAATGGCAATATTGAAATCTTGAGGTGCAACCGTAAATTTTGAGGAAAGGATTATTTTATCTCCCTCAAGTGTTACCGTTGCGGTAGTGTTTATTTCTTTTTTCACGCCTCTAATCGTGAGTATTCCAGAAAGATTGTATTCTTTTTGTATGCTTACTTCTGTAAAATTGAAATCGGCTAATTTCCCTCTAAAAACCGCTTTTGGATGCCTGTTCGAATCCATATAATTTTCATTAAAGTGTTCTTGCATGAGTGCTACTCTAAATTGAAAAGCAGTCATAAATAACTGAGCAGCAAGATCACCAGTAGTGGTTTTTAAAATAACGGTTGTGCTCTTATTGGTTGCTTCTACGGGTTCAAATGCTGTTACAGAGGCTTTGAAATTGGTAGTACCTGTGCGTGTAAAATAGGTTTGAGAAAACCCAGAAATTGACACAGAAAAGAATAAAAAAAAGAGCGCTTTTTTCATGAGATTTAATTTTCTAAGAATCCGTCTGCTTTCCATTTGTCAATAATAGCCAGTTTTTCTGCGGATAAAATCCCGCTTTGTGGCATAGGATTGGTGGTGCTATTCATTCTGTTTATAAGGGAACCAAATTCTGCTTCTTCTCTAACTTGCGTATAGTTGAAGAGGGGAATTCCGCCAATTCTTGGAGTGGCAGTTCCATGGCAATTCAAACAGTTGTTGTCTATAATAGTTTTTACATCGGTATTGTACTTTACTAAGGCTATAATAGGCGCAGGATCTTCTTCTAAAGGTATTTCTGTGGTGGTACAGTTCACAGCAAATAGGCAAAAAAAACTGACCGTCAGTAGTTTGTAATGTAGTATTCTCATTTTCAAAAGTCTTTAACACTCAAATATAAGCTTATTTCCTTTAAAATTGGATTTCCTTTTCTAGTTCCTCTTTCGCTCTTTTTACGATCACTTTTGTTTGATCTCCCTTTTTGTATATAGACAAAGCGCGCATATAACTCATCATATCTACCACCAAGCTATCTCCTAATTGAAGGACAATGTCTCCCTTTTGAAGCCCTGCTTTTTGTGCCGGTTTGTCTTCAGAAATTCCATCAATACGCATTCCTTTTCCATCAAATAAATAATCTGGAATTACGCCAAGCCCAACTTTAAATCGTGGTGTTTCTTCACTTTCATTTTTTGTTTTTCTGAAACGAAGCTTTCCATTATTGTCCAAGTCAGAAATGATGGCTAATAAGTACTTTCCAAGTGTTTTCATTCCATTGTAATTCAGTTTTTCTGAATCATCTCCGGGTTTGTGGTAGTCTTCGTGTTGCCCAGTAAAAAAATGCAAAACAGGAATGTCTGCCAAATAAAAACTGGTATGATCGCTTGGTCCAACGCCTGATTCACGTTGTACTAATTTAAAACTATCATTATGTGCTTTTAGAACTTGTTTAAAAATCGGAGAGGTTCCTGTTCCATAGACCGCCAATGTGCTGTCTTTTTTTAAACGCCCCACCATGTCCATATTCATCATATAAGACACTTTTTTGAGGTCTAAAGTTGGGTTTTTTACAAAATAATTTGAACCTAATAGTCCCATTTCCTCGCCCGAAAAGGCCATAAATAAATAATTGTTACGGGTGTTTTTGTTTTTCAATTTTGCAGCAATATCTAACATGACGGCAACGCCAGACGCATTGTCGTCTGCACCATTGTGAATGGCTTTTACAGTGTCTCTGTATAAAGAGCCTTCGCCACCAAAACCTAAATGATCGTAATGTGCTCCTATAATAACAGTGTTTTCTGCATTGTTGTCTATAAAACCGAGTACATTATTTCCCGTAATTGTACCATCTCCATTTACATCAAATTTTACTTCTCCATGCGGATTCGTCTTTGGCATAAAAGTAAAAGGTTGTAAAAAACCTTGAGTTCCTTTTGGAGCCAACCCCAATTCTTTAAATCGGTTTTGAATGTATTTTGCAGCTTTTTTTTCACCGCTAGTCCCCGTTTGTCTTCCTTCCAACTCATCAGAAGCTAAATAAGTAACGTCTTCTTGGATTCGGTTTTCTTTTTTAATTTCTGGTTTACAGGAAATTAAAAAAGACAAAAAGATTAAAAATAGGAGGTTTCTCATGATGATAAATATTATTTTCGCGAAGTTAATTAATAAATAAGAAAATGAAAATTGTTTCCCTATTTGTATTTGCATTGCTGCTAATGTCATGTAAAAACGAAAAAAAAATAACTGATACAAAATCAACAGACAACGTTGCTACGAATGCTTCTTTAATTTATCCAGAAGAAGGACATTTTAAAAGTTTACGACAAGTAACTTTTGGAGGTGACAATGCAGAAGCTTATTGGAGTTTTGATGACCAACAATTGGTGTTTCAATCCAATAACAAAGCGTGGAATGTAAGTTGTGATCAAATGTTTTTAATGAATGCAGATGCGTCTTTTAAGACACAAATGCCACCCATGATTTCAACTGGAAAAGGACGTACTACTTGTGCTTATTTCTTACCGGATAATAAACACATTATTTATGCATCTACACATTTAGTAGACGATAATTGTCCAGAGGTTCCCTTGCGTAAAAACGGCAAATATATTTGGCCAGTGTATGATAGTTTTGACATTTTTGTGGCCGATTTAGAAGGAAATATTGTTAAGCAATTGACCAACGAGAAAGGCTACGATGCAGAACCAACGGTGTCGCCTAAAGGAGATAAAATTGTGTTTACATCGACCAGAAGTGGCGATTTAGAATTGTACACCATGAATATTGATGGGTCCGATGTACAACAAATTACGGATGAATTGGGCTATGATGGAGGCGCTTTTTTCTCACCAGACGGAACAAAAATCATTTTCCGTTCTTCAAGACCAAAAACACCGGAAGCCATCAAAGCGTATAAAGATTTGTTGGCAGAAGGCATGGTAGAGCCTACAGAAATGGAGCTATATATTTGTAATGCAGACGGTTCTGAACTTCGTCAGCTAACCGATTTAGGAAACGCAAATTGGAGTCCGTTTTTTCACCCATCTGGGAAGAAAATTTTATTCTCCTCTAATTTTGAAGCCGAAAGAGGGTTTCCTTTCAACTTATATTTAATAGATATTGACGGAAAAAACCTAGAAAGAGTTACCCATGGAGAAACTTTTGATGCGTTTCCTGTGTTTTCTAACGATGGTAAAAAATTGGCTTTTTCATCCAATAGAAACAATGGAGGAGGTAGAGATACCAACTTATTCATTGCAGAATGGCAAGATTAGAAGCGCAGTAGGATTCCCTATTTTTATTAAAGTTTTTAGAAAATAATTTTTAAGGCGGCAAGTTTGTTGTATTGCAACTTTTTTAAACCCAAAACAACTATCTTTGCAGCTTTAAAGAAATCAAATTTAACAAATGAAGAACATTCGAAACTTTTGCATTATCGCACACATTGATCATGGTAAAAGTACATTAGCAGATAGATTGTTAGATTATACTGGCGCAGTAACCGATCGAGAAAAGAAAGCACAGTTATTAGATAGTATGGATTTGGAACGCGAACGTGGAATTACCATCAAGTCGCATGCCATTCAAATGGATTATATTCATAATGGAGAACCCTTTGTTTTAAACTTAATTGATACACCGGGTCACGTAGATTTTTCATACGAAGTTTCTCGTTCTATCGCTGCCTGTGAAGGGGCATTGCTTATTGTAGATGCAGCGCAGAGTATTCAAGCACAAACCATTTCGAACTTGTATTTGGCTTTAGAGAACGATTTAGAAATTATTCCTGTTTTAAATAAAGTAGATTTACCTTCTGCAAATCCAGAAGAAGTAACGGATGATATCGTAGACCTATTGGGTTGTGATCCAGAAGATGTGATCCATGCAAGTGGAAAAACAGGTTTTGGTGTTGATAATATTATTCAGGCAATTATAGATCGCATTCCGGCTCCAGAAGGAGATGTTGATGCTCCATTACAAGCTTTAATTTTTGATTCTGTTTATAATTCCTACAGAGGTATTGAAACCTATTTTAGAGTTTTAAACGGAGAAATTAAAAAAGGACAGCGTATTAAGTTTATGGCAACGAATAATGAGTATTTTGCCGATGAGGTAGGAACTTTAAAACTAGAACAAGTTGTCAGAAAATCTGTAAAAGCAGGAGATGTTGGGTATCTAATTACAGGAATTAAAACAGCAAAAGAAGTAAAAGTAGGAGATACCATTACAGATGCTGTAAACCCAACAACAGAAATTATAGACGGTTTTGAAGATGTAAAGCCAATGGTTTTTGCAGGGATTTATCCAGTAGATACAGAAGATTATGAAGAATTGCGTTACTCCATGGAGAAGTTGCAATTGAATGACGCTTCTTTGGTTTTTCAACCAGAAAGTTCTGCCGCTTTAGGTTTTGGTTTTCGATGTGGCTTTCTAGGGATGTTGCACATGGAAATTATTCAAGAACGTTTGGAACGTGAATTTAACATGACGGTGATTACAACGGTTCCCAATGTTTCTTACCATGCGTACACAAAAAAGAATCCCGATGAAATGATTCTTTTAAACAATCCAACAGACTTGCCAGATCCTTCTCGATTAGATCGTGTAGAAGAGCCGTTTATCAAAGCATCGATTATTACAAAATCGGATTTTGTAGGGCAAGTAATGAGCTTGTGTATCGAAAAACGTGGAGAAATTACCAATCAAACTTACTTAACAACTGAACGTGTTGAATTGACTTTTGACATGCCATTGGCGGAAATTGTCTTCGATTTTTACGACCGATTAAAAACAGTTTCTAAAGGATATGCTTCTTTCGATTATTCTCCAATAGGAATGAGAGAGTCAAAATTAGTGCGGGTAGATATTTTATTAAATGGATCACCAGTAGATGCACTATCTGCATTATTACATGCCGATAATGCCTATACGATTGGAAAGAAAATTGTAGAAAAACTAAAGCAATTAATCCCAAGACAACAGTTTGACATTCCGATTCAAGCAGCTATTGGGGCCAAAATTATTGCAAGAGAAACTACCAAAGCATTGCGTAAAGATGTTACTGCAAAATGTTATGGAGGAGATATTTCTCGAAAAAGAAAGTTATTGGAAAAGCAGAAAAAAGGGAAGAAAAGAATGCGTCAAGTAGGAAATGTAGAAATTCCTCAAGAAGCATTTATGGCTGTTTTAAAGTTGAATGATTAATTCATTTACAACTTATATATATACCTAAATACAAAACCTCCTTTTTGAGTCATCAAAAAGGAGGTTTTTTTTAGATTTTTAATGCGTTACATTATGATACACGTACTCGAAAAGTGATTGCTTTGGTAGGTAATAGTAACAATATAACCTCTATTGGTAATTGATCTACCAGTTTGAATTTTCGTTACCTTGAAATCTTATAATTTCTTTTCCAGTAATATCGGAAATCACGATGCTTTTAGCGATCGACTTATCCATTAAGGAACTATTGAAAAAGCCACCTACAAGGCTTGGACTGATTGTTATTTTATTTTTAGCAAATTCAGATTTAGTTACTCTTAATGAACTTCCTAGCCTAAATTAATAGGTGATTATATATTGATTAATAGAACGCTTTTTTTATAGAATAAAAAGTATTGCAAATTAATATTCATTTTGTTGATTTTTTTATCAGAATACAGATCTATCATCCCTATTTTAGGAGTTAATACTACTGGACTATAAGGTTTCATTACAATTTATCCCTTTTTCAAAGACGATCTCATTTTAGTTTGATAAATTTACCCCCACAAATAATTTCTTTTTTGTGGAATTTAAAAATGAGACAATGACCGACAAACCAAATATTTTGATTGTGTACACAGGGGGTACCATTGGAATGGTAAAGGACTACAAAACAAAGGCACTAAAAGTTTTTGATTTTAGTCAAATCGTAGACAAAATTCCGGAATTGAAACAATTAGAGTGTCATATCGATAGTCTTTCTTTTGAAGAATTGATTGATTCTTCCAACATGAATACCGGCTATTATGTGCAAATTGCTGAAACCATTGAAGCGAACTATGAAAAATATGACGGTTTTGTTGTTTTAACAGGATCGGATACGATGTCTTATATCTCATCGGCCATTAGTTTTATGTTCGAAAATTTACAGAAACCCATTATTTTTACGGGATCACAATTGCCGATTGGAGATTTGCGAACCGACGCAAAAGAGAATTTGATTACTACGATTGAAATTGCCGCTGCAAAGAAAAATGGCAAACCCATAATTTCAGAAGTTGGTTTGTATTTTGAATACAAACTCTACAGAGCCAATAGAACTACAAAAATAAATGCAGAACAGTTTGAAGCATTTACGTCTATGAATTACCCGCCCTTGGCAGAAAGTGGTGTGCATTTAAATTTTAATGAACACTTATTACATTCTCAGAAGGATATTGTAGAAAAATTAGTGGTTCGAAAAAAATTAGATACTAATATTGCCATTTTAAAACTCTTTCCAGGCATCACAAAAAATGTTGTTGAAAGTATTTTAAACATAAAAGGTTTAAAAGGAGTTGTTTTAGAAACCTATGGGGCAGGAAATGCACTGACTCAAGAGTGGTTTCTCAATTTATTAAAAATTTCTATACAGAATGGCATACAAATTGTTAATGTAACACAATGTGTAGGAGGCAGTGTTATTTTAGGGCATTATGAGACAAGTGTTGCTTTGAAAGAAATAGGTGTTGTCAATGGTAAAGATATTACCACAGAGAGCGCCATTGCGAAATTGATGTATTTGTTGGGCGAGAATTTAGAGTCAAAATCTTTTAAAATGTTTTTTGAAAGGTCTTTACGAGGAGAGGTTTCATAAGAATTCAGCAAAAAGGATGTATTTTTAGAAAGTTGTTTTTTGTTACATAAAGATTAAAATGGATTTTTTCCATTAATTCTTTATAAAAACCTTTCATTTTTTTTAAATGCTCAACATTTTTTTGTTAATTGCCCCTTCTAAATAACGAACTGGTTAAAAATTTGTTTTTTAAGTAAAAAGTCTTAAAATCATTTCAAAATTCGTTTTTTTAGAGTGAAAATTTATACCTTTAAACCCTTAACTATTAAAAATTAATTATAACAAAGATGAAAAAAGTAGTAAATTTCCTAACTGTCGCAGGATTTATGTTTTTTGGAGCGATTCAATCAACTTTTGCACAAGGAGCAGTCACAGAAGAAAGAACTTTCCACCAAGAATTAAAACAACGTTTTATTGAAGGTGACCCACAATTTATGGGAATTGTATTAGTTGCCTTAATCTTAGGTTTGGCCATTGCAATTGAAAGAATTATCTATTTAAACATGGCAACAACAAATACTAAGAAATTAGTGGCAAGTGTTGATGAAGCATTAAGCTCTGGTGGAGTAGAAGCTGCAAAAGAAGTTTGTAGAAATTCAAAAGGACCTGTAGCATCTATCTTTTATCAAGGTTTAGATAGAGTAGACGAAGGAATTGATGCAGCAGAAAAAGCAGTCGTTTCTTATGGTGGTGTTCAAATGGGACAATTAGAGAAAAATGTATCTTGGTTATCTTTATTTATCGCTTTAGCTCCAATGCTTGGTTTCATGGGAACTGTAATTGGAATGATTAAAGCTTTTGATATGATTGCAGTAGCAAATGATATCTCTCCAGGGGTAGTTGCTGTGGGTATTAAAGTAGCTCTTTTAACAACTGTATTTGGTTTGGTTGTAGCGATTATTTTACAAATTTTTTATAATTATATTGTATCTAAAATAGATAGTATCGTTAATAATATGGAAGACGCTTCTATCTCTTTAATCGATTTGTTAGTAAAATATAAAAAATAATTATCATTATGAAAGATAATAATTTAGCAAAATATTTAAGCATATTCGTAGCCTTTGTAGCTCTTGTAGGTGCCATTCTTTTCATTAGAGTTTTTATGGAAGATGTGGACGCTTTAGAGAGTGACGCAACGATTCAAGAAAGTGTTGTAAACCCAATCGTTTACTTTTCGGCGGGTTTATTATACGCAGCTATTGCAATTGCAATAGTGCTTTCGTTATGGAGTGTGATAAAGAATCCTCAAAATCTTAAGAAGATGGGAATAGGATTAGGACTTTTAGCTGTTGTATTGGTAATTTCTTACTCAATCGCAGATAGTGAAGCAGTACTTGATACACAAGGACTTGTTTTAGAAGGCGGTGACGCAGGTACAGCTACCAACCAATGGGTCGGAACCGGTATTTGGTTCAGTGTAGCTTTAGGTTTAGTAGCAAGTGCATTTTTTGTATACGACTTAGTTAAAGGATTAATAAAATCATAAATTATGGCAAGAAGAGAGACTCCAGAAATTAATGCAGGCTCAATGGCAGATATTGCTTTCTTGTTATTGATTTTTTTCTTAGTAACCACTACCATGAATGTAGATTCAGGGATTTCTAAGAAATTGTCTGAAAAACCACCAGCAGATTATGTACCTCCAGTTATTAAGGAGAGAAATATCTTTGAAGTGAACATTAACAGAAATAATGAGCTTTTAGTAGAAGGCGAAAGAATGGATGTGAAAGAAATCAAAGATGCTGCTGTGAAGTTTATTGACAATGGCGGAGGTGAAGGTAAATTGGTAGATGGTGTATCTACTGGACCTTGTGATTATTGTAAAGGAGAGAAGAGTAGTACCTCTTCAGATCACCCAAACAAAGCCATTATCTCTGTGCAAAGTGACCGAGGAACTGAATATGGTACATACATAATTGTACAAAATGAGTTACTTCGCGCATACACAGAGTTAAGAAATGCATTATGTAAAGAACGTTATGGAATGTCCTATATAGAGCTTGAAAATCTTTATAAGGATGATAAAAATAACTTAGAGTTAAAGAAAAAAGTGGAAGATATAAAAACAGCATATCCTCAAATTATTTCTGATGCAGAGCCAACATCGGCAAACTAATTTTAAAATTTAACACGTATGTCTAAATTTAAAAAGAGAAAAAAAGGGATTCCTGCAGTAAATACTGCAGCATTACCAGATATTGTTTTTATGCTATTGTTCTTTTTTATGGTTACTACAACCATGAGAGAAACAAGCTTACAGATTGAAGCGCCCTCTTTACCTTCTGCAACAGAAGTAAAGAAATTGGAGCATAAAAGTTTAGTAAGTACCATTTATATTGGGAAAGCAAAAGACACAAAATATGGTGTTGGATACAATAAAATTCAATTAAATGACAAGATCGCTTCAGCAGATCAAGTTCCTGCATTTATTATCAATGCAAGAACCAAAGTTGCCGAAAACGAAATTCCATTTATGACTACTTCTATCAAAGCAGACAAACAATCAAGTGTAGGTACTATTATCGACATTCGATTGAAATTAAGAGATGTAAATGCGCTTAAAGTTAGTTATTCAACCAACACGGGTACAGATATTAAGTAAGTCACCTTATTTTTAAATCACAAAAGCAACTCTATTTTAGAGTTGCTTTTTTTTTCCCTTATTTTATAGAATCAAAATCATGAAATTGTGTACCTTTCCTATTCATTTTAAAATTATGAATAAATTAGTAATTGCTTTTTTGCTGTTTTGTACCCCGATAGTATTCGCACAAAAAGATTCTTTGAATCTGGGTGATCGGTATGCAGACGATCAAATATATCTTGCAGTGACCTACAACCAAATGAATCAACAGCCCAGTACAATTACACGAAGTGGGTTTTCCTATGGATTGTCCTCAGGCTTTTTAAAAGATATTATTCTGAATAAAAAAGGAACTTTTTCTTTTGCACTTGGACTTGGTTACGGTTTCGATTTTTATAATCACAAATTAAAAGTAGAAGAATTAAATAACATTACGCTATTTTCTAATGACAATACCTTGACCTCAAACACCTATTTTTCACATAATTTAGAAATTCCATTCGAAATCCGATGGAGAACCTCCACAGCGAACAAATACAAGTTTTGGAGGATTTATACAGGAGTTAAATTCCTGTATAATTTTTCAAATAGTTTTGAAAATATAGCTTCCAATCAGGTTAAAACAACCTATTCAGAAGTGAGTGCTTACAATAAACTACAATATGGACTGACGCTTTCCGCGGGATATGCTACTTTTAATTTTCATGTTTTTTATGGAGTATCTCCCATTTATAAAGACGCTAAGATTAACAACGAAGTGATTGATAGCAAAGCCTTAAAATTTGGATTGATTTTCTATTTTTTATAGAAGATAATAAACGGCTGTTTGCGTTATCATTCCAAAGAAAAAACCTAAGTATACCTCTTTGGGAGTATGTGCTTTTAAATGCAGTCTAGAACTTGCCAAAAGCCCAGAAAATAGGATAAGTATTAGTAATATGTGTGTTAGAGGCGTCATGTATTCCATGCCCATTATAATAAAAAATCCAACTATGCTTCCCATAGAAAGTAAATGCAAACTCACTTTTATATTGAATATCGAGAATAGATAAACTAGAATCAATCCGAACGACGTTCCATAAAATAACATTCCAAAATCTCTAAAAACAACAGTGCTCAGTAAAACGTTTCCTAAAACAGTAAAGAATAAGATCATTAAAAATAGTGGGATCTTTCGTTCTTTAATTGTGTGGAGTTTAAATGAATGTATCAGTTTCAGCCCTTTTAGTATTATCAGAATTCCCAATGGAATTAAATAAGTAGTTGTAAAAACAAACCCAATTATAAAAAAACGTTGTTCACTTTTGATGGTGTGAGGCACCATTAAAAAGTACAGAAGTACACCAATAGTTGGCAAAACAATTGGATGTAATAACACCGATATTAATTTCTGAAATTTCACTAAATTTCTTTTCGTAAACGAGCAACGGGTAGCTCTAGTTGTTCTCTATATTTTGCAATTGTTCTTCGAGCAATAGGATATCCTTTCTCTTTTAGAAGAAGGGCTAACTTTTCGTCTGTCAATGGTTTCCGTTTGTCCTCTTTTGAAATAACGGTTTCAAGAATTTTCTTAATTTCTTTGGTAGATACCTCCTCGCCTTGATCGTTTTTCATGGATTCAGAGAAGAATTCTTTAATCAATTTTGTCCCATAAGGCGTTGACACATATTTGCTGTTTGCAACGCGAGAAACGGTAGAGATATCCATTTGTATTTGATCTGCAATATCTTTTAAAATCATCGGTTTCAACTTGCGTTCATCCCCAGATAAAAAATAATCAAGTTGATAGTGCATTATCGTGTTCATGGTTACCAATAAGGTTTGTTGCCGTTGTTTAATAGCTTCAATAAACCATTTTGCAGCATCTAATTTTTGTTTGATGAAAAAGACAGCATCCTTTTGAGACTTACTTTTTGAAGTAGCTTCTTGATATCCTTTTAGCATATTGTTGTATTCTCTTGAAATATGCAATTCGGGCGCATTTCTAGAGTTCAATGATAAATCCAATTCACCGTCTAAAATTTTGATTGAAAAATCAGGCACAATTTGTTCTGCAATTTTACTGTTCCCTACATAAGAGCTTCCCGGTTTTGGATTTAGCTTTGAGATTTCAACAGTTACTGCTTTCAATTCTTCTTCTGAAATGGTAAATCTTTCTTGAAGTTGGCGATAATGTTTTTTTACGAAGTGATCAAAAGCAGTCTCTAAAATTTCAATCGATAGTTTCCGAATCTTTGTTTTTTCTTTTCCCTTTAATTGGATGATTAAGCACTCTTTTAAGTCTCTTGCACCTACGCCAATTGGGTCTAAAGTATGTATGACTTTTTTTAAAATTGTGATGACCTTTTCTTCCGTCGTAAAAACATTCGCAGTAAAGGCTAAATCGTCTACCAGATCTAAAATATCCCTTCTTATATAACCGCTGTCATCAATACTTCCCACTAAGAATTCAGCAATTAAGCGTTCTTCTTCATTGAAGCGAAAAGTGTCTAGTTGTGACTTTAAAGATTGATGAAAAGTAATGCCGGCTGCATAGGGTACATTTTTTTCTTCGTCGTCTTCGGAGTAATTATTTGCTTGCGTTTTGTAACTTGGAATGTCGTCATCACTTAAATACTCATCAATATTGATGTCTTCCGTGTCGATACTTTCGGTACCTACGTCATCATATTCATTTTCTAAAGTATCCTCAAAAGACTCTGGTTCTTCCTTTCCGATTTCTAGAGCAGGGTTCTCTTCTATTTCTTGTTTTATGCGTTCTTCAAAGGCTTGTGTTGGCAATTGAATTAGCTTCATCAACTGAATTTGTTGTGGAGATAATTTTTGTAAGAGCTTATAATGTAAACTTTGCTTTAACATACATTAAAGATACAATAATCTATTTAAAATTCTGCATTTTGAGGCGTTCTTGGGAATGGAATTACATCTCTAATATTGTTCATTCCTGTTGTAAATTGAACTAATCTTTCAAATCCTAAACCAAAGCCAGAATGTACTGCTGTACCAAATTTACGGAGATCTAAATACCACCAAAGTTCTTTTTCATCAATATCCAATGCTTTCATTTTTTCAATTAAAACATCGTAACGTTCTTCACGTTGGGCACCTCCAGCAATTTCTCCAATACCTGGAAATAAAACATCCATAGCTCTTACCGTTTTTCCATCATCATTTAAACGCATATAAAACGCTTTAATATCTGCAGGATAGTCAAATAAAATCACAGGACATTTGAAATGTTTTTCAACTAAAAAACGTTCGTGTTCAGATTGTAAATCAGCTCCCCATTCTTTAATTAAATATTTAAATTTCTTCTTTTTGTTTGGCTTGCAATTTCTTAAAATATCGATGGCTTCTGTATAAGAAACTCTTTTAAAGTTATTGTCAACTACAAAATGAAGTTTTTCCAATAAAGACATCTCGCTTCTTTCTGCTTGTGGTTTTGTTTTGTCTTCTTGCGTTAGTCGATTGTCTAAAAACTCCAAATCGTCTTTACAGTTTTCTAAGACATAGGTTAAAACAGTTTTTATAAAGTCCTCGGACAAATCCATGTTTCCATCCAAATCCATAAAAGCAACCTCTGGCTCAATCATCCAAAACTCAGCTAAGTGTCTTGTTGTGTTCGAGTTTTCAGCTCTAAAAGTAGGACCAAACGTATAAACTTTTCCTAAGGCCATCGCATAGGTTTCTGCCTCTAATTGTCCAGAAACAGTAAGATTTGCTTCTTTTCCGAAGAAATCTTTCGAGTAATCAATTTTTCCATCTTCTGTTACTGGTGCTTTATTGTCTTCAAATGTGGTGACTTTAAAAATTTCACCAGCACCTTCTGCATCCGAGCCTGTAACGATCGGTGTGTTTACGTAGTTAAAACCGTTTTCTTGAAAATATTTATGCACTCCAAAAGATAAGGCAGATCGCACTCTCATTACGGCACTAAAGGTACTTGTACGTACCCGTAAATGGGCGTTTTCTCGTAAAAATTCGAAACTGTGCTTTTTCGGCTGAATCGGATATTCATCTGGATTGGAATCTCCCAAAATTTCAATCTCTGCTACTTGTACTTCTAAAGATTGTCCTTTTCCTTGACTTTCTGATAAGGTTCCTTTTACTGCGATTGCAGCCCCTGTTGTAATTCTTTTTAAGAGATGCTCAGGAGTGTTTTCAAAATCGATAACACATTGTATATTTTTAATTGTAGACCCATCATTTACAGCAATAAAACGATTGCTTCTAAAAGTTCGCACCCAGCCTTTTATTGTTATTTCTTGTAAAATTGTACCTGATTCTAAAATCTTGGCAATGTTGCTTTCTATCATCTTTCTAAAATATTATGTACGCGAATGAACTCCTATAAATAAAGCCACAAATATACTTTTTTTGAAGGAAATTTAAGTATTAAATGTTGCACTTTAAAGCAGCGGATTACTTGGCTTCTTTCTTGGGTTTTTGGGATGGTGGGAAAATTCGCATCGAAGGCTCTTTAAATACTTTTTTGTTTGCAATTTTCCGTTCAAAAGTTAACAAGAGAGATGGTAGTAAAATTAAATTGGATACCATGGCTAAAAGAAGGGTCACAGAAACCAAACCTCCTAAGGCAATTGTACCTCCAAAACTAGATAACGTAAATACCAGAAACCCAAAAAATAATACAATAGAAGTGTAAAACATGCTGACTCCAGTTTCTCTTAATGCTGCATATACAGAGGGCTTAACTTTCCATTTGCTGGCAAGTAACTCTTGCCTGTATTTTGCTAAAAAGTGTATGGTATCATCTACAGAAATTCCAAAAGCAATACTAAAAACTAAGATTGTTGATGGTTTTATAGGAATGTTAAAATACCCCATTAATCCGGCAGTGATTAGCAATGGTAGTATGTTTGGAATTAATGAAATTAAAATCATTTGAGGAGATCGAAACATCCAAGCCATAAACAATGCAATTAGCAATATTGCCAATGAGAGTGAGATGACTAAATTGGTAATTAAGAAATTCGTTCCTTTTATAAACACCAATGCTTTTCCGGTAATGGAAACGGAATATTTTTCTGAAGGAAATTCTTTGTCAATAACCGCTTTGAGTCGTTTTTGAATGACATCCATTTTGTCGGTACCAATGTCTTTCATAAACGTTGTGATTCTTGCATAACGCCCTGTAGAATCCACAAAGGTTTTTAGCATGCTCGCATCACTATTTGAATTTTTTGTATAGGCAAAAATATAACTTTGTTCTTGTCCAGTTGGCAACTGGTAGTACTTTGGATTTCCTTTGTAATATGCCTGTTTAGAGTATTTTACTAGATTTACAACAGATATAGGTTTCGATAGTTCTGGAAACGATTCGATTGTTTCATTAATTTTATCCATCTTTTTAAGTACAGATAATTTCATGACCCCTTTGTCTTTTTTGGTGTCAATTAAAATTTCTAATGGCATGATCCCTCCAAATTCTTTTTCAAAGAATTTAATGTCTTTGTAAAATTCCATACTCTTGGGCATGTCTTCTATGAGACTTCCAGAAACTCTAATTTTATAAACCCCTATAATACTAACGATTATGATGATGACAGTTGTAAAATAAACGGTAATTCTACGGTGTTTTACCATTTTTTCCATCCAGTTTACTACGTTTTCAATCCACTTTGTTTCAAGATGACTCAAGTGCTTCTTTTTTGGAAGTGGCATGAAACTATACAAAACAGGTACAATTAATAAGGCCAAAATAAAAATACTGATGATGTTTACAGAAGCCAAAATACCAAATTCACGCAATAGTTTACTGTCTACAAAAACAAAGGTGGCAAAACCAGATGCAGTGGTGATATTGGTCATTAATGTGGCATTACCAATTTTAGTAATTACACGTTGTAAAGCCTTTGCTTGTTGACCGTGTTTTTTAATTTCTTGCTGGTATTTATTAATTAGGAAAACAGCATTTGGAACTCCAATGACAATGATTAACGGCGGAATTAATGCCGATAAAACTGTGATTTCATACCCAAACCATCCAATAAACCCAAAGGCCCATACAACTCCAATAATCACTACAAAAAGGGTGATAAAAGTGGCTCTAAAAGAACGGAAAAAGAAAAAGAAAATAAGCGCTGTTATTGCCAAGGCACCCCCAACAAAAAGTTGCATTTCATCTTTTATGTTTTTAGCATTTAAAGTTCTTATATAGGGCATTCCAGAAACGCGAACATTTAGTCCTGTTTCTTTTTCAAACTGTTCTATGGTGGGTTTTAGGTAGTTGAAAATAAACGCTCTACGCGCTTTGGTGTTTATGATTTCCTTTTTAATATAGATGGCCGTTTGCAACGTGCCTGTTTCTTTGTTGTATAGTAAATTGTCGTAAAAAGGAAGTTTTTCAAAAAGTTGTTTTTTTATGGCTAAAACTTCTTTTTCTGTGGTTGGATCCTTCTCGTATAAAGGTTCTAAGACAAACTTTCTGTTCTTTTTATCTTTTTTTAGTTCTTGAACGTCTGCAATTGAAAGTGTAAAATCAATTTCTTCTCGATCATCAAATTTGTCTACTAAATTATTCCAAGCATTAAATTTTCTGGGTGTAAAGATTGTAGGGTCTTTGACGCCAAGAATAACGAGGTTGCCTTCTTCACCAAAAATTTCTAAAAATTTATTGTATTCTAAATTAGCAATATGGTTTTCTGGCAGTAGGTTTGCTTCTGTATATGAGAATTTCATATACTTCATTTGTGAAGCTAAAAAAGTAGTAATACCTGCTATAATTATTAAAACTAGGTATCGGTTTCGTAAGATAATACTCGCAACTTTTGTCCAGAAACTCATTCAGAAAATTTTTTCAAAGGTAACGAAATTTGTAGAAGTGTTTTTAACAAAAAAAAGGAGCGTTTTTGAATACACTCCTTTTTTAATATCAGCTTAATTTCGCTTATACAGTCATAATTTCTTTTTCCTTCACGCTGAAGGTTTCATCGATTTCTTTTACAAAAGAATCCGTTAATTTTTGAACAATTGCTTCGGTATCTTTTTTCATATCGTCAGCAATGTCTGTTTTTTTAATTTCGTTATTTGCTTCTTTACGCGCATTTCTAATTCCCACTTTTGCGTGTTCCGCTTCTGCTTTTGCCTGTTTGGATAAATCGCGTCTTCTTTCTTCTGTCAAAGGTGGAACGTTGATTAAAATCACATCTCCGTTATTCATGGGGTTGAATCCAAGATTGGCGTTCATAATTGCTTTTTCTATTTCTTGCAACATGTTTTTTTCCCAAGGTTGAACTGAAATGGTTCGTGGATCTGGCGTGCTCACATTTGCAATTTGACTTAATGGAGTCAATGCGCCATAATAATTTACCTTTACATTTCCTAGCATTGCAGGGGTGGCTTTACCAGCTCTAATGGTGCGTAATTCTTTTACTAAATGAGCCAAGGCACTATTCATCCCTTCTTTGGCACTGTCTAAAATAAATTCAATTTCTTCGTTCATCTTTGGAAAATTTTAAAGCCTATATTTTAATTGCTAACGACCGTTCCGATGTTTTCTCCAGAAATTAATTTCAGTAAATTTCCATTGGTATTCATATCAAAAACGATGATGGGTAATTTGTTTTCTTCACTTAATGTAAATGCGGTCATGTCCATTACTTTTAATCCTTTATCGATGACTTCTTTAAAGGTAATGGTTTCATATTTCAAAGCATTTTTATCTTTTTCTGGATCTACATTGTAAATTCCATCGACACGAGTTCCTTTTAAAATAGCATCTGCATTCACTTCAATAGCTCTTAATACTGCTGCGGTGTCTGTTGTGAAATAGGGGTTTCCAGTACCCGCTCCAAAAATAACTACGCGTTTTTTTTCTAAATGGCGAATTGCTTTTCTTTTAATGTATGGTTCTGCAATCTCTTTAATTTCTAAAGCGGTTTGCAAACGTGTAATAATGCCTTCATCTTCTAGCGCACTTTGCAGTGCTAGACCATTGATACAGGTTGCTAACATGCCCATGTGATCTCCTTGTACACGATCCATGCCATTGGCTGCGCCTGCTACACCTCTAAAAATGTTTCCACCCCCAATTACAATGGCAACCTCGATGCCTTGGTTTATCACTTGTTTTATTTCTTTGGCGTATTCGGCTAGACGTTTTGGATCTATTCCGTATTGTCGTTCGCCCATTAAGGCTTCTCCACTTAATTTTAAAAGAATTCTTTTGTAGTGCATAGTGTTATTGAAAGTTACGCAAAATTACGGTTTTTTTTTCATTTTCTTTTTTTTTCAAATAAAAAAACCTCGCAATTAATTGCGAGGTTTTGAAGTATGTTAAAAAGGATTGTTTATCCGAGTGTAACTCTTTTAAAGCCACTTACAGATACATCACCATACGTTTCAACGTAAGTTGCAACATTTTTCTTTTCGTCTTTAATAAATGCTTGATCTAACAAACATTGCTCAGTGTCTAAAGTAGTGTTGTCTGAAATGAATCTTTCCATTTTTCCTGGTAAGATACGATCCCAAATTTGTGCTGGTTTCCCTTCTGCTTTCAATTCTGCTTTTGCAGCTTCTTCAGCTTCTGCCATTACCGCATCAGATAATTGAGACATTGAAATATATAGAGGAACGTTTTTCAACGTTTTCCCTAATCTTCCCAATTCAATATTATCTTTTTCGATAACTGCAATTCTTGCTTCTGTTTCTGCAGCAACAAATGCAGGGTCAAAATCTTTATAAGATAAAGAAGTAGCACCCATAGAGGCAACTTGCATTGCAACGTCTTTTGATAAAACAGCTGCGTTTTCTACAACATTTGATAAACCTACTAATGCAGCAATTTTACCAATATGTGTATAAGCACCTACATAAGAAGCTTCTAATCTTTCGAAAGAAGTGATTTCTAATTTCTCACCAATTACACCTGTTTGTTCAACTAATTTGTCTGCAACAGTCATTCCACCAAAATCAGCAGCTAAGAAAGACTCCTTATCTGTGTGATTTAAAGCGATGTCTGCAAACTGACCACCCAATGCTACAAATGATTCATTTTTACCAACAAAATCAGTTTCACAAGCTAAAACGATTGCTATACCAACAGTGTTATCTTCGTTTATTCTTGTTACAGCAACTCCTTCAGTAGAATCTCTATCTGCTCTTTTTGCTGCAATTTTTTGACCTTTTTTACGTAAAACATCAATTGCTTTATCGAAATCTCCAGATGCTTCTAACAATGCCTTTTTACAGTCCATCATTCCAGCTCCTGTAGCTTCTCTTAATTTTTTAACATCAGCAGCACTAATCTTTACTGGTTCCATGTTATCTTATTTTTTAAAGTTGTACTTATTTTGTTTCTTCCTCAGAACTTGTTGCTTTTACTTCTTCCGCTTTTGGAGCTTCTTTCGCATCTGCTTTAACTTCTTTAACTTTTTTCGCCTTTGGAGCTTCTTTTGATGCTACTGCAGCTTCTGTTTTTGGAGCTTCTTTCGTTTTTTCTTTATCTGCTTTTCTGCTAGATAAACCTTCAGCGATTGCATCAGAAACGTGCGTTAATACTCTTTCAATAGATTTAGAAGCATCATCATTTGCTGGAATTACATAATCTACTAATCTAGGATCAGAGTTTGTATCTACCATTGCAAAAATTGGAATGTTCAATTTCATAGCTTCTGCAACTGCAATGTGTTCTTTCTTGATATCTACTACAAATAAAGCACCTGGTAAACGAGTCATATCTGAAATAGAACCTAAATTCTTTTCTAATTTCTCTCTCTGACGATTGATTTGTAATTTCTCTCTTTTAGACAATGCTTCAAAAGAACCATCTAACTTCATTCTATCGATCGTTGCCATTTTCTTAACAGCTTTACGAATCGTTACAAAGTTGGTTAACATTCCTCCAGGCCATCTTTCAGTAATGTAAGGCATACCTACAGCTTTTGCTTTTTCAGCAACGATGTCTTTTGCTTGCTTTTTTGTTGCAACGAATAAAATCTTACGTCCAGAGTTTGCAATTTTTTGCAAAGCGTCTGCACTTTCTTCTATTTTTGCAGCAGTTTTATACAAGTCAATGATGTGTACACCATTACGTTCTGTATAAATATAAGGAGCCATGTTTGGATTCCACTTTCTAGTTAAGTGACCAAAATGTACTCCATTTTCTAATAATTCTTGAATATTTACTTTTGCCATTTTTTTAAATGTGTTTACTTTCTGTTTTGTATCAATAAATAAGTAGTCTTTCGAGTCTTATTTATTTAGATGCTAAACTGTTTAATATTAAATATGTGTAATAATAACAGTTCCCAATAACATAATCCTGAACTTGTCGAAGGATTAACGTTTCGAGAATTGGAATTTTTTACGTGCTTTCTTCTGACCAAATTTCTTACGTTCAACCATTCTAGGATCACGTGTTAGTAAACCTTCTGGTTTTAATACTAATCTGTGTTCTTCGTTAATTGCAACTAAAGCTCTTGTAATTGCCAAACGAATTGCTTCTGCTTGACCTGTTACACCACCTCCGTAAACATTTACTTTGATATCATAAGATTCTAAGTCTCCTGTTAACATTAAAGGTTGTTGTACTTTATATTGTAAAGTTCCTGTTGTGAAATAGTCTTTGTAGTCTTTTTTGTTTACAGTGATATTTCCTTTTCCTTCTGAAAGATAAATACGAGCTACAGCTGTTTTTCTTCTACCGATTTTGTGTACTATATCCATTATTTAAGATCGTTAAGGTTAATAGCTTTAGGTTCTTGACCTGCTTGTTTGTGCTCTCCTCCTGCATATACATACAAGTTTCTGTAAAGTGCAGCTCCTAAAATATTTTTAGGCAACATTCCTTTTACTGCTTTTTCGATCAATCTTGTAGGATCTTTCTCAAACATTTCTGTTGCAGTTAACGATCTTTGTCCTCCTGGATATCCCGTATGACGGATGTAAGACTTCTCAGTCCATTTCTTTCCAGTTAAAACAATTTTTTCTGCGTTGATAATAACCACGTTGTCTCCACAATCTACGTGAGGAGTAAAGTTTGGTTTGTATTTACCTCTAATTAGCTTTGCTACTTTAGAAG
>JABJPX010000024.1 GCA_018663625.1 Polaribacter sp. | reverse complement strand
AATTACTGAATTTCATTTTTGAGTTTTTCTTTTTAGACAGTCTCTTTTTCGTAGCTTTGAAACAAATTAAGAATCCATGTTTTTACCAGAGAATATAGACAATTATGTAGTTGCACATTCGCAAGAAGAACCTAAAATTCTTCAAGAACTTACCAAAGAAACTTGGCAAAAAGTTCTCAATCCAAGAATGATTAGTGGCGCATACCAAGGACGTATTTTGTCAATGATTTCCAAATTAATTCAACCTAAAAACGTTTTAGAGATCGGAACCTTTACGGGATATTCTGCACTTTCTATTGCTGAAGGATTGCCAAAGGATGGGACTCTTTTTACGATTGATAGAAATGAAGAGTTGGCAGAATTACAACAAAAATATTTTAACAAGTCGAGGTTTACAAATCAGTTGAAATCTTATGTTGGAAATGCCATAGAAATTATTCCAACGCTCCACCAAAAATTTGACTTGGTTTTTATTGATGCTGACAAATCGAATTACACCAACTACTTTCATTTAATTATCGGTAAAATGAATTCAGGCGGAATTATTTTATCAGACAATGTGCTTTGGTATGGTAAGGTTGCAGAAAAAGCAGATGAGAAAGATGAGGATACAATTGCATTACAAGCGTATAATACTTTATTAAATACAGATGATCGTCTAGAAACAGTTATGTTGCCAATACGAGATGGATTGACAATAAGTCGGGTGAAATAGTTTTTATTTGCGAGTATTAAAAAGAAGAAAGGGTAAAATAAAACCTAAAAATTGCGCTTAATAGGCCCTGTGAAATCGTCAACATTGCTTTTTACAGCATCAATCTCTTTTTTAATATTCTTGGCCAAATCAGTATCAATTCCTTGATCTTTTGCGCTGTCATTAATTTCTTTCTTAATGTCATTCGTTGCGTCTTTTACCTGACGAATTCCTTTTCCTAAACCTCTTGCGATTTCAGGTATTTTATCTGCGCCAAAAACCATTACGACAATTAATAAAATCACAAAGATTTCTGGACCTCCAATAAATAAAAAAGTTGTTTTCATCTGTTGACAAAGATAGAAAAAAACAGCTTAAAAAACGGAAACCAATTATAATGAAACAGAATATTTTAGAAACCTACTTTTCGTTACATTTCTAATAATTATAAATTAACGGGACGAAAGAAACAATAAACGATTTTAGTGGGACACTCATTTTATGGCAAACAGTGCAATTCTTATTACTATGTGTGTTTATTGATTTTTTGGTTAAGATGTATAAATGGTTAAAAGCAAAAAATAAAAATTAGTCTTTTGTCAACATTCGTTTGATCTCATTCAATTTCATTAGCGCTTCAATAGGTGTTAGCGCATCAATATTGGTTGCTAATATTTCTTCTTTGATGTTTTCTAAGAGGGGGTCGTCCAATTGAAAAAAGCTCAATTGCATTTCTTCATGTTGAGCTTGTTTTAGGACTTCTTTTACTTCAGTGTTTTTATTGTTTTTTTTAAGTTTTACCAATATTTTATTCGCTCTATGAATCACTACATTGGGCATTCCTGCAAGTTTTGCTACATGAATTCCAAAACTATGATTGCTTCCGCCAGCAACTAATTTCCGCAAGAACACAATGCTATCTTTGAGTTCTTTTACAGACACATTGAAGTTTTTAATGCGCTCAAAAGTAGCGGTCATTTCATTCAATTCATGATAATGCGTTGCAAAGAGTGTTTTTGCTTTTGTCGGGTGTTCATGTAAGAATTCCGAAATGGCCCAAGCAATTGAAATACCATCATAGGTAGAGGTTCCCCGACCAATTTCATCCAATAAAACCAAACTGCGTTCAGAAATGTTATTAAGGATGGAAGCAGTCTCATTCATTTCAACCATAAAGGTAGATTCGCCCATAGAAATATTATCACTGGCACCTACTCTGGTAAAAATCTTATCTACAATTCCTATTTTTGCATTTTGTGCAGGGACATAACACCCCATTTGTGCCAACAAAACAATCAAAGCTGTTTGTCTTAATATGGCAGATTTACCAGACATGTTGGGTCCGGTAATCATAATAATTTGTTGTTGGTTTCGATTCAATACCACATCGTTGGCAATGTAATTTTGATCGATGGGCAATTGCTTTTCAATCACCGGGTGTCTTCCGTTTTTAATTTCCAAATCGGTAGATTCATCCATTTTTGGACGCACATAATTGTTGTCAATTGCTAAAACAGAAAAAGACAATAAACAGTCTATTTTTGCAATAATTTGCGCATTTTCTTGCACTTTTTGTACAAATTGAATGATATTTTGTAATAATTGAGAAAAAAGATCCTGCTCTATTTTCTGAATTTTTTCCTCTGCACCCAGTATTTTAGTTTCGTATTCTTTTAGTTCTTCGGTGATATAACGTTCTGCATTGACCAAGGTTTGTTTTCGAATCCAAGTTGCTGGAACTTTGTCTTTGTGGGTATTTCTAACTTCAATATAATACCCAAAAACGTTGTTGAATGCAATTTTTAAACTAGAGATTCCGGTGCTTTCGGTTTCTCGTTTTAACATTTGATCTAAATACTGTTTCCCTGAACTGGAAATGGCTCGTAAATCGTCCAATTCTTGGTCTACTCCGGTAGCTATTGCATTTCCTTTATTGATATTTACAGGCGCGTCATCAAAAAGTGTTTGAGAAATCTTTGCAATTAATTCCTCGCAGGTATGCAATTGATTTCCGAGTTCTTTTACCGTTTTATTATTGCTTTTTTCAGCGTCATTTTTTATTGGTAAAATTGCTTTTAGTGAGTTTTTTAATAAGACAATTTCTCGAGGGGATGCTTTTGCGGTTGCTACTTTGGAAATCAACCTTTCTAAATCGGAAATTTGTTTTAATTGATAGGTTACGGTCTCTGAAAAGGATTCGGAGTCTATAAAAAACTTTACGAGTTCATGACGATTTTTAATGGCCTCAATCTTCTTTAATGGAAGTGCCAACCATCGTTTAAGTAAACGCCCTCCCATTGGGGAAATCGTTTTATCAATAACATTTAAAAGAGTGATTGCATTCACAGAATTTGGCGCATACAATTCCAGATTCCGAACCGTAAAACGATCCATCCAAACATAATTATCTTCCGCAATTCTACTGATTGATTGAATGTGTTTGAGTTGCTTGTGTTGTGTTTCCGACAAATAATAAAGAACAGCACCTGCGGCGATAATTCCGTATTTTAAATCCTGAACTCCAAAACCTTTTAGGCTTTTAACATTAAAATGATTTTGTAGTGTTTCCTGGGCATATTCTGGTTGAAAAACCCAGTCGTCTAAATAAAACGTGTAATACCTGTTTTCAAACAATTCTAAGAATTGTTGTTTGTGTTGTTTTTGAACCAGTACTTCACTTGGACTAAAGTTCTGTAACAATTTATCAATGTATTCTGTGTTTCCTTGCGCGGTTAAATATTCGCCTGTTGAAATGTCTAAAAACGAGATTCCAAGTTGTTTTTTTGTTCCTGAGCGTATCGAAGTATCAAAATGAACAGCGGCTAAAAAATTGTTTGTCTTGGTATGCAGTACTTCATCATTTAGAGAAACTCCTGGGGTCACTAACTCTGTAACTCCTCTCTTTACAATGGTTTTTGTCATTTTCGGGTCTTCCAATTGATCACAAATGGCGACTCGCATTCCTGCTTTGACTAATTTTGGCAAATAGGTGTTTAAAGAATGATGAGGGAAGCCCGCTAGAGCGGTTTCAGTTTCGCTACCAGCACCTCTTTTTGTGAGAATAATTCCTAAAATATGTGCTGCTTTTTTGGCATCTTCACCAAAGGTTTCGTAAAAATCACCTACTCGAAATAATAACATTGCATCTGGATATTTCACCTTGATAGCATTGTATTGTTTCATTAAAGGAGTTACCTTTTTTGGAGTGCTTTTTGCCAATTTTTTGGAAATTTTCAGTTTGATTTACGAAGATAGAAAAAAGTTGGTAGCAGTTCGTAATTCTTTGTTAGTTTTCAATTTATATTTATAAAAACACCTACAGAATGACTTGGAGCTGCAGCGATAATCCTTCCATCGATTGCGCTTCCATATTCATAAGAAACGATTTCTTTTACTTCTAAAAGAAAGGAAGTTGAGACAGAATTGTTTGCGGTTTTTACAGTGATTGTGGTTGTTCCTTCATTTACTGCAGTAGCTTTTCCGCTATTGTTAATCGTTGCCACAGCAGGGTCTGAGCTCGACCATTTAAGAGCAACAGAAGGGTCTTCTATTCCGGCATTGTTAAAATATCGAGGGATAAATACAGCCTCTTCTCCTACTACTAAAAGATTGAGTGGGTTTGTAATGCTTAATACTTCTGGAATCGTTACTACCGTTATTGTTGTTACTTCTTTGGTGATTCTCGGGTTATCTGTATTTGGGTTGTTATTTTGGGCAGCGACGATAATTGTAGCACTGCCCTCACCGACCGCAGTTGCCAATCCATTGGCATTAATTTTTATTACTTCAAGACCCGAACTTTCCCAAGTGATCAATTCTTTTTTTAGTTCTCCAATATCATTAAAGAAATTTGCAGAAAATTGATATTGAGTTAAAAGGGTTAATTCTGTTGGAATATTAGAAGTGTTTTCAATAATAATTTCAGGTTCTCTATAGTCATCAATAAGATCATCTCCTAGACTGCAAGAGTTTAAAAACAATACAAAAAGCAAGGATAAAAAGGAGCTCTTTTTCATAGGTTCTAGATTTTTTTATCTTATGTCGTTTAAAAGACCATAAACCTTACATTTAATTTCAAATTAATTTGATTTTAAAAACTAAAAAGGTCAAATTGCAACATTGAATTTTATGATGGTCGAAACTCAATAAAAACGAATTTGATAGATGAGAAAACTAAAGAATAACGAGTTAAACAGAATTAGTGTAGCGGAGTTTAAAACAACGCAGAAAACACCTTTAATTGTTGTTTTGGATAATATTAGGAGTTTGAACAATATCGGTTCTGTCTTTAGGACTTCAGATGCTTTTTTGATTGAAAAAATATATTTGTGTGGTATTACTGCAGTACCTCCCAATAAAGATATTCATAGAACTGCGTTGGGCGCAACAGAATCTGTTGCTTGGGAATATGTAGCAGATACGCTTTCGTTGATTAAAAAACTCAAAGTGGCAAAAATTAAAGTACTGGCAATAGAACAAGCAGAAAACAGCACAAAGCTTGATACATTTCAGCCAACAAAGGGAGAAACCTATGCAATTGTCATGGGAAATGAGGTGAAAGGGGTTCAGCAAGAAGTTGTCAATGCCTCCGATTTATGCATAGAAATTCCGCAATTAGGCACCAAACATTCTCTAAATATTTCTGTTACTACAGGAGTTGTTTTGTGGGATCTATTTCAAAAAATGCAATAAATTAGTTGTTTTTTAAGCTGATTTTTTTAAGTTTATATTTCTTACGGCTTCTTGACTGCCTTATTTTTTAAAAATAGTTAAAGAAAAACGAAACTCCTTCAGTATGGCGCCTAAAACAAGAATATTAATTGTTGATGATCACCAATTAGTGATTTTAGGAATTTTATATTCTTTAACAAAAATTGGAAACTTCGACGTTGTTACAACCAATACCTGTGATGCCGCTCTTGACTTGATTTTAAAACACCAAAACAACCGCCCATTTCAAATCGTTTTTACAGATTTAAGTTTTGACAACAATACTTAATCGACAAAGCTTGACGGAGGTGAAGCGCTAATTAAAGCAATTAAAAAACATGCGATTAGTATTAAAATAGGGGTTATTACAGGACATATAGAAACCAATAGAATTTATAATGTCATCCAGAATTTAAATCCAGATGTTTATTTAATAAAAAGTAAGTGTGGTGTGACTGAACTTGGTTTTGCAATTGAAAAAATGAATGCAAATGACTTTTACTACTCTCATGAAGTACATCAAAAAATAATGAGACGAAATATTGTTCAAATTCAAATGGATGAGGTTGCGATTCAGATCTTAAAAGAGTTGCCAAATCATCCAAAGATTAGTAATCTAGAAGGTGTAATTCTTAAAAATGATGGTAATTTGATGAAGCTTCGTTCTATTGAAACCAAACTCTCTAATTTAAGGGCAGATTTGAACGCAAATAATAATACCGACCTCGTTTTAAAAGCAAAAGAGTTGGGCGTGATCGATTAATGTGGTTTTGCGGTAATCCGCACTCTTATGTGTTTTTTTCCGCAGCGAAAAACTTCGATCCTGTATTATGTTTGTAATGTGTAATTCATTTACATGATAGTTTTAGGACTATTCATGGGAAAAATTGCTATCAAATTTAATATGATTTAGGGATTTGAAAAAGAAAAAACCATCAGGAAACTGGTGGTTTTTTTATTTAAAGAACTAAAATCATTTTAGCAATCATAAAATAAATCAAGATTCCGAAGATATCATTTGACGTTGTAATAAAAGGCCCTGTAGCAATTGCTGGATCGATTCCTCTTTTGTTTAAAAATAGCGGTACAAAAGTGCCTATTAAACCCGCTACAATAATGACAACAACCAACGAAACAGAAATGGCAATTGCTAACGTTATTTTTCCTTGAGAGAGCCATACAAAAAGGAACAAAAACAGCGCTAAAATAACTCCATTTAAAGCTGCTAAGAGCATTTCTTTAAGTAGACGGCTATTGATACTTCCTTTAATATCATCGTTTGCAAGTCCTTGCACAATAATTGCGGAAGATTGCACGCCTACATTTCCTGCCATAGCAGCAATTAAAGGTGTAAAAAAGAACAAAGCGGCATATTTTTCAAAAACCCCCTGAAAACCTTCCATAATAATAAAGGCCCCAATTCCGCCCAACAATCCTAAAAACAACCAAGGCAATCGTGCCTTTGTAAGCTCTAAAATACTATCATCCGCTTCAACATCTTGTGTAATACCTGCAGCCATTTGATAATCTCTGTCTGCTTCTTCTTTAATGACATCTACAATATCGTCAATCGTAATTCTTCCTAATAATATTTGATCATCATCAACAACCGGAATTGCTTCTAAATCATATTTTCGCATAATATTTGCAACATCTTCTGCCCCATCAATGACGTTTACAAAATCTACTTTAGGAATGTAGATGTCTGAGATGGGTGTTCTTGTAGAAGCAACGAGTAAATCTTTCAAAGACAAACGTCCTTTTAATTTACCTCCATCATTTACAACATAAATAGAATGTACCCGAGTCACTTCTTCTGCTTGGATTCGCATTTCTTTCACGCATTTTAAAACGGTCCAGTTTTCATTGACTTGCACCAATTCTTTTGCCATCAATCCCCCCGCAGAATTTTCATCATAGGTAAGTAATTCTTCAATTTCTTTTACATGTTCTTCGTCTTCTATCTTAGACATTACCGCTTCTTGCCTTTCTTCAGGCAATTCTGCAATCATATCTGCCGCATCATCCGAATCGAGTTCGGCAATTTCTTCGGCAATTTCCTTTGCAGTAAGGTTTTTAAGAATTTTTTCACGCGTATCCTCGTCTGTTTCCATTAAAACAGCAGCAGTCGTTTCGCTGTCTAAAAGTTTAATAATGTAAACCGCTTCTTCAAACTTAATTTCATCTAAGACTTCTGCAATATCTGCATAATGTACCTCAGCAAAAAGGCTACTAATGGCTTCATCGTTTTTAGTGTCGATGTATATTGTTAAGTTTTCAAAAAGTGTATTTGTGATTTCAAATCCCATTGATTGTGAGTTTTTTCGTCAATTCTATAAAATCATTCACAGATAATTGTTCTGGACGTTTTGCGAAGATAGCTTCTTCTTTTAAAGAATCCGAAAGATTAAATGTTTTTAAGCTACTTCGCAACATTTTTCGTCGTTGATTAAAGGCTGTTTTTACAACTCTAAAAAATAACTTTTCGTCTACTGGAAGGGAATAATCCTTTTTTCTAATAAAACGAATGACTCCTGAATCTACTTTTGGAGGAGGATCAAAAACAATGGGAGGTACTGTAAATAAATATTCTACATCAAAGAATGCTTGTGTTAATACCGAGAGAATTCCGTAGACTTTGCTGCCTTCTTTTTCAGCAATTCTTTTGGCAACTTCTTTTTGAAACATCCCCGCAAATTCTGGCACAAATTCTCTGTGCTCAATTGCTTTAAAAACAATTTGAGTAGAGATGTTGTAGGGAAAGTTTCCAATAATTGCGGTCTGTTTTTTGTTAAACAAAGATTTCAGATCATATTTTAGAAAATCGCCTTCAATAATTTCAAATTTTTCTTTTGAGGTATTTAGTTTTATGTGTTCGTTTGGAAATGTATCATGCAAATAAGCAACAGATTCTCGGTCAAGTTCCATGACCGTAGTTTTTGATTTTTTTTCTAATAAGTATTTGGTTAAAACACCCATACCTGGTCCAATTTCTAATATATTTTCATATCCACTTTCAGTTAAAGCGTCTGCAATGTTTTTTGCAATCCCTTCATCTTTTAAAAAATGTTGCCCTAAATGTTTTTTCGCTTTAACGTCCATCTTTGAATTCTTTATTTGGTTGAAAAAAATTCTTTTATCACTTTTAACTCAGTGTTAAAAGAGACCATTTTGTTAGCAAATTTTGCCATTCCTTCTTTTTGCAATCGATCTGCGTCAAATTGATAATAATCGTCTAAATCACTTCTTGTATTTGCAGTATATTGTATCGAATATGTTTTTCCGCCTAGATCTTCTTCTACCAATACTTCTGTAAATTTTGCTGATAAAAAACGCCCGGTATCCAAGACTTTAGTAATGTGTGTGTGCATCCATGAAAGCCATTCTTTATGAACACTTTCATCAATATTTATGGTTATGTTATATATGTACATTGTCTGTTCTTAATTGTTTATGAATTCTATTTTTTTCGAATCTAAAGGGTATCGCCACGTAATTCTCTGAATTTCTTTCGGGCATCTACCAAATAAATACTCGATGCGAAGTCAAAAATAATCTTTTGATAATGTTCTGACGCCTTTTCTGGATTATTAAGTTGATTATTATACAATTCGGCCAACGCATAGTGTGCATCGTCTCTCAGAATGCCCTCTGGATTCCCTTGAATTATTTTTTTGAAATTTCCAATTGCATTTTCAAATGCTTTCAGTTTTATAAAAAGAGTTGCTTGCTTAAACAGTGCTTCATCCTCGATGGGTTGCCCTTTGAAGTTTTCAAGAATATCTTTTAATATAACAACCGCTTCTTGATCTTTCTTTTGAAACGCCAGCAATTCTGCTTTTGCATATGCAGTCAATCCGGAAGGAATACTATCTACAGGTTCATTGTCTGTAATTGTTAAAAAGAGGTCGACGGCATCGTTCGCAATCAATTGGGTTGTCGCGCTTTTTAAGATTTTTAATTGCGCTTTTGCCCAGGTAAAATCACCTTTAAAATAACTCGTTTGAGCAACCTTAAATGTTGCTTGTTGTGCCAAAGGATGGTTTTTTAATTGCGTTTGAACTTGTGAAAAGTAAATGAGAGCTTTGTTGTTTTTTCCAGTAAAAACCAACACTTCACCGAGTTTTAATTTTATCCGTGCTTTGTCAAACTTTGAATTAGAAAAAGCCAATGCACTTTTTAAAATAGCAATTGCTTTTGGCGCGTTATTTTTTTGAAAGGTTAAATAATCAGCATATAAGACCTGCAGTTTTATGGTCGCTTCGTTTTTTCCAAAAGTAGTAAAAAGCGTTTGAAAGAGGTTTTCCGTTTGGTCGTTTTTCGTCTTTATCGAAATATTTACTAAATATAAATTCGCCTCAAACTTATCTTCTTGAAGGGATGCTTCATTATTTACAAACGTAAAAATTTGTGTTGCTGTATCATAATCGGCATTTTCAAAAGCAATCTTCCCCAAAAGGAATACTTGCGAAAGGTTTTCGGGGTTTCTTTGATACAATGCGCGCTCTTGAAGAAATGCTTTCCCGTATTCTTTTTGTTGTGCAAATAACCAACTTAAGAGTACGTTCCAAACATCTTTAGGGTTGCTGGCTGATTTTCTTAAAAGGGTTTTTCGAAATAATATATTGTTTTCATTTGCTGGGTCTTCCGTTATATACTTGCTAGCATATCGCTGCACGTTTTTAAGGTAATCCGGCTTTTTGTCGATGAGCTCAATATAGGATTGAAACATTTTTTTAAAAGCACCTTTTTCTCCATAAATCTGCGCAATTTGAAAATTGTAATTTACCCTTGGATTGTTTTCCATTGCTTTTTCATAGGCCGTAATTGCATAGTCTAAGAGCGAATAGTTTTTAAAAATGCCAGCAATAATAACACTGTAATTTGATTTTTTATCAATTGCTGAGAGTGCCTTCTCGTAATAAATGCTTGCTGTTTCTTTCTGTTGTTGTCGCTCGTAATTATAACCCAGATACACATATAAAAAAACGAGTGAAGGGTTTGATTGAATTTTTGTTTTTAGCAATTCTTCCGCCCGAACAAATTGGTTTGTTTCTTGATAACAAGAGATCAGTCTTTGTAAATAAGTGGTGTTAAAAGGGCTGTTGTCGTAAAGTTTTTTAAAAACCGTTGTTGCTTTTTCATATTCCCCACCCCTAAAGTAGTTTTCTGCCAGCAGATAATCGTTTTGAGCATATCCAAAACTACTAACAAGCAATACAATAAAGAGGATATATTTTTTCATTTGAACTCAAAGATAGCGAACAAGGGGTTAATTTTTTAAGAAACAGTATAATTTTCAACAGAGCAGTTGTAATATTTTGGCATGGAAATTGTCTTTCACATAGAATTATAAACCAAAAAATGGATGAAAGAACTAACCTATCGCTATGAAAAATCAAAAAAAGAAGCTTTAAAATTGATGAAAGCAGGAAAGATCAACGCATATTTCAACACCTTGTTAGAAATGAAAAAATACAAGCGATTAATGATTGCTATTGTATCTAATTAATTGATAATGTCAAACCCACAATAAGGAATCAATACTTCGGGTATTTGAATTCCGTCTTCTGTTTGGTAGTTTTCTAATATTGCCGCCAAAACACGAGGCAACGCCAAAGAACTTCCATTTAATGTATGGGCCAATTCGCTTTTTCCATCTTTATTTTTAAAACGAAGCTTTAATCTGTTTGCTTGAAAGTTTTCAAAATTTGAGGCAGAACTAATTTCTAACCATCGATCTTGTGCTGTAGAAAACACTTCAAAATCGAAGGTGATTGCAGCCGTAAACCCTGTATCTCCTCCACATAAACGTAAAATTTTATACGGCAATTTCAACTCCCTTAAAATGTCTTTAATATGTTCTACCATTCCGTTTAGAGCTTGGTAAGAATTTTCAGGATGTTCTACACGTACAATTTCCACTTTATCGAATTGGTGCAGTCGATTCAATCCACGAACATGTGCGCCGTAACTTCCTGCCTCCCGTCTAAAACAAGGAGTGTATCCTGTATATGTAATTGGAAAATCGGATTCTTGTACTAAGTTTCCTCTAAAAATATTCGTAATAGGTACCTCTGCCGTAGGAATTAAATACAAATCATCTTCCCCTACATGATACATTTGACCTTCTTTGTCTGGCAATTGACCAGTGCCAATTCCAGAAGCTTCATTTACCAAATGTGGCACTTGAATTTCCGTATAACCTGCTTTGGTGTTTTTGTCTAAAAAATAATTGATTAAAGCACGTTGTAATCTTGCGCCTTTTCCTTTATATACAGGAAATCCAGCACCCGCGATTTTGGTTCCTAATTCAAAATCGATGATGTCGTATTTTTTTGCCAATTCCCAATGCGGAATTGCATTTTCTCCTAAAACAGGAATGTTTCCTTCTGAATAAATTTCTTCATTGTCCGTTTCAGAATTCCCCGCTTTCACAGAGGCATGCGGAATGTTCGGAATTTGATATAATAAGCGTTGTAGCTCGTCAGAGAAGGCTTGTAAACTTGCTGCCATCTCTTTCGACTTTTCTTTTAATTGACCTGATTTTTCTTTTAATAAGGTTGCTTTTTGTTTTTCACCAGACTTAAAAAAGGCGCCAATTTCTTTTGACAACTTATTAGATTCTGCGAGGGCTTCATCTAGAAAAACTTGCGTCTTTCTTCGGTTTTCATCTGCAGTTAATACCTGATCAACAATGGTTTCTGCATTTGCAAAATTACGTTTTGCCAATCCGTCTAAAACCGTTTGCTTGTTTTCTCTAATAAAGTGTACTTGTAACATTTTTTGTAAGAATTATGAAATGCAAATATATAATTTGTGGGCGATTTTTGCTGCGAATTCACGATTTAAAATGTTTCGCTTATTGATGCAATTTTGCGTGCTCTTTCCAAAGAGACTCTAACCCCAAGATCAGGGAATGCTTCGAGGGTGTTGTTTTTGTTTAAAAAAGATTATAATTCCTTTTTTAGATAATCTCGGGCTGTCTGTTCGTCTTTTTTAAGTTGAAGAATTAAACTTTCGATTGTGTCAAACTTATGTTCATCTCGCAAAAAGAAAAGCAATTCAATGGTTAAAAAAGTATCGTATAAGTCGTTGTTAAAATCAAAAAAATGTACTTCAATGGTTTGATGCGTTCCAGAAACAGTAGGTCTGTTTCCAATATTCATCATTCCAAAAATGGTTTTATTATCGATCCGTGACTGTACGATATACACCCCCGTTTTGGGAATTAGTTTGTAGTCTTCTAGGATATCGATGTTTGCGGTTGGGAACCCTATTTGACCGCCCAGTTTTTTTCCGTTGACGACTTTTCCAGACAACATAAACGGGGATCCTAAATAACGGTTTGCGGTTTTTAAGTTTCCGGCAGCCAACGCCCTTCTTATTTTGGTAGAGCTTACCGAAACATCATCAATATCTTGCGCTGGAATTTCTTCTACAGAAAAGCCATAGGTATGACTGTACTCTGTAAGTTGTTCTATATTTCCTTCTCTGTTTTTTCCAAAATGATGATCGTATCCGATAATTAATTTTGAAATATTTAATTGAGCAACGAGAAGATTTCTGACAAAATCTAGGGCGGTTAGTCTTGAAAAGGTAATGCTAAACGGATGAATGATTAAGTAATCCAATCCTGTTTTTTCTAACAACGCTGTGCGTTCCTCAATGGTGTTGATCAATGCAATTGTAGTGTCTTTTTGTAGCACCATTCTTGGGTGTGGAAAAAAGGTAAGTAACACCGATTTTTTCCCGGCCAATTTGGCATCATCAACCAGTTTGTTAATGATTTCTTTGTGTCCAAAATGTACTCCATCAAAAGTACCAATTGTTACAAAGGTTTTTTCATTGGTTTTGAAAGAGGAAATGTCGTGAAAGGTTTTCAAAAAAGCGCTAATTTATAAATACAAATGTACAATTTGTTCGATGTAAAAAAGCGCTTTTTTTTAATTATAGTATCTATAATAAAATAGGAAGCTGTTATTAATAAATGAAAAAAAGTGTTAAAATAATTAACAAATCAAAAAATATTGTATTTTCGTAACAGTTAACAAATAATTCAAATTATGATAAAAAAGATTTTACTACTTGCGTTTGTGGTTTTTGGAAGTGCGGCAATGTTTGCACAAACAACGATTACAGGAACGGTTAAGGACGCGAAAACAGGTGAGACACTCCCTGGCGCAAACATTAAAGTGGCGAGAAAAGCTGTTGGAACAAACACAGATTTTGATGGAAATTTTGTGTTGAATGTTGCGGATACCCCTCCGTTTATTTTAGAATTTTCTATGATTGGTTATCAAACGGCCAAAGTAGAAATTACTGAAAACAACCAAAAAGTAGCAGTTAGCCTTTCGGAAAACGCAACTTCTTTAGATGAAATTGTTGTTTCTGCTTCTCGAACTCCAGAACGTATTATGGAGTCTCCAGTAACAGTAGAAAGAATGGATTCTAGAGCCATCAAAAATACTTCTGCCCCTTCATTTTATGACGGATTAGAGAATTTAAAAGGTGTGGATGTGAATACCAATAGTTTAACATTTAAATCTGTCAATACACGTGGTTTTGCAACTTTTGCAAATACACGTTTTATGCAATTAGTAGACGGAATGGACAATTCTTCTCCAGCATTAAACTTTGCTTTGGGGAATTTATTAGGAATGTCTGAATTGGATGTGAAAACAGTTGAATTACTACCTGGAGCCTCTTCTGCATTGTATGGTGCAAATGCTTTTAATGGTATTATGTTTATGACCAGTAAAAGTCCCTTTGAAGAGCAAGGAATTAGTTTTTCTTACAAAGATGGATTGACAAGTCAGGAAGCAGCTGGAGACAACAAGTTTTATGATGTAAACATTAGAATGGCGCATGTTTTTTCTGAGAAGTTTGCAGCAAAAGCAACTTTATCTTACTTAGATGGTACAGAATGGTTTGCTACAGATTATAGAAACACAGCAAATGGAGGATATATCTCAGGAGACAGAAACTCTGATAGAAACTATGACGGATTAAACGTTTATGGTGATGAGGTTTCTACCAATATCAAAGGAGTTGCAGAAACTTTAGAAGCGTTAGGGATTTTTCCAAATGGTGCTTCTGCATTAATTCCAAGTGAAACAATTAGTAGAACTGGATATGATGAAAGAGACTTAATGTCTTATGAAGCGAAAAGCATGAAGTTTGGTGCTTCGTTAAACTACCGTCCTTTAGGAGATGATCGTTTAGAGGTTATTTGGAATTCGAAGTTTGGTAATGGAAACACGATCTACCAAGGAACGAACAGATACAACATCAAGAACTTCTTTATGGAGCAACACAAACTTGAAGTGCGTGGGAAAAACTTTTTTGTAAGAGGATATATGACTAATGAAGATGCTGGAGATTCTTATGATACGCGTTTTGCAGCCATCAATATTAACAGAGCTTGGAAAGATGACAATACTTGGTTTGGAGAATATACAGGAGCTTACCTTCAAGGAACCTTGGGAGGAATGAACTCGGATCAAGCGCATGCATTGGCAAGACAAACTGCTGAAACAGGGAGATTGTTACCAGGAACTGCAGGTTTTCAAGCTGCTTTTGATCGTATAACAACAGATCCAGATTTAGTAACAGGATCTAAGTTTCAAGACAACACGAAATTGTATCATGCAGATGCAAACATGAATTTCAACGAATATGTAGACTGGGCAGAAATTCAAATAGGAGGTTCTTTTAGAACCTACTCTTTAAATTCAAATGGTAGTATTTTTACCGATTATGACGGTCCTATAAACTATAGTGAATATGGAGTTTATTCGCAAATTCAGAAAGGATTTTTGGAAGAAGACCGTTTAAAGTTAACCGCTTCTGTTCGTTATGACAAAGCGCAAAACTTTGATGGGAATTATTCTCCAAGACTTTCTTTGGCATATGCAGGAGGTGAAAATAAAAACAAAAACTTTAGAGCTTCTTTTCAGACAGGTTTTAGAAACCCAACAACACAAGATCAATACATTGGGTTAAATGCAGGTAGAGCCTATTTAATTGGTTCTGCACCAGATAACTTAGATCGTTTTTCTACACCTGCATTAAATGTAAGTGGATTGGGTCAAAACTTTACAGGAAGTGCTACCGTTGCCGTTTCAGGTAGATCTGCATATGAAAACGCTTTTTCTGCAGCATCTGTTGTAGCAGGCGCTCCAGTAGCAGCAAATGTAGAATTGGTAAAATCAGAAAGAGTAACTGCTTATGAAGTAGGATATAGAGGTTTGGTAGATGCAGGTTCTTCTCGAATTACTGTAGATTTAAGTGTATACTACAATGCATATGAAGACTTTATTGCTGGTAAAAACGTAATTGTTCCTTTTTATGGAGATGTTGCTGGTACACAAACTGCTCCAGTAGGTCCAGGGGGTGCTCCAGTTCCATTATCACTTGTTGCTTTGTCACAAGGAGATTATACAGTTTTTGCAACCTACACAAATACAATTGCAGAGATCAACTCTTATGGAGCAACGATCGGATTAAATACCAAAATTTTTAATGGGTTTAATTTAGGGTTGAACTATACCTATGCGAAGTTTGATTTTGATCAAGCATCTGATCCTGATTTTGAAGCAGGATTTAATACGCCAGAACACAAAGTAAAAATTCAATTTGGAAAACAAAATGTATTTAAAAACTTTGGTTTCAACATCAATGCGAGATGGCAAGATGAGTACCGTTGGGAATCTACATTCTTAGATGCGGACATCGCTTCTAGAACTGTTATAGATGCTCAAATGAACTACAGTGTTCCTGCTTGGAAATCTGTATTTAAAGTAGGTGGAGCGAATTTAACAGGCCAAGAGTACTTAAGTGCACCAGGAGTTGGAGCCATTGGTTCTCAGTACTATGTTTCTTGGACAATTAATAACTAAAAATAGACATTTCAATGAAAAATTATAAATATATAGGTTTATTACTAATGTCATTAGGACTCGTTTCTTGTGATGTAGATAATGAGTTAGAGGTAATTGAAGCTGCAATGGTTGAAGAGGTTGCTCTAAATACCAATGGATTAGACTTCTCTAATTATGTTTCTGTGGGAGCTTCTTTTACTTCAGGATATACGGATGGTGCATTATTTATTGCAGCACAAGAGAGTTCTTTTCCAAATATCTTAGCGGGTAAATTTGGTACAGATTTTACACAACCTTTAATGAATGATAATATTGGAGGAATGGTTTTTGGACCTGCTGTTGTGTTAGAACCAAGATTGTATTTTAATGGTGCAGGACCTGCTCGTTTAGATGCAACACCTACAACTCAGTTTGGACAAGTAATTTCTGGTCCCTTTAACAATATGGGAATCCCAGGTGCAAAAAGTTTTCATTTAGGAGTTCCTGGTTACGGTGCTTTAAACCCTTATTTTGGGAGAATGGCTTCTAGTCCTGGTGCGACTGTATTGGGAGATGCATTGGCACAAAGTCCAACATTTTTCACCTTATCAGAAATTGGTGGAAATGATGTTTTAGGTTATGCAACCTCAGGAGGAGCAGGAGTTGATCAAACAGGAAATTTCAATCCTGCAACTTATGGAGGAAATGATATTACAGATCCAAACGTATTTGCATCTGTATTTAGCGATATGACGAATGCATTGACTGCAAACGGTGCTAAAGGAGTTGTAGGAAACGTACCTTATGTAACATCATTACCGTATTTTACAACGGTACCTCATAACCCAATCCCTTTAGACGCTGGAACAGCGGGTGCTCTAAATGCAGGATATGCTCCTTACAATGGTGGATTATTGGTAGCACAATCGTATGCCATGATTGACGCTGCAGAAGTTGCCAAAAGAACAATTAACTTTGTTGAAGGTCAAAATGCGGTTGTGATTGTTGATGAAGACTTAACAGATTTATCTGCTTTAGGAATTCCTTCATACAGACAAGCAACTGCAAATGATTTGTTAGTCTTAACAAGTTCTTCTTTTATTGGAACTTTAGCAGATCCAAGCAATCCTAATAGTGTAAATGGTGTTGGTGTTCCTTTAGCAAATCAGTGGGTATTAACCGATACTGAACAAGCAAAAGTAAAAACAGCAACAGATGCATACAATATGACAATAGAAGCAGTTGCTGCTGCTAATCCTAACTTAGCGCTAGTAGACTTGTTCGGATTTTTACAAGAAGCTTCAACGGGAATTCAGTTTGATGAGTATGTAATGAATACAAGTCTTGTTATGGGTGGATTGGTTAGTTTAGATGGAGTACACTTAACAGGGAGAGGGTATGCTTTAATGGCAAACAAAATCTTAGCTGCTATGGATGCTGAATTCGGATCTAACTTTACAACGGCAACAGGTGGTTTAGCGATCGCAGGAGATTACACAACGAATTACTCTCCTTCATTGAGATAATTTTTTGATACGATACTAAAAAAGGTTGCGCATTTGCGCAACCTTTTTTTATTTATAAACTATTTTGTTTTTAAGCCTGGGATTCGTTTTAAGAAAGCATCATCACGGCTCTTTTCAATCCAGTAATAAATAGATCAATCTCTTCTTTGGTGTTGTAAAAAGAAAAGGAAGCTCGAATGGTTCCTGGTATTTTATAGAAATCCATAATTGGTTGCGCACAGTGGTGTCCTGTTCTCACTGCAATGCCCAGTTTATCTAAAATAACGCCAATATCATAGGGGTGAATTTCACCGACATTGAAAGAAATTACCGCTGTTTTTTCTGCGGTCGTTCCATATATTTTTACGCCTTCAATTTTCAATAGCTCTGCAGTTCCGTATGCTAAAAGTGCTGCTTCATAGCTAGCGATATTGTCAAAACCAATTGCATTCATATAATCCAATCCTGTACCAAAAGCGATACCTCCACAAATATTGGGAGTTCCTGCCTCAAACTTATGCGGCAATCCAGCATAGGTGGTTTTTTCAAAGGTAACGACATCAATCATTTCTCCACCTCCTTGGTAGGGCGGGAGTTTTTCTAACCATTCTTTTTTTCCGTACAACATTCCCACGCCTGTAGGACCACATAACTTGTGGGCCGAAGCTACATAGAAATCAACATCTAAAGCTTGTACATCTGGTTTTATGTGTGGGGTTGCTTGCGCACCATCGATTAAAACAGCAGCACCAAACTGATGTGCTTTTTTAATAATTTCTTCAATTGGGTTTACAACGCCCAAAGCATTTGAAACATGGTTACAGAAAACCACTTTTGTTCTTTCGTTTACTAAAGTATGGTATGCTTCCATTTGCAAAGAACCGTCTAGGTTCATTGGAATGACCTTTAAAATGGCACCTGTTTTTTCACAAAGCATTTGCCAAGGAACAATGTTTGAATGGTGTTCTAAGGCAGAAACAATAATTTCATCTCCTTTTTGTAAAAGGCTTGCAAAACCCGAGGCTACCACATTGATGCTGTGCGTGGTGCCTGCGGTTAAAATAACTTCATAAGCATGTTTTGCATGAAAGTGCTGTTGCACTTTTATACGTGCCTCCTCGTACTTATCGGTTGCTTCTTGACTTAACGTGTGCACGCCTCTGTGAATGTTTGCATTGTAGTTGCTGTAATAATCTACAATTGCATCGATCACCACTTGTGGAGTCTGTGAGGTGGCAGCGTTGTCAAAATACACCAAAGGTTTTCCATTTATAGTTCTCTTTAGAATTGGGAAATCTTCACGAATTTTATCAATCTGTATCATACCAAATGTATTTATAATGCAAAGATAACCGATGCATTTTTAAAGTTTTCAAAAAGACAATATGTTTTTCCTATTTTTACATCACTAAATCATTGTCTATGAAAATTTTTAAGAGAATTCTCCTTTTGTTGGCTGTTTTTGTGACGGTTATTGTTATTTATAATTACCCAAAATTAAATATTTTAGCAGGCTATTCTGCAAAAAGCACCGCAACGTCTGTTTTTCTTGGCGAAAGAAGCTTGGCGTTTACCGACAAAACCGACAACAACTTTTCTCCTGTTCATTTAGCAACAGATGCGATTGATACCATCACAAAGTCAGCCACTGCTTCGGTATTTGGATTACTCACACGAAAAGCAATTATAAGAGAAGGTTTGGGGTCTGTTTTAACATTGAGCAAAGCAGACGAAAACAGCCCTTATTTAACCCCTAAGAGAACAATAAGTAAAAACAAAGCAATGCCATATCCTTTAGGAGATGCGCCTCAGAAAGACACGATTTTTACCAATGTAGACTATGAAAAGTTAAACACCACTGTTAGTTCCATTTTTGGGAAAAGAAAATCGAGAGCTGTTGTGGTACTTTATAAAGATCAAATTATTGCAGAGAAGTATTCTGAAGGGTTTCATAAAGACTCCAAAATTTTAGGTTGGTCGATGACGAAAAGTATTCTAAGTACTGTTTTCGGGGTTTTAGAACATCAGCAAAAAATACAGATACAAGACAAAGCACCTGTTGCTTCTTGGCAAAACGATGTAAGAAAAGAGATCACAATTCACAATTTATTACAAATGAATTCGGGATTGGAATGGGATGAAAACTATGACGAAATTTCGGATGCGACTAAAATGCTTTTTTTAGAACGCGATATGACCAAGATGCAAGCGCTAAAACCATTGATAGGAAAACCCAATGAAAGCTGGTATTATTCTTCTGGAACTACAAACTTATTGTCGGGTATTTTGAGAGATCAGTTTGATACACATCAAGAATATTTAGATTTCTGGTACACAGATTTGATTGATAAAATTGGCATGCATTCGATGACCTTAGAAGCAGATTTAGCAGGAAATTACGTAGCTTCTTCTTATGCCTGGGCAACTGCGAGAGATTGGGGGAAATTTGGACTGCTCTACCTCCACAACGGAACTTGGAATGGCGAACAATTATTTACCAAAGATTGGGTAGACTATGTAACAACACCAACACCTACTTCGGAAGGAATTTATGGCGCACAATTTTGGTTAAATGCAGATGGAGGCTTTAAAGACGTTCCGAAAAACATGTATTATGCAGATGGTTATAAGGGGCAACGTGTTTATGTATTGCCAGATCAAGATTTGGTGATTGTTCGTTTTGGGCTTTCATGGTTGGAAGAGAATGCCTTTTTGAAAGGAATTTTAGAAGCTATTAAGTAATAAAAAAACCACGCAATTTGCGTGGTTTTTTCTTTTGTATAAAAAGCAACGTGATTGCTTATAAATCAAATCCAATATCAACGCCCAATTTTTTGGCAATTAATTTGGTGATTCGTTGTTTTACTTCAGGTATTTTTACACTTTCTAACACCGTGTTTGCAAAGGCATACATTAATAATGCTTTTCCTTCTTTCTTTGGAATTCCACGTTGTTGCATGTAAAATAAAGCATCTTCATCCAATTGACCAATGGTACAACCGTGCGAACATTTTACATCATCCGCAAAAATTTCTAGTTGAGGTTTTGCATTAATAGTGGCTTTATCACTTACTAAAACATTGTTGTTTTTTTGATATGCATTGGTTTTCTGCGCTTCTTTTTCAACAATTACTTTACCGTTAAAAACACCCGTAGCCCGCTCGTCGAAGATTCCTTTATAATCTTGATGACTTTCACAATTTGGTGCGATATGATGCACCAATGTATGGTGATCTACGTGTTGTTTTCCTTCAATAATGGTGATTCCTTTTAAGATAGAGTCAATATGTTCTCCACGTTGAAAGAAGTTTAAATTGTTTCTGGTAATGTTTCCACCAAAAGAAAAGGTATGCACAGAAACAATACTATTCGATTTTTGTTCGATGTAAGAATTATCTACCAATGAGGCATTTTCATCATCATTTTGAATCTTATAAATATCAACGGTAGCGTCTTTTGCGGCAAAAACTTCGGTGACTGAATTTGTTAAAACAGGGTTGGAAGTTAAACTTTGATTGCGTTCTATAATTTGAACATGTGCATTTTGTTCTACAACAATTAAGTTTCTGGGTTGCAACAAGGTTGCCGCCTCAGATCCGGTTGTAAAGTTGATGATTTGAATGGGCTTCTCTACTTCAACATTTTTCGGAATGTGAATGTATGCACCTTCTGAAGCGAATGCGGTATTTAAAGAAGTTAGGTTGTCTTTTGTAGCAATCTTATCAAAGTAATTTTCAATGACCGCTTTGTATTTTGGCTTTACCAAAGCAGCAGACATTAAACAAACATCAAACGTATCGTGGGTAGTTTCCGATAAAAAAGAACTGTATTTACCATCGATGAAAACAAGCTTATAGGCGTCGATATCATGAATAAAGTACTTTTTTACATCTGCTAATTGAATGTTATTTTCTTTGTTTGGAAACAAACTATAGTCTTGCTTTAAAACAGCGTTTAAAGAAGTGTATTTCCAAGCTTCTAACTTTTTAGTAGGAAAGCCTAGCGCTTCAAAGTTTTGAAGTGCTTTAGAACGAATTTCGTGAACCTCTGAATCGGTTTCTACTCGATTTTCAAAAGCTACATATGAGGATACTAATTTATCTTTTAATTCCATTTTTTACTTGAGTTTCAGGTTTTAAGTTTTTTGTTTCACGTTTTCCATTACTTAAACTTATTTCCTTTAAAATCTTTTTTATTTAAATAACTAATAAAGTTCGCTATTCGTTTGCTTATCTGTTCACATTCAGTAACAAGTTCGACCATTTTTTCTTCAGCAATATTTTGAATCAAAAAGGCGATAACATTGAGAACGGACTTCTCCAACAGAACCTTTAGCGATTGATAAATATTGTCTAAATTCTAGGTTTCCATCTCTTTCAAATCCTTCAGCAATATTGTCCATAACAGAACCAGATGAAGCTTTTATTTGATCTTTAAAACGGTAATCATTTTTCAGTTCCGTGTTTTTAGAAATAAAGAGAACTTGTTGAGATAGTTGTCTCGCAAGTTGCCATATTTCTAAATCTTCGAATTTCCTAATAGTAGCCAAAACCTGAAACCTTGTAAACAAATTTAAACCAATTCTTGCTTAATCCAATCATACCCTTTTGCTTCTAATTCTAAAGCTAAGGAGGCATCCCCAGATTTTACGATTTTTCCATCATGTAAAACATGTACAAAATCGGGAATGATGTAATCTAACAAACGTTGGTAATGCGTAATTACGATGACCGCATTGTCTTTCGATTTTAGTTTGTTTACGCCGTTTGCAACAATTCGCAACGCATCAATATCCAATCCAGAATCGGTTTCATCTAAGATGGCTAGTTTTGGGTCTAACATTGCCATTTGAAAGATTTCGTTTCTTTTTTTCTCTCCTCCAGAAAAACCTTCGTTTAAAGAACGAGATAAAAATTTACGGTCTATTTCGAGTAATTCTGATTTTTCACGAATCATTTTCAACATGTCTTTTGCAGGCATATCTTCCAAACCTTTTGCTTTCCGAGTTTCGTTAATCGCAGTTTTGATAAAGTTGGTTACAGAAACTCCAGGAATTTCTACGGGATATTGAAATGATAAAAAGACCCCATTGTGTGCTCTTTCTTCGGGAGCAAGCTCTCCAATATCTTCTCCGTTTAATTGAATGTTTCCTTGAGTAACTTCATACTCTTCTTTTCCTGCAATAATATTAGCCAGGGTGCTTTTTCCTGCACCATTTGGACCCATAATTGCGTGAACTTCACCTGCTTTTACTTCTAAATTCAATCCTTTTAAGATTGATTTATCTTCGATACTTGCGTGTAAATTTTCTATTTTTAACATTGTTGTCTTCTATTTGCCTTCAACTACAGGCGTTTACTTTTTTTAATATTTCTTCTATTTTAGCACCACGAATTTGGAGTTCTTTTATCCTACCGAACCTTCTAAAGAAATTTCCAGTAATTTTTGTGCTTCTACTGCAAACTCCATCGGTAATTTATTTAACACTTCTTTGCTAAATCCGTTCACGATTAAGGCAATTGCTTTTTCAGTATCAATTCCACGTTGGTTGCAATAGAAAAGTTGCTCTTCTCCAATTTTACTGGTAGTTGCTTCGTGTTCTACCTGTGCTGTTTTATTTTTCACTTCGATGTATGGAAATGTGTGAGCGCCACATAAATTTCCCATCAATAAAGAATCACATTGAGAAAAGTTACGCGCATTTTCTGCTCTTGCTCCAATTTGCACCAAACCACGATAACTATTTTGAGAATGTCCTGCAGAGATTCCTTTTGAAATAATTGTTGATTTTGTGTTTTTTCCAAGATGAATCATCTTGGTTCCAGTATCTGCCTGTTGAAAATTATTGGTAACTGCAATTGAGTAAAACTCACCAACAGAATTATTTCCTTTTAAAATACAAGAAGGATATTTCCAAGTTACTGCAGAACCTGTTTCTACTTGTGTCCAAGAAATTTTTGCATTGTTTTCACACAAACCTCTTTTGGTTACAAAGTTGTAAACCCCACCTTTTCCTTCTTTGTTCCCAGGGTACCAGTTTTGTACTGTAGAGTATTTAATTTCGGCATCGTCCATTGCAATGAGTTCTACAACTGCTGCATGCAATTGATTTTCATCTCTACTTGGAGCTGTACAGCCTTCTAAATACGAAACATAACTCCCTTTGTCTGCAACCACTAACGTTCTTTCAAACTGTCCGGTTCCGCCTTCGTTTATTCTAAAATAGGTAGACAATTCCATTGGACATCGAACACCTTTTGGAATGTAACAGAAAGACCCATCAGAGAAAACAGCCGAATTTAGCGCTGCGTAAAAGTTATCGGTTGTTGGTACTACGGTTCCTAAATATTTACGCACCAATTCTGGATGTTCTTGAATTGCTTCTGAAATAGGCATAAAAATAATCCCCTTTTCACCCAATGTTTTCTTAAATGTAGTGGCAACAGAAACCGAATCCATTACAATATCTACGGCAACATT
>JABJPX010000023.1 GCA_018663625.1 Polaribacter sp. | reverse complement strand
GCGATTTTTAGCATGGATTCATAGAGTCTTTTCCAACCTTTCCAACGCAAATAATTGCTCAAACTTTCGTTATGGAATAAGGTAATAAAGAGTCCATCTACTGCTTTTACTTGATTTTTTAAGTCTCTTATTCTCCCCAAAGACTGCTTTGGTGTTAACTTCATATAGTCATTTAACGTTGTATCCATTAAAGCAAATGGAAATACTTTTAAAGGAGTTTGTATTTCAAAATCCAAGTCATAGAAATAAAAAGGAGTACAAGTTCCTGCTCTAAAACCTACATTGCTGGCATAGCCCATCGAATAATCTTCTTCGATTTCTAAATCAATTAGATTTTGATAGGTTTCTGGAAGACTAAAACGCAAATAATGTTGTCGCGATCTTTTAGTTGGCATGTTGGTAATGTCTTCCAACCGTTCTTTTTCTTTCTTTAACAGCGTGCTGTTTTGCATCGTAAAATAAGAAGGATGTAAGCCAACTTTAGCATAATCGACAATGGACTTAATCAACAATCTAAATTTAGGTTTTGCGGTTGACACATTGGTGTCAAAGGTGGTATAATCGGCAATTAAAAAAAAGAAGAGTGTTGTTACTTTATATTTGTTCTTGTAGGCTAAAATTTTATCAAAAGTGTTGAATGGATCTTTCTTAAGATTAAATAGGACTGCAAATCGATTGATCACATTTAAAAATTTTAGTGTATAAATGTCGTTTAGAAACCCACCAATAGATCGGAGTAAACTTTTATACTTATAGGCAAATGCATTGTCTACATCTATGGTAGAAATGAATTTATATTTCCTTTTAGGATAGGTATAAGTTGGAAACTTTTCTTTAAAAATTGATAAAAATTTATATGCCCAAATATCGATTACTGGTTTTTCTAAAAATTGATATTCATAGGCGATGCTTTGTTCAGCGGTAAATCGGCCATGTATATCTTTTACATGAGGTAAGTACTCTTCATAACGTGAAATTAAATAGAAACTAGCAGCAAAAATGTCATAAGGAATGGATGATTTTGAACCTGCATTAAAAAAGCAAGGAATGGCATCCCATTTGGAAACATTTATCTCCATATCGTTAACACCTTGTTCGAACATAAGATCACTACTTCGAACAAAAAACTCGCTTCCTAATGGATTCTTGGTATAGGACATTTTAGGTCCATTGTGAGCAACAAAATCTTCAATTTTTGAAGTAAAGTCGACAGTGATTAACAAAGTCCTCGTAAAAATATGTTTGAAAACATATCGTATTCTTGGAGTAATCTTATGTGTGTATACGAGTATCAAATAAAAGGATTGAATGAGTGTTTAAGAATGGTAAATTTACAAAATTGCGTCATCAGCAAAGCTAAAATACGATTTTTCGGTAATAATTAAATGATCAAGCAATTTTATATCTAAAGTACTCCCCGCATCTTTAATTTTTTGAGTGACTTCCTTATCTGCAGCACTTGGGGTTAATTTCCCAGAAGGATGATTATGACAAACGATTACCCCACTCATCCAGTCGCTAATGCCTTTCTGTAAAGTAATCTTACATCGACTATCGTTGCAGTTAACCCGCCTTTACTTAATCGGTGTTTGGCAATAACTTTGTTTGAGTTGCTTAGAAATATTGCCCAAAATTCTTCGTGTTGTAAATCTCCAATAATCGGTTGCATCAGATGAAATACTCTTTTACTGGAGGAAACTTCAGGAAGTTCTAAAGCGATTTCTAATTGTCTTCTTTTCCCTAGTTCTAAGGCTGTAATAATGGCTATGGCCTTTGCAGTTCCAATTCCGTGGAATTTGGTTAATTCTTCAACAGATAGTTTTGCCAACTCGTTCAGGTTATTGTTGGCGGAAATTAATATTTTTTTAGCTAAAGAAACAGCACTTTCGTTTCTACTTCCCGATCCAATTAAAATGGCTATTAGTTCCGCATCTGAAAGCGATTTTTTCCCCTTTAATACTAATTTCTCTCGGGGTCTATCATCTAAAGCCCATCCTTTTATGGTCAATTTTTTCATGCACAATTTTTAACTAAAAGTACAAAAAATAGCTAAAAACACTTAAAAACAGTTTTTTTTACGTTTTCTGGCGAACTCTTTTTTATCTTAGCAGTCTATTTCTATATTTTAAATATGAAGATTATTATAGCTGGTGCCGGAGATGTAGGTTTTCACTTAGCTAAACTCCTTTCCTACGAATCTCAGGATACGTATATTATAGATTTTGACTCCGAGAAGTTAAACTACTTGAATAATCATTTAGACGTGATTACCAAAAAGGGTGATGCCACTTCTATTCAATTATTAAAAGAGATTGGCATTGATTCTGCAGATTTACTAATTGCAGTCACAGATAGCCCCAACACAAATTTTACGATTTGTGTGATTGGAAAATCTTTAGGTGTTCAAAAAACAATTGCACGAATAGATAGTACTGAGTTTTTAAATACCACGGAAATTAATTTCAAAGACTTTGGAGTGGATTTCATGATCTCTCCGCAAGAATTGGCCGCAGACGAAATTAAGATGCAGCTAAATCAATCTTCCTTTAACGAAACTATTGCTTTTGAAAATGGGTTATTTAATGTAATGGGGACGACCCTTACTTACAAATCGCCAATTGTTGATTTAACCGTAAAAGAAGCAAAAAAGAAATTCTCTGATGTCGATTTTATTACGATTGCCATCAAAAGAGAGGGGGTTTCTCAAACGATTATTCCACGTGGAGATACGAAGTATGAGGTAGACGATCAAGTTTATTTTTCTGTACCAAACTATAGCATCAAAAAATTATATCCAATTATTGGAAAAAAACATTTGAACATAAAAAATGTGATGATTTTAGGAGGTAGTAGTATTGGTGAAAAAACTGCTAGAAACCTTTGTGAAGACAACTTTAAAGTAACGTTGGTTGAAAAAAACAGAGAGAAAGCAGCCGCTTTAGCAGAAGAATTAGGCAATACATTAGTTATTAATGGGGATGGTAGAGATTTAGAACTTTTAGAAGAAGAAAACATTCGAGAAATGGATGCCTTTATTGCTGTTACAGGCAATTCAGAAACCAACATCATGTCTTGTTTAGTTGCAAAATCGAAGGGAGTTAAAAAAACAATTGCTTTGGTAGAGAATATGGATTATATAGACATATCTCAAACTATTGGAATTGAATCTCTCATCAATAAAAAACTAATCGCAGCGAGCAATATTTTTAGACACATTCGAAAAGGAGAAATTTTGGCTTTGGCCAATTTACACAATATTGACGCCGAAGTTTTTGAATTTGAAGTACAACCCAATGCAAAAATAACAAAAGCGCCTATTAAAGATTTACGCTTTCCAAGAGAAGCTGTCTTTGGAGGAATTATTAGAGACGGAAACGCAATGATGTCTTTTGGAGACATGCAAATTCAAGATGGAGACAAAGTAATCGTCTTCTGTTTACCCGAAGCCATTAGCACCGTAGAAGGTCTTTTTAATTAAGATGAAAAATATAAACACAAAAATAATTTACCGTTTTCTAGGCATTACTGCTGTTTTAAATGGGTTGTTTATGTTTATTGCTTTTCCTTTTAGTTACTTTCAAGGCGAAGCTGAAATGTGGGGAATTTTGAATGCTGGAATTATTACGGTGCTACTGGGTGCCTTACTCTACTTCTCTAACAAACCAAAAAATACCACCATTCAAAAAAAGGAAGGCTACTTAATTGTTACTTTGGGTTGGCTGACGCTCTCCATCACAGGAATGCTCCCCTATCTTTTATCTGGGGCCATCCCCAATATTACCAATGCCTTTTTTGAGACCATCTCTGGATATTCTACCACCGGATCTTCAATCTTAACAGATATTGAATCCATGCCAAAAGGAATTTTATTCTGGAGAAGTGCAACGCATTGGATTGGAGGAATGGGAATTATTGTTTTGACTATTGCCATTTTACCACTCTTAGGAATCGGAGGGATGCAATTGTTTATGGCGGAAGCGCCAGGACCGTCAGCAGATAAATTACATCCACGAATTACAGATACTGCCAAACGATTGTACTTCATTTATGTGCTGTTAACTTTAGTTGAATTCTTATTGCTTAAGGTTGCGGGAATGACCTGGTTTGACGCAATTAACCATGCCATGTCTACTGTTAGCACGGGTGGTTTTTCCACTAAAAACAACAGTATGGCATACTATAATCATTTGCCTTTTGTACAATATATTGTCATCTTTTTCATGCTCGTTGCAGGTACAAATTTTGTACTAACCTATTTTGCCTTGAAAGGAAAAATTCAAAAAGTATTTCAAAGCGAAGAGTTTAAATATTACTTATTTGGTATTATTGGAATTTCTGCAACAATTGCAATAATAATTCTCTTTTTCCAAGATCCAAACTTACAAACAACAATTCACCATCCAGCTATATTTGGAGAAAATGAAAGTGCCATAAGACATGCGCTTTTTCAAGTAACCTCTATAGTAACTACAACTGGTTTTGTCTCTGCAGATTTTACCATGTGGAGTTTCTTTGCCACAGGAATCTTTTTTGCATTGTTTTTCTCAGGTGGATCTGCGGGCTCTACGAGTGGAGGAATTAAGGTGATGCGACATATTGTAATGCTCAAAAATAGTTTTCTAGAATTTAAAAAAGCACTCCATCCCAATGCAATTATTCCGGTAAGATATGACGGTAGAGCCGTTAGCCATACAATTGTATTTAATATTATTTCATTCTTTATCATCTATATGCTCATCTTTATAATGGCCTCTGTAACATTAACTCTTCTAGGCTTGGATTTTACATCTGCATTGGGTGCAGCGGCCTCCTCATTAGGGAATATTGGCCCAGCAATTGGCTCTGTAAGCCCAGTAGATAATTTTACACATCTATCGTGTGCAGCAAAATGGTTTTGCTCCTTTTTAATGTTAATTGGTCGTTTAGAATTGTTTACGGTATTGATTTTATTTACTCCATTTTTTTGGAGAAAAAACTAATTCTCAAACCAGTTACAGCCTCAAGGAGCCCTTTTAACAGCAAATACTTTCTTTTGATGCTCAAAATATCCAAACAGAAAATGAAAGTTGGAAATTCGTTCAGAAAATAAAGTTATTTTAGAATACCACATTTTATATTTCTTTGATTGTTGCTAAATGTTTAACTTTAATCTATTATATGAGAAAAAAATTAAACTTGCTTTTTAAACCTATTGAAGACAAAACAATTGTTTGGTTTGAACAGAAGAATGAATATACCATTCTAGAAAACGTCACTGCAGAGCTATTAGAAGAACTTAATAAAGGGATTGAAATTAACACTATTGCAGCGAAACTCTCTGAGAAAATGTCAACGCCAAAAGAAGCATGTATCGGTTTTATTTCAGAATTGGAAGAACGTTATTTTGAGAATCCCCTTTCAGATCAAACTGAAACGATCATTGATCTCAACACGGTGAAAATTCCAACAGATTTAGAATTTCAAAAATTTTATAAAATAAATGATTTTATTTTTAAGGTTGAATTTTCCAATGAAATAGAACTCTCTTATGTTCATCCAAAATTTGCACATTTAGAAGTAAGCGCAACAGAACACCAACATCATTTTGTTGTTTTTATTGAAAATAAACACTTGTTTTTGGCTGTAAATAACACGATCATAAATGGCTGGAAATCCAATGAAATTCATTTTTTTCAAGGAAAATTTTCAATGGAGCTAATACAGGCAGTTCACCAAAACAAAGAAGAAGATTGGATAGGTGTTTTTCATGCTTCTGCTGTGGGGAATTCAAAAAAAACAGTTTTATTTTTAGGCGATTCAGGGAATGGAAAAAGCACTTCTTTAGCAATATTACAAGCAAATGGGTTTACATGTATTGCAGATGATTTTGTTCCTGTAGATTTAAAAAAACAAGAGGTATATAGCTTTCCAGCGGCTATCTCTATCAAAAAAAACAGTCTAGACACCTTGCTGCCAATCTATCCAGAATTGGCGACAACTGCAGAATATAATTTTAAACGTCTTCATAAAATTGTCCGCTATTTAAAACCAAATACAACTGATTTTACCCAGCACTTACCTTGTCGTGAGTTGATCTTTATAAAGTATGAAAAGAATGCAGCATTACAGTTTTCTAAGATCAATAAAATAACCGCTTTTTCTCAGTTAATTCCAGATTCTTGGATTTCACCAAAAGTAGAAAATACACAGGTATTCTTAGATTGGTTTGCTTCTTTAAAATGCTACCAATTGACCTATTCTAACAATGATGAAATGATTAAAACAGTTTCTAAAGTCTTCAATAATGACATATAAGGAGAACTTGTTTTTTGTAGAATTTTTTTTAGGATCTCCTTTGGATAAAAAATATTTTACCGTTGTATTTTTAAAAGATCCCCTACGAAACCAGGTGTTTAACTTCTTCCAAATTTAATCCACCATAATTGCCCGAACTCATGAATACAAGTGCTGTATTTTTTAGGTTTTCAGCAAATAGAAACGCTTTAAATTCTTGCGGATTTGTATAAATAATCAAATCCTCTCGTTGAAATGCTTTTGCAATTTGTGCTGAAGTTACTGCTTCTAATTGCTTTATTTTTACGGCATCCGGAGAATAAAAAACGACCGCTTTATCTGCTGCGTCCAAAGCTCCTTTATATTCTTCCAAAAAAACAGCATTTAAACTCGAATAGGTATGCAATTCTAGGCAGGCTAACACATTGCTGTTCTCGTATTGTTTTTTAACAGCCTTGGTGGTTGCTGCTACTTTAGAGGGTGAGTGTGCAAAATCTTTAAAAATTACGCTCGTATCGTTTTCTGCAATTTTCTCTAAACGTTTGCTTGCCCCAGAAAAACTTGCAATTGCTTCATAAAAATCATCTTCATCAATGCCCATGTGTTGGCAAATCCATTTTGCTCCTGCCAAGTTCTGTAAATTGTGGGTACCAAACACTTCTAAAGGCAAATCTCCTTCAGAGGTTTCTAAATAGGTGACACCATTATCGATAAAGTGCTTGGGGGTTTGATAGGGATATTTTTGAATATGATTTTCGGAAGATTCCACAACCTCTTTTACGGTAGCGTCTTCTTCGTTATAAACCATAATACCACCGTGTACCATAGCGTCTGTAAATATTTTAAACTGGGACACATAGTTTTCAAAAGTTGGAAAAACATTGATATGATCCCAGGCAATTCCACTTAACAAAGCAATATTCGGTTTGTATAAATGAAATTTTGGGCGTCTATCGATGGGTGAGCTCAAGTACTCATCGCCTTCTAAAACAATGAAATCATTTTCTGCTGTTAAGTGCACCATGGTTTCAAAGCCATCTAGTTGTGCCCCCACCATATAATCGACTGCTCTTTCATGATAATTTAAGACATGTAAAATCATCGAAGTAATGGTTGTTTTTCCATGGGAACCTCCAATAACTACTCGGGTTTTATTTTTAGATTGTTCGTATAAAAACTCTGGATAGGAATAGATCTTCAATCCTAATTCTTGTGCTTTTAACAATTCTAAATTGTCTTTTTTAGCATGCATTCCTAGAATGATTGCATCAATGCCTGTATGTATTTTTTCTGGAAACCAACCAAATGCTTCGGGCAATAAACCGTATTTGGCTAAGCGAGATTTGGACGGATCATGAATTGCATCATCACTTCCAGAAATTTGATCTCCTTTTAAGTGCAGTGCAATAGCGAGGTTGTGCATTGCGCTTCCGCCAATAGCAATAAAATGTAGATTCATGAACAATATTTTTAAAAAGGTAAAAATACAAAAGCTTTGTACAATATGGTTTGTCTTTAATGGGAAACTCTAAAAAAATAGCGGTATTATTTTTCGCTTCTAGAAATTTAGTTAGCGCGCATTTTTGTGGATTTATTTTCTTCTAAAACAACTCTTGTAGGTGTGTCTAAACCATTAATTATACTTTCTGTTCCCTTTGCAACTGCTTGTATTGTTTGGGTAATTACGGTCATGTTTAAAGTTGCTGCTTCGTCGGATGCTTGATGATAATCTTTATCTACATCGATAGGTGTTGTTGAAAACGTATGGGACGGCACTCCCAATCTTGCCAAGGAAGCATTGTCGGATCTAAAAAATAAATTAAACTTTTTGTAGGGATCTGGAAATAACTGATAGCCGGTTCCTTCCAAGTTTTGTTGAATAATTTTCCCGAAGTCAGAACGTTCAAAACCGGTTAACCAAGCGGTATTGGGTCCAAAACTCGGCGTTTTCCCAATCATTTCTAAATTGATTCCTGCCACAAACTTGCTGGCCAAGATTCCTTTTCCAAAATGTGTAGATCCTTTCAATCCCATTTCTTCTCCTGTAAAGGCCACAAAAACGATGGTTCGCTCATTGGTCCCTTTGTTTTTAAAATATTCAGCCAAGGTTAAAACTCCAGTCACCCCAGAAGCATCGTCATTGGCACCATTGTAGATAGAATCTAATTGCCCAGTTGTTTTCCGAATGCCTAAATGGTCAAAATGTGCCGATACCACCACAAATTCATCCTTCTTACTTTTTCCTTCTAAAACACCAATAATATTACTTGCGGTAATCTTTTCTTGAGTCCTTCGATTCTCAAAAGTAAAAGTTTGCCTGTAGGTTTCTAAATCTTGAAAGGTAGCAAGGCCGATTCGTTCGAATTCATTTTCGATATATACCGCTGCTTTTTCAATTCCAGGAGTTCCTGTACCTCTCCCTTCCATCTCGTCTGAAGCCAAGGTATACAGGTGTTTCCTGACGGTATTTGAATCAATTTCAAAAACCTTTAAAGCAGTTTCATTTTTAATCGTTGTTGGATATTTCTTACATGATATTGCAATCAGTAATACTAAAATAATAGGGGATATGTTTTTCATTTATATTTGATTTTAAAAGGATAAATATAGCTAATTTAATTTCGTATTTTTGCACAAAATATCGACAAATGATTTTATCTGAAATTCCAAATATTAAACATACAGACGCAAATAATTTCTTTTTACTGTCTGGCCCTTGTGCTATTGAGAGTGAAGAAATGGCATTAAGAATTGCTGAAAAAGTAGTGGCAATTACAGATAAATTAAAGATCCCATATATTTTTAAAGGGAGTTTTAAAAAAGCCAACCGAAGTAGAATTGATAGTTTTACTGGAATTGGTGATGAAAAAGCGTTAAAAATTTTACGCAAAGTTTCTGAAACTTTCAAAATTCCAACAGTAACGGATATTCACGAAGCATCGGATGCTGCAAAAGCGGCTCAGTATGTAGATGTTTTACAAATTCCTGCCTTTTTAGTACGTCAAACAGACTTAGTGGTTGCGGCTGCAAAAACAGGAAAAGTTGTCAACTTAAAAAAAGGGCAATTTATGAGTCCAGATGCCATGAAGCATGCCGTTCAAAAGGTAAAAGATGCGGGTTCTGACAAAGCTTGGATTACAGACAGAGGAACCATGTTTGGCTATCAAGATATGATTGTTGATTTTAGAGGCATTCCAGAAATGCGTGCATTTGCCCCTACCATCCTAGATGTTACCCATTCTTTACAACAACCCAATCAAGCGGCAGGTGTTACGGGTGGACGACCAGAAATGATTGAAACAATTGCCCGAGCGGGTATTGTAAATAACGTTGATGGCTTATTTATTGAAACACATTTCGATCCTGCAAATGCAAAAAGTGACGGTGCCAACATGTTGCACTTAGACAACTTAGAGGGACTCTTAACCAACTTAGTGGCCATTCGAAAAACCATTAACAATTTTTAAGGTTTTTTTTTGCTATTTTAGGACATGAAATAAAGTGCTTAAATTTTGTATCTTAGCACGTATTAACAATCCCCATGCCTAAAAACACTTATTTACACGACAATCACGAAGTAAACCTTATTTTAAAAGGGGTTACGAGTATTCTTATTGGTTTTTATCTTTTTTGTGGTGCTTACCTCATCAAAAGTATTTTAGACGGGTTTTTAATTGACAACCACCTTACCGGCATGTTTTCGGCAGAAATTATTGAATTTACTGTGTTAGGAATCTTGTTTTTAGTGTTTGTATTCAGTTCTCTTGCACTTGTTTTTGCAGGAAGACGCGTTGCCAAAAGGCATCAATTTAAATTGTGGAATTCCAAAACAAAAAAAACGGCTTTCAGGTATTTGTTTCTAATTGCTTTCTTATCAGCAATGCTTATTTTTTTGATGAATGCTGGGCTGATTGATTTGATAACCCCTGCTTTTTTAGTTGCCTATGGCCTTCTCCTCTATCTTTTAAGAGATCATTATCGAAAGAAACGATTCATTCTATCTGGATTGGCGATTGCTTTGGGAGGCTTGTGCTATTTTATTCCAGGCTATTGGTCTTCTGCGATTTCAATTTTAGGAATTGCACACATGGCCTATGGCATTACGACAATTAACTAATACCTCCGCTGAATTTCTTTTACTAAGTTTTCGAGTCCATTCAATTGCAGCTCGTACACCAAGCCCATTTGCTTGCCCAATTTACCTGCAGGAAACCCCTTGGTCCTGTACCAAACGATATAATGCTCTGGCAAATCGATGAGAAAAGTCCCTTTGTATTTTCCAAAAGGCATTTTCATTTTTGCCAAATCGATGAGAAATTGTTGGTCTTGAATCATTTATTCTTTTCCGTCAAGATAATCTTGTAAATAAGAAAATCGAGATGTTAATTTTCCATTTTCCGTCATTTTTGCACGTGTTAAAACGCCGTCTTTATCGTTGTTAAAGAAAGCAGGAATCACATGTTCTAAAAACAATTCTCCAAATCCTTCGCTGGCATCTTTTGGCAACTCACAAGGCAAATTGTCTACCGCCATAACCACAATGGCATTGTCAGCTTTAAAGTCTACTTCTTTTTCGGTACTTGGATCGTATCCATAGATTGGATCTGCAATGGTAGAAGGTCTTATCGTAGCGGCTACTGGACCGTCTATATCACATGAAATGTCAGCTATGTATTGAATCTTAAAGTCTTGTTTTTTTGCATCTTCTCTTGTAAATAAATAAGGCGAACCCTCTCCGAAGAAATGCCCCGCAATAAAATAGTCGGTTACTTTTGCAAAGCGCATAAAATTGGCTTCGTATTTTTCTGGATGCACATAAAAGTCGCTATTATTAAGTACTTGCCCATCGGTGCGTTTGTTGTAATCCAACACATCAATCATGCAATACACTGGCTTTGTAAATGTTTGGGTCAAATAGGCTGTAACAGCTACTTGTTCAATTTGCATTGCATCTAACATTTCTTTGGCGCCTCTGGCTACTTTTCCATTTCCAGTAAGCGCTATTTTAATATTTGGTAGTTGAATGTTCTTTAGCTGATCAATCAATTCCTGCTGACTGCCTAAAGTTGCTGCTTTGGGCAATTGAAAGGTATCTTTTTTTAAGCCAATCGCTCTAAAGCCGTTGTATGCGCCTACGATACCTGCATACCGTCCAAACCCAATTAAACGCATTCCGTTTTCTTTTACAATTACTTCGTGGTCGTAGAGTGTGATGTTTTTATCGATAACAGCCTGTAATAATTCTCTATTATAGGGTTGTTTTTTAATAGTATGACTAAAGAAAAAATATTTTTTATTGGGAAGTAAGGCTTCTATTGGCACTTCTTTTACCCCAATAAGTACATCACAGTCCGACATATTGGAAGACACTTCAATACCTTCTTTTTGATAAGCTGCGTCTGTAAAAACTCTAATGGGCGAAGCTTCTACTTTTATTGAAGCACTTGTAAACTTCTTTTTGAATTGAGATAGCTTTTCTGGTGAGAATACAACCCTCCTATCTGGCGGGTTTTTACGTTCTTTAATAATTCCAAACTTTGTCATTTTCTGTGCTGTAATATTTGTTCGAAGATATTGGATTTTATAAAGATGGGCAACTAGATTTTTTATACTTTTGTAAATGAATTAAAAAAAACTGGGGACGACTGGTTTTGACAGCAAGTTCTGTAAATTTGTAAGCATATCAAGGACTGAAATCATTCTTGTAAAACTCATTTCAACTATTTAACCGGCGAAGATAACTACGCTTTAGCTGCTTAATCCGAATCATAGTAGGATTGGCCTAGTCCCGCAAGGCGGGAAAGCTTTATGTCCACGAAAAGCCTTGGTTTACGGCGTTTCACTTTTGGGCATCGAAAAAGTAAACATAGGAAACTTGATGCTTTGGCAAGTTTTTGAAATTGAAAAAGATACGTTTAAAATGGATTGTTCTTAATCAGTTTTAGGCCGACAACTAAGTAAGAACTATATATGTAGAAAGCTTTTTTGCTGCTTGTTTGGACCCGAGTTCGATTCTCGGCGTCTCCACGGCATTATTCCCTAAAATAAATTTTATTTTAGGGAATATTTTTTACTTGAAAAAATGAAACTACACCAATTTAATTGATTAATTTTAAAAAATTAATTAATATTTAGATGAAAAAAATTCTTTTTTTCTTGTTGTTAATACTTTTTTCGTGCTCAAATGATGAAACTCAGATTAGCGAGCCAGTAGTTGATGACCTATATTTTCCAGCCATAGATTCAGACCAATGGGAAACTTTAAATCCTGAGGAACTAAACTGGGATTCCGTTGGTATCGATAATCTTTATAATTTTCTTCAACTTAACAACACCCGTGCTTTTGTAGTTTTAAAAGATGGAAAAATTGTTTTAGAAAATTATTGGGGTAATAACTTTTCAAATACAGCTCCTTTTGATAGCAACTCTAATTGGTATTGGGCTTCTGCAGGCAAAACACTCACTGCCTTTTTAGTAGGCATCGCAAAAGACAATGGGATTTTATCCCTAGAGGATAGCAGCTCAACATTTCTTGGAAATGGATGGACAAGTTTAGAAGAAAGTCAAGAGAGTTTGATAAAAATCAAACACCATTTGACCATGACAACCGGCTTGGATTATCTAGTGGATAACCTAAATTGTACAGATCCAAATTGCCTGACCTATAAAAACACCCCTGGGACAAACTGGTTTTATCACAACGCCACATACTCACTCCTAAAAGATGTCATCGAAAACACATCCGAGACAACATACAATGATTTTACCAATCAAAAAGTAAAAATGAAAATTGGGATGGGTGGAAGTTGGATTCAATCTAATTACAGTAATATTTACTGGAGCACGGCAAGGGATATGGCTAGGTTTGGTCTTTTGATATTAAATGAAGGCGTATGGGATAACCAAGTGATTTTAAGTGACACAAATTATTTTTCAAACATGGTAAATACTTCTCAACAAATGAATGAATC
>JABJPX010000022.1 GCA_018663625.1 Polaribacter sp. | reverse complement strand
TTATATGAGAAACACTGAATCGGATTTGTTTTCCTTTTTTAAAATTAAAAGAAAACTTCCCTTTTTTATTGGTAACAAGCACTTTTTTTGTGATGAAAATATGCGCATTTTCAATAGGATCTTTTGTGACAGCATCGAGAACAATTCCTGAAATTCGTTGTGAATAAAGGGTGTTGAGAAAGATAAAAAAGAGTATTGTTATTATTTTTTTCATTATCGATTGGTTTATTCTACCTCACTTTCATGCGCTTTCAAATGCTCCTAACTCGTTGGGTGCGATTATAAAAGTTTCTAATTGAAATTAAATTTAATGGAGCGTGTGAAATTATTACTTTATTCTATAAGAAGAACAATATATACGTTTAAAACTTCACAAAAGATTAGAAAACATAATTTTATAAAAAATACATTAAAGTATGTTAATATTTGTAAATTATTATTATTGTTAAAAATTTAAATTATGAAAAAGTTACTCTTTCCTTTTATTGTTTGGTTTTCCCTTTTATCTGCATTGGCACAAGAAAAAAGTAAAAATAACGGATTTGAAAACGAAGATATTTATGTAAGTGGAACGTTCAGTTATTTAAGTAAAGATTATGATGATGAGGAAATAAGTTCATTTACGTTTGCACCTGCTATTGGTTATTTTGTGAATAATAAGACTTCAATAGAATTAGGTCTTCTATTTGGCTCTAGCGAGAATAAATATTTTGATATTTATAATATAGAAAATATTTATAATGTAGAAAGTAAAACAACTAATTTTGGTGCAAGCTTAGGATTTGTTCATTTTTTAAATCCTGAAAAAAATTCTCTTTCACTTTTGGTGGAGCAATCACTTACAATAGTTTAAAATCAGAGTATTATTCCTGGTGGGGGGAAGCTGTTACTTATAAAATAACTGTTTTTGAAGCAAGTTTATCTCCAGGAGTCAATTACTTTATTTCAAAAAACATAGCCCTAAGAGCATCTCTTGGTACTATTACCTATTTACATGAAAAAGCAGATGATGCTGATGCAGAAGCAATACAAACTTTTAATATTAATTTAAACCTTTCGAATATTAATTTTGGAATCTTATATCGATTTCAATAAAACTGAGCTAATCCTCTTTCTCATGCGCTTCCAAATCTTTTGTTAAATCCAACTTTCGTAAAGTTGGGTTTACAAGTCCTGTGGTAACAACCGTGATTAGGGTCATTGTTCCCCCAAAAACAACTGCAGTAACGGTTCCCATTAGTTTGGCTGTAAGCCCGCTTTCAAATGCTCCTAACTCATTGGATGAGCCAACAAACATGGAGTTGACAGAAGAAACCCTACCTCGCATCTGATCAGGGGTTTTTAATTGTAGTATGGTTTGTCGAATTACCATAGAAACGCCGTCTGTAACCCCACTAAAAAATAAGGCTAACACAGAAACCCAAAAGATGGAAGAAAGGCCGAAAACAATGATGCAAATCCCAAATCCAAAAATAGCAACAAGGAGTTTCATACCAGCATTTTTACTAATTGGAATGTAGGCAGTTACCAACATGGTTAAAAAAGAACCCACAGAAGGTGCGGCCACCAATATACCAAAACCTTGAGGGCCTACTTTTAAAATATCTTCTGCAAAAACAGCCAATAAAGCAATGGCGCCTCCAAATAAAACAGAAAACATATCTAAAGTTAACGCGCCAAGAATGGCTTTTGTTTTAAACACAAAGTTGACACCTTCTTTTAAACTTTGTAAAACAGGCTCTCCAATTTTAGGGTTTAAAATTGGTTTTCTTTTAATTTTAAATAAGACGAAAAATGAAATAGAGACTAAGATAAAAATGATGCTTAAAGACCAATGTACACCAATCCAATTGATAGAAAATCCTGCAAAAGCAACCCCCAAAACACGTGCCATTTGCCACAATGAACTATTCCAAGTTGCGGCATTTGGATAGATTTTCTTAGGCACGATTAAAGCAACCAAAGAAAAAATGATCGGACCAAAAAAGGCGCGTAAAAAACCACCAAAAAAAACCAAGGCATAAATGATATACAACAGGGTTTGTGTGGATAGAGATTGACTCACGCTATCAGAAGTAATCCAGAATAATCCAAAACTAATCAAAGAAAAGGCTGCAATACAAAGGGCTAGTAGATTTCTTTTTTCTTGCTGATCTACAATGTGCCCTGCGAATAAGGCCATCGATAAGGCTGGAATAATTTCCATTAACCCAATTAAACCTAAATACAAAGGATCTCCTGTAAGTTCATACACTTTCCATTCAATAACAATGAACTGCATGGACCATCCAAAAATTAATGCAAAACGAACAATTAAAAAAATATTGAATTCTCTAATTCTTAACGCTGCGTATGGGTCTTTCTTAGACATGTGTGGATTGGGCTGTTAGGCAGATTTTAAATTCATAAGAATTCCAAAAGTTTCATTAATATCTTTTTCTTTTACAACAATCGTCATTTCATTTGTAGTAGAAATTACCTCTTGCAAAGCGATGTCTGCCCAAGCCAATTGTTTTAGAATAAAATAATAAATCCCAGATTGTTCTAGGTTATTTAAGGGAAGTTTAATGGTAATCGATGCTAAATCCAACACGCTGTTGATACAGGTTTCTTTTTCAAAAATAGTTTCTATATATTTCTGAAGGCTTTTACTGGCAACAATATTTGTTTCAAAAATACCTTGAGAGATGGTTAAAAAAGCATCGTTTTTGTCTGCCGTTTTAGTTAAAATTTTTGCAATTTCCTTTAATAGTGTAGCAGTATTTTTAAAAGTAAAATCACAGAGATCTGAACGCACAATAAAATCACCTAAGTTGGAGGAAATTTTTTTAATATTCTTTCGAATTCTAAGTTCATTTACTGGCGACAATCGATTGATTGCCATCATTACTGCGCCTACTTTAATATCTTTTTTTAAGGTTTTAGAAACCTCTGGTAAAATAATTCTTGCTAAGGAAGAAACATTGATTAATTTTTCGTGTAAAGCTTCTTCAATAAAAGGTGTTTTTCTAACCGTACTTTCTACAACTTCTTGGATCGTTTTCATTTTAAAAGTTTAATACATGATATAATTGTTCAAAATTAAACAATTAATCCAAGGTATCTGTCAACTTTTTAAATTCTTTTTTAGCGTCTTTGTGGTTGTACAAAATATTATAAACCGCGTCGATAATTGGTGTATCTGTTCCTTTATCTTGATTAATTTTATAGGCACTTTTAGTTGCATAATACCCTTCTGCGATCATGCTCATTTCCATTTGTGCAGATTTCACGGTGTATCCCTTGCCTATCATGTTCCCAAATGTTCTATTCCTACTAAAGAGAGAATATCCCGTAACTAATAAGTCACCTAAATAGGCAGAATTATTAATGTCTCGCTTCATGTTGTGCACTTTTTTAATGTAACGGTTCATTTCGCGAATTGCGTTACTCATTAAAACAGACTGAAAATTATCTCCATAACCTAAACCATGCGCAATTCCGGCAGCTATTGCATAAATATTTTTCAACATCGCAGCATATTCAGTACCAATAATATCGTCGGAAAGCTTCGTTTTTATATACCTGCTTTTTAAGCATTTACTAATCATTTCTGCCTTTTCTGAATCACTACATGCAATGGTTAAATACGACAAACGCTCCATGGCTACTTCTTCTGCATGACAAGGCCCTGTTACTACACCAATATTTTCAACCGGAATCCCATAGGTTTCCATAAAGTGTTCTCCAACAATTAAACCTGTTTCTGGAACGATTCCTTTAATCGCTGAAAAAATAATTTTTCCTTCAAAAGAAACTAACACCTTCGAAAGTTCTTCTGTTAAAAAAGCGGAGGGTATTGCAAAAATTAAAAAATCGTAAGTATCTATTATTTTATTAATATCATTCGATAGCTCTAATTGTTCTGGATGTAATTCTGCTGAGCTTAAATAATTTGGATTGTGTTTATTTTCAAGTATATGTTCTTTCGCAGAAGCACTCCTCATATACCACCCAATAGTATCTAGGTTTTCGCACAACATTTTTACAATGGCTGTTGCCCAGCTTCCACCGCCGATAACCGCAATTTTAGGATGTGAATTCATAAATTCTTTTATTTGGAACGTCAAAAATAAGAAAAGTATTAAGTTTTATAAGATAGTTCGTTGTTTTATTATATTTGTTGAACAACATACTTATTTAAAATGAACGTACAAATCATCAACAAATCGAAACATGCAACTCCAAACTACGAAACCCAAGGTGCTGCTGGTATGGATTTACGTGCAAATATTGAAAAAGAAATCACACTAAAACCTTTAGAAAGAGCCATTGTAAAAACAGGGTTATTTATTGCACTACCTGTTGGTTTTGAAGCACAGGTGCGTCCAAGAAGTGGTCTTGCCGCTAAAAAAGGGATTACGGTCTTAAATTCTCCAGGAACTGTTGATGCAGATTATAGAGGTGAAATTGGCGTTATTTTAGTGAATTTATCCAATGATGATTTTATAATCAATGATGGGGAGAGAATTGCGCAATTAATCATTGCAAAACACGAAAGAGTAAACTGGGTAGAAGTGACTGTTCTGGACGAAACAGCTCGTGGTGCAGGTGGTTTTGGAAGCACTGGAATGTAATTTTAGTTATTCCAAAACTTTATAAAATTGATTCATTTTTCTGAAAGGAACATGCATTAAATCAAAATCTAAAAAAATATGTGCATGATATTTGTACCCTCTTTTTTTGTAAAATTGAAATGCTTGTTCTTGTTTGTCCATAGCATCTAACCAAATAACTTCATAGTTTTTAAAAATTGCTTGTGCTTCCAACCAAGAAACAATTGTTTTTCCTACTCCTTTGTTTTGGGTTTTAGGATGTAAATAAAGACGATGTAATTTTACCTGTTTTTCTTGAAGTAATCCAGTAAGTTTTTCATTCCATACCACACGAAAGTTCCCGATGATTTCATTGTTAAAAACAACAAAATAATACTGAGCGTTTTCTTGGGATAATTCTATTAAAATATTCTCTTTTGAGTATTGATTATTGACATAAAAAGCACCGTCATCTTCCCAAAAATAGCTGTAAGCAGGAGGATAAATATCCCACATTAATTTTTGTAAATGCGTTATATCTGTTGGTAGTATTGGTTGTAATTGTATCTTTTTATGTATGGTAATCATCTTCTAAAAATAAAAAACTCTCAAAAAAATTGAATCTTTTTTTGAGAGTTAAATTAATTATAATTTAAGCTTTAATCCTTATTCTTGATTATCAATCGCAGCTTTTATTTTTCCTTCAAGTTCCTCTGCAAGTTCTGGATTGTCTTTAATTAAACCTTTTACAGCATCTCTACCTTGGCCTAATTTTGTCTCTCCGTAACTAAACCAAGAACCACTCTTCTTAACAATTCCTAATTCTACACCAATGTCTAAAATTTCTCCAACTTTTGAAATTCCTTCTCCATACATGATGTCAAATTCTGCAATTTGAAAAGGCGGTGCCACTTTATTTTTTACAACTTTCACCTTGGTACTGTTTCCAATCACACGGTCTCCGTCTTTAATTTGTGTTCTTCTTCGAATATCTAAACGAACAGAAGCATAAAATTTTAATGCATTTCCTCCTGTTGTTGTTTCTGGATTTCCAAACATAACCCCAATCTTTTCTCTTAATTGGTTAATAAAAATAACCGTACAATTGGTTTTAGAAATTGTTCCTGTTAGTTTTCTTAATGCTTGTGACATTAAACGTGCATGAAGTCCCATTTTAGAATCTCCCATTTCTCCTTCAATCTCAGATTTTGGAGTCAATGCTGCTACTGAATCAATAACAATAATGTCTATGGCACCTGAACGGATTAGATTTTCTGTAATTTCTAAAGCTTGTTCACCATGATCGGGTTGAGAAATAATTAAATTATCAATATCAACCCCTAAGTTTTCAGCATAAAATTTATCGAAAGCGTGTTCTGCATCAATAAACGCAGCGATTCCACCTACTTTTTGTGCTTCTGCAATTGCATGTAATGTTAAAGTTGTTTTTCCTGAAGATTCTGGTCCATAGATTTCGATGACCCTTCCTCTTGGATATCCACCAACTCCTAATGCTAAGTCCAATCCTAAAGATCCTGACGAAATTGCATCTATTTCTTCGGTAACTACATCTCCTAACTTCATAACAGATCCTTTACCGTAAGTCTTATCTAACTTATCTAAAGTAAGTTGAAGTGCTTTTAATTTTGCTGTTTTTTCTTTATCTGCTGCCATAAATTCTGTTAAAATATTGTTTTTTTAAAGTGAGACAAGTTACAAAAAACAACGTTTAATTTCCTAATAAATAAGTTGCATTTTTGCAGCTCTGTTTTTATAAAACGAATTTATGGAAAAACACCAACATTTTATCCTTCACAAACCATGGGGAACCATTTCTCAATTTGTAAATCCTGCAAAAAGAAAGAAAAAATTATTAGGAGAACTTCACAACTTTCCTAAAGGAACCATGGCTATTGGCCGATTGGATGTTGCTTCTGAAGGTTTGTTATTACTCACTACAGATGGAAAGATTTCTGAAGAAATTAGAAGTAATAAGTTTGAAAAAGAATATTATGTTCAAGTAGATGGAATAATGACTCAGGAAGCTGTTGAAAAACTTAAAAAAGGGGTTGAGATTGGTTTTGATGGAAAAAAATATCAAACAAAACCTGGGAAATCTTTTTTAATTGATCCTCCTAAATTTCCATTGAGAAGTCAAAAAATTAGAGATGATCGGCATGGACCTACAAGTTGGGTTGCGATTGTAATTATAGAAGGAAAATTTAGACAAGTACGTAAAATGACTGCAGCGGTTGGATTTCCTACCTTACGTTTAATTCGAGTTCGAATTGGAACTATTTTATTAGATGATTTAGCGGTTGGAGATGTAAAAGAAGTAGCTTCACTTCTTTAATTTTTTAACATTTCTATGTGTGGAATTCCGTCTTCTAAATAGTCTTTTCCTATTTGATGAAATCCGTGAGATTCATAGAAATTTTTTAAATATACTTGTGCGGAAATTGTAATTTTATCCTCTTTAAAATAATTTTTAATGGCGAGAATAGAAGCTTTCATTAGATCGTGTCCTAAACCGTATTTTCTTTCTAAAGCAACTACAACAACACGTCCAATACTTGCATTTTTAAAATAATCACCTGGTTTAAAAATTCGAGTATAAGCAACTATTTTATTGTTTTTAGTTCCATAAACATGCAATGAATTTTGGTCTTTTCCATCTACATCTTGATACACACAATCTTGTTCTACTACAAAAACTTCTGCGCGTAGTTGAAGAATTTGATACAACTCAATTGTATTTAGTTCTGAAAAAGATTTGATATAAAAATCCATAAAAAAGTATGATCTTAGGCTTGAAAGATTATTTTAATAAGAAATTTTATCAACTCGATTGCCATGTCTTCCTCCTTCAAATTCAGTATTTAAAAATATTTCAACAAAACCTAAAGCCTGTTGTATAGAAACAAAACGTGCAGGAATGGTTAAAACATTTGAATTATTATGTTGTCTTGTTAACGCTACTAATTCATTATTCCAACACAATGCAGCCCGGATTCCTTGATGTTTGTTTGCGGTCATTTGTGCACCATTTCCGCTTCCACAAAGAATAATACCAAAAGTTGCTTTTCCAGACTCTACAGCAGTTGCAGTTGGATGAATTGCATCTGGATAATCCATCGAAGCATTCGTGTCTGTTCCAAAATTTAAAACAGTATGTCCTTTTGATTCTAAATATTTTATAATTTCGAACTTATATTCTGTCCCTGCATGATCGTTCCCAATAGCAATTGTCATAATAAATTGATTTTTAATGAAGTCGTATTCTACAAAAATACAGAAACTATGGGTTTTTTAAGGTTATTAACAACTTGTTTTTTACCCTTTTTAATAACAGTTTCGTTTTTAATAGATTAAGGGTATTTTATAAATGTTAAGAAGTATCTGTAAATTTTAAAAACTTTTTTTGTGAGGTTTAAAAATTATTACAATACAAGGAGCTTGACTGAATACACAAATTTTTTTATTGTTTTTTCATAATAGTTTATCAACATAAAAAAGAATGGTTATCTACATCTGTTTCGTTATTAACTATTAATAATTATTGGTTAATTACAGTTTATAAGTATTGTTAACAACCTATTTTTTTAGTTGATTTTAAACCTTTTAAATAATTTATAAGATGTGGATGTTTTTTAATAACTCATATAAAAAAATAAAAAGAACTTTTTTTATAGTCACTATTCACAGACTATTATAAACATCATTGTTTTTTAAAAATTTATAAAAGAAAAATTATAATACTATAGAATGTTGATAACTCTGAAATCAAAAAAAAAGTTAAAATAAGAATGCTTGCAAAAAATAAATCTTAATCTGAAGCAATCACAAAATGAATTCCTTTTTCAATGAGAGAGAAAGTAGCTGTTCCAGTTCCGATCAATTCCCCGTCTGCTTGAATAAAAGGTTTTGAATTTTGTGGATCTACTATAATTTTATTTGTTTTATAAGTAGCTACTTTTGGGTGAGCTACAATTTTTCCGTTGTATAATTTTTTAATATTTAAAATTAAATCAAGTAGCGTAATATTTTTAACGATCGTAATATCAAACAATCCATCAATAGGGTCTCCTTTTTTAGAAAACTGCATTCCTCCACCAGAAAATTTACAAATTGAAACCATTGTTATTAAACAAGTGGTTTCAATTATTGTTTGATTCATTGCAATTTTAAAGATCGATTTTTTATAAAATAAGAACCCATAAATTCCAGCAATTAAATAAGATATAGAGCCCAATCTTTTTAATTCCTGTAGTTTTTTAGCAATATAACCGTCATATCCCAAACCTGCTACATTATTAAAGTAAGAAATTTTACCTGTTGCTATTTCTATTTGACCAATATCCTGTAAAATTGTTTTTCTTTCTGAAATAATATCGATCGCTTTTTTTATGTTATTAGGAATGTTATAGGTTTTAATCCAATCGTTACCAGTTCCTATTGGAAGTACTGCAATAGTTATATCAGAAGATTTTACATACCTTTGCATCATTACTCCGTTAACTATATTATGTAGTGTACCATCTCCACCTACAGAAATAATATTTCTAAAACCTTGCTGAATTGCATTTTGCACCAATTCAATTTCGTGTTTAGAAAATTGTGTAAAAACAAAAGAATAGTCTATATTCTTACTGTTAAGTAATTGTTGAATTTCTTTCCATTGTTTAGAAAATTTTTGATTTCCTGCAATAGGGTTTGCAATTATAAACCAAGATTTAGACATAAATAATAATTTAAAAGGCAAAGTACAATAATAGTTTGATAACTATTTTTTAATATATAAACAGTGAAATTAATCGTACTTTACAATAGTTGTTTATTTAAGTAAAAAAGAACTTAAAATCAACGTATTAATAGCTCATAAAATGACTAGAAAAAAGAAAAAAATATATAAAAAGAAAGGGAATGTTGTAAAAGACTTAACCAAGAATATTTTTAGAATTTTAAACGAAGACACTTCAAAATCGTATAATTATAAACAAATTTCCAGTAAATTAAGTATTTCTGATACCGATGGAAAAACACAAATTATAAAGAGATTAGCCGAATTAACGGGAACTCAGAAAATTGTAGAAGTAGATCGAGGAAAATTTAAAATGAATCAAAATCGAAAATATACTACAGGTACTTTAGACATTACCTCTAATGGAAATGGATATTTTATTTCCGATGATTACGAAGATGATATTTTTATTCCAAATTCAAACCTTGGAAAAGGATTACATAACGACAAGGTCAAAGCATATGTATTTAAAAAACGAAATGGCAAAAAATACGAAGCTGATGTTGTTGAAGTTTTAGAACGTGCAAAAACACAGTTTGTAGGGGTTTTACAAAAGAACAAAAATTTTGGTTTTGTAGTTCCGGACAACAATAAAATGTATGCAGATATTTTTATTTCAGAAAATAAAATGAATGGTGCAGAAGATGGTGATAAAGTACAAGCTACGATTTCTGATTGGCCAGCGAAATCTAAAAATCCGTTTGGAGAAATAACTGCAGTCTTAGGAAAACCAGGAGAGCACAATACAGAAATGCATTCTATTTTATTAGAATACGATTTACCGTATGAATTTCCAACAGAAGTAGAACAAGAAGCGGACAATCTTTCCATTGAAATAACCAAAGAAGAGATTGGCAAACGTAGAGATATGCGTAAAGATCTCACCTTTACTATAGATCCAAAAGATGCAAAAGATTTTGATGATGCATTGTCTTTTACAAAATTAGAGAACGGAAATTTTGAAATCGGAATTCACATTGCAGATGTTTCTCACTATTTAACACCAAAAACAATTTTAGATGATGAAGCTTTTGAAAGAGCTACTTCGGTGTATTTAGTAGATAGAGTGGTGCCAATGCTCCCAGAAAAATTAAGTAATGGTGTTTGTTCTTTAAGACCCCATGAAGAAAAACTTACCTTTTCAGCTGTATTTGAAATCAATCCTAAAGCACAACTTGTAAACGAATGGTTTGGACGAACAGTCACCTATTCCGACCAACGTTTTGCGTATGAAGAAGCACAGTCAATTATCGATAATTGTACATTATCACCAGTTGTAAAACCATACACAATGCCTTTAGAAGTTTCGATTCTTGACAAAGAATACGAAGTAACTCCAGAAATTGTAGAAGCCACTTTAAAATTAGATGAATTGGCAAAAATTCTTCGTAAAAAAAGAATGCAACAAGGTGCCATTTCTTTTGATCGAGTAGAAGTAAAATTCAATTTAGATGAAGCAGCAAACCCAATCGGAGTTTTCTTTAAAACCTCACAAGACGCGAATAAATTAATTGAAGAATTTATGTTATTAGCGAATCGTAAAGTTGCCGAATTTATTGGTTTTTCTAAAGGAAAAGCAACAAATAAAACCTTTATTTATAGAGTTCATGATGAACCAGATATTGAGAAATTAGCAGCATTACAAAACATTATTAGTAAGTTTGGATATAAAATAAATACAGAAACAAAAGAAAGTACCTCAGAATCTTTAAATCAATTATTAAGTGATGTTAGTGGAAAAGCAGAATCTAACATGATTGAAACGCTTACGATTCGTACTATGAGTAAAGCTGTTTATACTACTCAAAACATCGGGCATTATGGATTGGCTTTTAATTACTACAGCCATTTTACATCCCCTATTAGACGTTATCCAGATGTAATGACACATCGATTGCTGCAACATTATTTAGATGGAGGAGACACTCCAAAAGCAATTAAATACGAAGAAAATTGTAAACACTCCTCAAAAAGAGAAGAATTGGCAAGTAAAGCTGAGCGCGCTTCTATAAAGTATATGCAAATTAAATACATGCAAAATCATAATGATGAAGTATTTGAAGGGGTAATTACTGGAGTTACAGAATGGGGTATTTATGTAGAAATTTCTTCTAATAAATGTGAAGGTATGGTAAGAATTAGAGACATAAAAAGTGATTTTTATTCCTTTGATGAACAGCAATTTGCAATTGTTGGTCAAGCGACCAAACAAATTTATCAATTAGGAGATGATGTAAAAGTACAAGTAAAAAATGCTGACTTAGAACGCAAGCACTTAGATTTTAATCTTATTGAAAATTAAACTACTTTAATAAAAAAAATCAATATAAAACAGAAAAACTCATTATATTAGTACCTTATATTAAAAGAAATCTTTTAATTAAATTTTAAAATAATGAAAAAAATAATTTTTATTGGAGTATTATTATTTGTGATTTCAATTCACGGACAATCAAAAGTTACTAGAAATTTAGGAGACTATACCATACTCAAAGTCTACAATGGCATTGAAGTAGAACTCATAAAATCTACAGAAAACAAATTAGAAATTACTGGAGAGAAATCTGAAATAGTCAAAGTTAAAACGGTAAATAATACCTTAAAGCTATCTTTACCTTTTTCTTTAAAACCTTCAGACAACGCTGCAGAGGGCGAGGTATTTATTCAACTTTTTTACAAAGATACACTTACGCTTATTGATGCCAATCAAGGAGCAACCATTACTGCAAAAGATTTTCAACAAGACGAAGTAGAAATTAGCGCACAAGAACGTGCTTATATCAATTTGGTTTTAAAATCTAAAAATATAATTGTAAAAGCCATTTCTGGCGGAATTGTAAAATTAACAGGAACTGCAGACAACCAAGATGTAGATGTAGATTTGTACGGAGTATATCATGGTTATGGTTTAAAAGTAACCAATAGTGCTATGGTAAAAGCTAAAACTGGAGCAAAAGCAGAAATTTTTGCTGGCAAAGTATTAAACGCAAAGGTTAGTTTTGGAGGCTCTATTTTTTATAAAGGAACCCCGGATTTAATAAGGGATGAAAAATTAATCGGAGGAATCATTCAGAAAAAGGATTAACAATTTCTTTTATCAAGTATAAAAACGTTTTTGTATATTTGTCCCTTAAAATTGAAACACATGATCTCTTTAAATATTTTTTTATTAGGAATGCCAAGTCCACTTTCGATGGCACTTATTGTAGGGGCACTTTTACTATTATTTGGTGGTAAAAAGATTCCAGAATTAATGAAAGGTATTGGTGGTGGTATTAAAGAATTTAAAAAAGCCACGAAAGACGAGGAGAAAGAAGCAAAGAAAGACGAAAAATTAGAAGAAGGAAACTAATTTTTTAACATACAAATAAAAAAAGCTCCGTTTGAAATATCATACGGAGCTTTTTATTTTATAAAAAGTGTTTTTAGCTTTCTAATTTTTTTGGTTTTGGGTTTTTCATTGCCTCACCAATTTGATTGCTTGCCGTAAAACTAGCGACCATATCGTTCAACATTTGGCTTCCCGCTTGCGGAGAATTCGGTAACAATATTAAGTTACTATTGGTTTGTTGCCCAATTGATTGTAGCGTATCATAATGTTGTGTAACTACAATTAAAGCTGAAGCTTCTTGTGAGTTGATACCTACTTTATTTAAAACCTCTACAGACTCTTCCAATCCACGAGCAATTTCTCTACGTTGATCTGCAATACCTTGTCCTTGTAAACGCTTGCTTTCTGCTTCTGCTTTTGCACGCTCTACAATTAAAATACGTTGTGCATCTCCTTCATATTGTGCCGCAGTTTTTTCTCTATCAGCAGCATTAATTCGGTTCATTGCTTCTTTTACTTGTGCATCTGGATCAATGTCTGTTACCAAAGTTTTAATAATATCATATCCATAGGTCATCATCGCTTCGTTTAATTCAGATTTTACTGCAATGGCAATGTCATCTTTCCGTAAGAAAACATCGTCCAAAATCATCTTAGGAACCTCTGCTCTTACTACATCAAAAACATAGGAAGTAATTTGATCGTGTGGATAATCTAATTTATAGAAAGCATCTTCTACTTTGTTTTTAATTACTTTGTATTGTACTGAAACTTTTAATTTTACAAAAACATCATCCTTTGTTTTCGTTTCAATAATAACATCTAATTGTTGAATTTTTAAACTCAATCTTCCTGCAATTCTTTGAATGCCAGGTATTTTTAATTGCAATCCAGATTGACGAATACTACTAAATTTTCCGAAAGTTTCTATCACTGCTGCTGTTTGTTGTTTGACAGTAAAAATAGCTGAGAACAGAAAAAGGACAATCGAGCCGATTATAATAATTGGAATTAAATTCATAGTTTTT
>JABJPX010000021.1 GCA_018663625.1 Polaribacter sp. | reverse complement strand
TCCCAATAACAACATCTCCTGAAATTATTGCGGTACTTTTTATAGTGAGTGTTTCAGAAACCAATAACTGACCAGAAATTTTACCTTCAACGTCTGCATTTGCAGTTTCTACATTTCCTTTTATAAAACCATCAACACCTAAGATAACCCGCCCTTTTGTTGATAAAGTTCCTTCCAAAGTTCCGTCAATTCTAAAATCTCCGTCCGATTTAATATCACCAGTAATAACGGTATTTTTTGTGATCACATTTCGATCCATAATTTTTGTCTTTTGTGTTTGTTGTTGTTTGTTACTAAACATGTATTATTTTCTTAATTGTGCTACAATTTTTTTTGCTTTTTTTCCTTCTTCTGAATTCCCATAGCGAAGCGCTACAAACTCCATTGCTTTCCCATACGTCTCCTTGTCCACGTATCTCCCTAGAGAATAAGCCCTTAAAAGTTCAAATTTAGGAATTAAAATCGAATTCTGAATTTTGGGTAACATTTCATCAATTTTTTGCACCACTTCTTCGAACACCCCTTCTTTGTATAAATAATACATTTCTTTGTAGGTTTTTTCTGTTTCGCTCAAAGATTTCTCAGAAGTTAACTTCTGATCTGGAAATTGAATCATTTGGGCAAACTTGGTGTCAGCATAGCCCGTTAAAATTTTATTTTTATAAAAGGTTTCTTTGGGTTTGTTTTTTACTGTTGAATAAATTTGATATAAATTGTAATAAATAGATAACAACTGATTTTCTGCTGGATTTAAAGTTAGCAAACGTTCTAACTTTTCAATGGATAAAGGTAAATACACAAACTGTTGTTTGTAAATCATCCCTAGCTCATACAAGCCTTGGTTCCTACCTATTTTTAAACTATCAATAATTATTTTATCTGTTGGAACCCTAGCAATATAGCTCGGCACATCATATCTCTTTGATGCAATAGCTTCCTTTAAAACAGTTGTTGGTGAAGTACTCATTGCTCTTTTAGATGCCCAACGCCAATTGTCTTCCAGTGCTCTATTGTTCCATGTTTTTTGAAAGGTTGTTTTTCCAAAAGACAACGATTGTCCGTTGTAAAAATACCATCCTCCGCTGCTTGTAGATTGTAAAGAATTCCCGAAAGAACTTCCAAATGCCAATTGATTTAATTTTTGTTGTGCAGCCGCTTCGTCCTTCTTTTTCAATGCTTCCACATATTCTTGAAAATACGCTTCTTGACGCTCTAAAGGCATTGCTGCCAAATTTAAAATACTGTCATTGGTTTTTACTGTATTTTCAAATGCAATCAATGAAGCTAAGTTTTTAAACTTTCTGTTTACGCGTCTAATTCTTAAATCTGTCTTGTTTTTTGCAACTTGTAAAACACTATCATAATAGGAACTTGCTAACTGAAACTCTTTGTTTTTAAAATATAAATTTCCCAAACGCTCATACGTGTAGGTTTTTTGTGTTGGTTTTGCATTTTTAGCCCGCAATGACTTATTGTAATTTTTGATCGCCAAGGAAATGCTGTCTTTGTATTCTTCTAAAACCCCTACTTGATAATACAAAGCATCTAAATACGGCCTGTTATCTCTGTTTTTTATGAGTTTCAATAACGTTTTTTGCAAAGCCACTGAAGAGGAATCTTTTGAAAAGTTTTTTGCAATCGCTATCTGTGCATGAATTTTAAATTTATCGGGAGCTTTCCTAAAATTTACAATCCTTTTAAAAACTGTTGTTGCAGAGTCTGATTTGTTTTCTGAGGCATACATTTGACCTAAAATAAATAGGTTTCTTGCTGCTTGCACAGAATTTTTATTGGTTTTTGTTGCGTTAATTAAACTCTCTTTTGCTTTCTGCAAACTATCTGTTTGCACATATGCCATTGCCAAAGCGGTATATCCTCTTTCTTTAATTTCGTCGGGTAAATCTGCCTCTAGCGTATCTTTAATTACTAACAAGTATTTTAAAGACTCAATAGCAAAACGCTCATTATCAAGTCTTATGTTTGCTTTGGCACGCCAAATCTTTGTTTCGTTGATTAAACTGGCTTCTGGATAATTTTCAATCACATAATTAAACGCCTCAATTGCTGGAATAAATCGCTGGGAATAGTAGCGCGCTTTTCCCAATAACAAATAAGCATCATCAATTTGACGATTTTGCTCTTTTTCAAAAATGTTCATGGAATGCTTCTGGATCGCTTTTACTGCTTTTTCTTCTGCTCGATCAAATGGCGAGGTTGCCTTTGTTGTTTCTTTTTTCGAAGGGGCTGTATCAAAACCAGAAAACTGCCCACGGTTTGGCTTCTCTGTAACGAGCACTTCTTCTTTAAATGCTAAAGGTTCTATTGGCAATTGTTTCCAAAAATTGTCTTCATAAGTTTCGTTGATTGCATTCAATCCTATTTTAAATGCTTCCTTCCCATTAAACAAAACATTAAATTTTGTAGTGAGTGCATGGTAGTTTCTATTGATTACAGTGTCTTTCTTTGTGCTACAAGCAAAGACCATTGTAAAAAATACCGCAATACAGATTATTTTTTGAATGTGTTTCATAAGACTAAAAACTCCTATTTACAACAGATTTCTTTTAAAAATATTGCAGTTAGGAGTGTAAAAATAGGAATAAATTAAGAATCGAAGACTTATACAGAAAAATAGCTTTCTAATTCTTGTAAAGTTGCTGTAGAGGTTTCAATATCTTTCACTACAATTCCCTTGTCTAAAACTACAATTCTGTCACAAACTTCTGTTACATGACTAAGGTCGTGGCTAGAAACTAACAGCGTAATTTCTTTATTGTCTGTCAATTCTTTTAAGATTTTTTTTAATCGGATTTGTGTGGTTGGATCTAAGTTTGCAAACGGCTCATCTAGAACAACTACTTGCGGAGCCCCCATTAAAGCAGCAACAATTCCTGCTTTTTTCTGGTTTCCTTTACTTAAATCTCTTAAATACTTTTTCTTCCCAATGATCTCATCATTAAAAAAAACATCAAACTTTGCAATAAATGCAGTAACATCTGCTTTGTTCATACCACGTAAATCGCCAACAAATTCAAAATATTCTTCGGGCGTTAAATAGCCAATCAGAAAGGATTCATCAATAAAAGAACCTGTAAAGTTTTTCCAGTCTTCACTTGTATTTACTTCAACATTATTATTAGTAATTTTACCTGTAGTGGGTCTAATTAAATCTAGTAAAATATTAAACAACGTTGTTTTTCCTGCTCCGTTATTACCAACCAACCCAAAGCTTTGTCCTTTTGGAATCGTAATTGTTTCAACATTTAAAACAACTGCTTTTCCGTATTTTTTTGAAATATTGTCTATTGTAATCATTGTTTTTTCTTTAAATTTTGTGTGGTTTTATGATTCTTTCCCAAAGGCGTTAATCATCGCATATTTGTCTTTTATGTATTTTTTTTCAATGAAATTCATCGCATAATTTTTTAACAGAAGACTCGTAATTCCTACAGCAGCAACAACTACAAAGCCAGAATTATAGCCAACAAACTTGTCAAAAACCCAAAATAATAACATTGGAAATAACATCAATGGAATAATGATGAGAAACTGTGTTGCACCTGTTCCTTGTGTATTTCCAAGACCTCCTTTTGTTAAATCTATTCTTTTTCTGTTAAAGGAGCCTGCGTATAATAAAAACAGGGAATTAAAACCAATATTAAAAATTGCTCCGGCGGTGATCATTAAAAAGATCTCTGTCCCAAAATATAAATATGGGAAACTTAAAATGTATAAAAGTGTGGTCATTGCAACCATTAAAAACCATTTGGATTCTAGAAATTTTCTATATCTAAAACTTTGACTCATTAACATTTTGTAGTGTGCACTGTCCCAAGCAGGTATAAATTGTCCGTAATTTAGCGTAAATCCACCTGTAACAAATAAAGAAGCAAACATTAACATTGGTAATGAATCTTTATAAGCGTCCATTGTATAAAAAATCAATCCATAAAACAGGAATAAAAACGACATTAAAAAAACAGTTTTAGTTCTTTTATTTCTCCAAATTAAACGAATGTCATTTTTTATAAAGGGCGCTACGTCTCCAAATTTTTCTGTCCAAGACAAATCTACCGTATTGGCTTCTTTTACTTTTTGTGAAACTGCTTCGTCTAGATAGATCAAGCTTCGAAGTTGCTTAAAATTAAGTTGGTACAAGACCAAAAGTAAAACAAGCCCTAATAGGGAATATATGGGGTCTCGGTAAACGAAATCAAACCCTTTACCAAGGGTTCCTGGAAGATCAAATAACTGATAATGTTGTGTTAAAAAAAATCCAATTAAAAGCACAAATAAGACGCCAAATGCGGTCTTGTTTTTGTTGATTAAAAAGTTTAAAAAGTTGACAGACTGAATGAGTAGCATCATTAAAGCACACCATCCTAAAACACCGGGAACAGCATATCCTTCTTTTATTAAAACCAAAGAAAATGGAATATAAAAAAACAAGCCCATGACATTGAAAAAGGAAAAAGATGATTTTAACAAGACATAATGCACAATGTTGTTTTTATGAATTGGCAGTGTTAAAAAAGGCTGAATGTGCATTACAGGGAGTTGCTGCATTAAATACCTAAAAATCAAATCTCCTATAATTGCATACAATAAAAAAGCGTTGACAACAACCAAGGGATCTTGTTCTGGGAAGAATTTTTTCAATCCGTAAAAAGCACCGATTCCCATGAATAAAAACATTGCAATAAGATACAGGCCAAAAAAGCCCATGAGTATTTTTATTCCGATGCTTTTTCCAAAAGCAGCCGATCGAAAAAATTGTTTCCATTCTAGTTTTAAAAAGTGTGAAATCATTGTTTAAATTTTAGTTTGGCAATTCATAAGAAGAAAATGCGGATGGGATGTTACATGTTTTTAACTAATTTATATTCTGGATAGGTTTCGGCTAACAATTCTTCTGCTTTTTGAGGGATTAAGAAAGCAGTTATATAAAAGAGAATTAGCAGTATTGTTGCCAAAAAAGAAATCAATAATAACCAATGCGCTGCTAAGTTACTAAACTCAACATTATCAAAGACACTTATTAAAAAATTGAAAAGTTGAAAAAATCCATAAGCCGCAAAGCATTGCCTTGTATTACCAATCATTGCTTCTAATAAAAAAACCTTCTCTTGCTTTTGTGTTTTCTTTTTCTGAATCTTTATTGCTTTGGTTTGCTTGATTAAATCGACTGTAACAATTAGAAACAAAGCTCCTAAAAGGAAGTACTCTGAATACTGAATTTTTAAAACCATAAAAAGAGATAAAAACACTGCCAGCGTAGTCATCACTTTAGGCATGGTAAACCATTCTCTAAAGAAACGCCATAAAATGGATCGATACCGTTTGTTCATTTGTTTTTGTTTGGCTTCTATAACATCCATAAAACCAAAAATTCCGAATTTTTTAAAAGATGTGTCCCGTGCATCTTTAAAAGATAAATATGGTTTTTCATTCCATATTTCTTCGATGTCGTTTGCCAAGTGATCTACCAACTCTGACTGCACGTCGTAGTGATACACAAAGTGTTTCCTTGTGAATTTGAAAAGGTCTTCTATTTGAGGGGTGGTTAATTTCATACTTTATTCTTTTGAGACAACCTCACTGTTTCGTTATGTTTCCTAAGAAAATAATGACAAGTATAGGTTACTGATAAACCCGCGAATAAAAACCCTGTAAAAACGGCATTTAAATTTCCCTGATCATTAAAAAGACTTCCACTAAGTAAAGGGATTATTAGAAAAATGATCGCAAGATATTGTGTCTTTAAAATAAAACGATAGGTGGTTTTTACTTTCGATGTTACCCCTCTTACAATCATAAAAATAAAATAAATTAACGAGAGAGAAGCAATTGAATTGAACAGTAAATTTAAAAAATCGATGGTTTTTTCAGAAAAAACAATTGGAAAATTCTTAAGGATTAGTACAGGCAAAAAGTAGGCTGAAAGATACACAAAGAAAAAAGGCCTAAACATTTTAACTGCTTTTTCTAGAACAATTTTTGTCTGGGAGTATTGAATTCCAAAATAAAGACTGCTTGCTTCTTTGAAATGTCTTTCCCATTTTAAAGCAACCATTTTAAAAGCATTTTCAAAAGAAATTTCTTTCGCAGTAATGCGCTCAATATCAGAAATTATATGATCTAAAACCTCCTCTTTTAAATCGATATAATTGAAGTTCTTTTTTTGTAAATACACTTCAACTTGGCGAACTTGTTCTTTAGTTAACTCCATCTTATTCTAGGCTAAACTTAGGGTTTACCAAATGCTGCATCGTTTTTAAAAATTCTTGCATTTCTGCTAATTTATTCACAGTTTCTTTGCTACCACTCTCCGTTAATTTGTAATACTTCCGAAGGCGGTTTCCAACTTTTGCAACCTCTACGTCTAACAAACCATCTGCCTCAAGTTTGTGTAAAGCAGGATACAGGGCGCCTTCTGTAATTTTCAATTCGCCATTGGTCAAAGCTTTTACATGTTGGGTAATCTCATAGCCATACATTTTATCGTTCGTTTCCAACAATTTTAAAATGATGGTCTGTAAAGATCCTTTGTAGAGTTTCTGGTTTCCCATTTTTTGTGTGATTTGATGATCTAATTGGTTGTTTAAATGTCAAACTGGTTGCACTCCAACTTCGAGTGCTTTTAATTTGTCTATACAACCTACATCAAATATACATCTTTTTCTAATGCATCAAATACTTAGGTATAAAATTTAACACTAAAAAAATCCTGAAAGATTTCTTTTTCAGGACATGTGAATTAAAAATTAGGCAGGAATTTCATCTTTTTCTAAAGTGAAAAAAATTATTTTTCAACGC
>JABJPX010000020.1 GCA_018663625.1 Polaribacter sp. | reverse complement strand
GCAAGTTGAGAGGCATTTTATAAAGAATTAATCCCAAAGCCAATCCTGAAGGGAACAAAGGTAGTTTTCTTCAAGGTTTTGTGCATGAAAAATCTTTGATTCACTGGAATCGGCTATGTCTTTATTGTATTTTATTTTTTTTCAAAAACAGGAATTAATGCCCCGCATCCGTTTCTATTGAGAACCTTTTAGGTAATAAGCTGCTCTCTGCAAGAAACACCCATAGAATCGAGGTAAAATATTTGTCAAATGGTCTTTGTTGGCAAACCTTATTTACGTAAAATTTTAAAGGTTTTCTCTGTTGTGTTGTCTTTGATTTTCAAAAGATACATTCCGCTGGCTGAATTTACTGACAAATTAATCGTGTCGGTGTGCATGTGTGCCTCTTCATGAATTATTTTTCCATTCATACTGAAGAGTTGAACTTTAACATATTCCAAATTTTGTTCTAAATAAACATTTATTTCATCCGTAAAAGGATTCGGAAACACTACGGCATTTTTAATAAAGTCGTATTCGTCATCGTTTGTGCTGTTTTTGATAAAACTTTCAACTTCAGTATCAGACACATTGTCAAATATGTCAGTGATGTGGAATTGCACAAAGTACTCACGATTATCTGGCAAATCACCTATGTCGATTGTGTCATTTCTTAAATGTGGCTTGGTATTGTCAACCGTAATAATGGGACTTCCAGAGAGTTGAATGTTGTCGTATATTTTCATGTGATAAGAAAACTGTGGTAATTTGGAGTCCACAATGTCCCAGTTTACGAATAAATTGTTTGAATTCACATCCAATGTCAGGTAATTAAGTTCACCGATTTCAAATCCTGGATTGGTTGTATTGTAGGATAGAGTGAGAGTTGTATGCTCCTCATTTGTTTGAGGAGTTGTGGTGCCACCACTTGTCATAAAATAATATTCGTTGTTGATTACTCCTCCATCATAATTTTCAATATAATTTACAGTGCCGGCATCTGGAAAAACTCTGTCAAAATAATTTTCTTGAAATGGAAGCCAACTCGCATCTGATGTTTTCCTTTTCCATCCATTTTTATGGTGGATCGTTCTGGCTCGAAAACCATTGCCCAGCCAGTCCTCTATAAATGAGCTCGTCTTTGTCTTGAAATTCAGATTGGGAACAGGATAATTCATTGTGACAAGGTGATGCCAAATGTCATTGCTCTGATCATAAATCCAATGACCAAATAGAGTAGAATTGGCATCCCTAGTCCAAGCTCGTGATACAAGTGAATACCATTGGTTTGTCTCCCAACCAATGCCAAAATTCAATGACCTCAATCCGGTCCCTTCTCCTCCAAAGTTTGCTGTTTCTGTATTCGGATGAGCGTATTCGGCAGTGATTGGATCGGATGTGCTAATGGGGTCCCAAAGCGAGTATATGAAATTTCTTCCATTGGGGTGTTCTTGCATGCCACAATACCCACCAGCATCTAGGCCACCACCATTCCAAAGCAATCCACAGTAATAGGTGTATAGAGGAGAGGGTGATTGGACTCTCAAGGTATTCATAATGATGTCCCCTTGTCCTTCATCTTGATAATTCAAATACAAGGAAGGTGCTCTATTCTGAGAGGAGAGAACGAGCGTTGATAATAGCGTAATTATGGTTGTAAATTTAATTTTCACAAAATTCATTTTAATGTTTGTTAATGTTTTGTGTATGAGAATTGGTGTCCTGCAAGATTCTATTTCTCATGCATCGGGTCAGGTGCTTTCTTTTACAAAATTTTCAAAATATTGGTTTTTGGTCATGGCCAGAAGCCATCTTTGTTCTTTTCTCAATCCTGAAATTCAGTTGTATATGATTGTTAGTTATTAGTTAGCTCAAGACTTGTCTTTGAGGGCAAGCAAAATATGTTGAGGGATGAAATAGATTTTTAAGGAGGGATATACTAATTTAATAAATTAGACGAAGATTTACAAAAAATTTGATAAAGAATCCGAAGAATGGCTTTGCAGTACCATAATAAAAAACCGCTAAAGACGATGATTGGTGGTTTGAACTCAGATCAATGGCATTCAGTAGGTTTTAAATTGAGTAAGTCATTTAATTTAAGTCGGAAGCATAAAGCAATGAGGCGTTTCGCTTAAGTTTAATAGTGTTAAATTTCGCTACCTCTTTTTTACTGAAGGCAACAAGTAGTTTTCTTTCTTTACTTATTCTTTCAATGCTGCAAAGCCAATGAGGCAGTCTTTAGCTACGGCTGTTTGTTGCGTTGTTAGTTGGGACAGGAAGGTGGGGGGAGGAATGTCTTTAAAAAAAACAAGCCCAAAATCTTTCGATTTTGGGACTTATTTTTTCTTGGGGGATTGTATTTTATTTTCAAAAAAAATGAAATTGTTTTCGAAAACAAAAACATATAAACTTTCATTTACAATTATAAAAATAGCAAAGAACTCTTTTCTTAAAGTCTATTTTCGACGAATGGCAATTTAAAGCAGTCGAAAAGTCTTTTTGTGAAGTTTAGTTGGTTTTTGAGGTTTCAAGAGTCAGCTGTTTTTTCACAGATTCGTCTTAAGACCGGATGAGTTGCGTGATTTTTACAGCTTGTACTGCCTCAGCAACATCGTGAACACGTAAAATTTGACTTCCTTTTTGCAATGCAAGCGTGT
>JABJPX010000019.1 GCA_018663625.1 Polaribacter sp. | reverse complement strand
GTACATATGGTCCTTCTATAGATGACATAGTAAGTAAAGGGGGTATGGATAACTATTTTCCAAATAAACAAATATATACGGTTGATACTAACTTTATTAAAGTAGATGTTACAAGACCATTGGCAGTATATGGTATAGATGAGTGTGGTATTGGGCCATTAAGAATTAATAGTGATTATAAAATAAATGTTAATGTAATATCGTCTTCAACTAACAAATATAAGTTATTGTATTGTATTTGTACGGTGAAATACAAATTAATCAAAACTATTGCAATCTAAATAAATACGGTTACCTTTGCTTATTATCATTAAACATTGAGTTTACAGGGTTATTTCACTGATTTATGGTTTTTTGGTGTTATGTAATTTTGTGTTAATGAGGTGCGCTCGACACCTCAAAAACGCTTCAATTTCTTGAAGCGTTTTTTTGTAGTCCTTTTTTAAGAAACGTTTCTTTTATGCTGCAATTCAATTAGTAAGAACGAATTATAAAGCACGCTATCCTTTCAATATTTCACATTTTATTAGCAAAAAAGTGGCGTTTTTTCTGCATATTTGTTGTTGATGAAAATGTACCCAATAGAAACTGGAAATTTTAAGTTAGACGGAGGTGCTATGTTTGGTGTTGTGCCTAAAACGATTTGGCAAAAAACAAATCCTGCAGACGCAAACAACCTAATAGACATGAGCATGCGTTGTCTGCTTATAGAAGATGGCAATCGATTGACTTTAATTGATACTGGCTTGGGTGACAAACAATCTCAAAAGTTTTTTGGGTATTATTATTTATTTGGAGATTTCTCCTTAGACGCTTCTTTAGCAAAACATGGCTTTCATAGAGATGATATTACCGATGTTTTTTTAACTCATTTACATTTTGATCACTGTGGTGGAGTTATAGCGTTTAACCAAGCAAAAACAATTTTGCAACCCGCATTTAAAAATGCAAAAGTTTGGTCGAATGAAGCACATTGGAATTGGGCAACGGAACCAAATCCAAGAGAAAAAGCGTCTTTTTTAACGGAAAACATCCTCCCAATTCAACAAAATGGACAGTTAAATTTTGTCCAACAGAATGCCAAAGACCAAATAGGATTTGACGTTTTATTGATGGATGGGCATACTGAAAAACAAATGTTGCCAAAAATTACATACCAAGACAAAACCATCGTTTTTATGGCCGATTTACTGCCTACCGTTGGACACATTCCATTGCCATATGTAATGGGCTATGACACAAGACCCCTTATAACAATCACAGAAAAAGCTGCTTTTTTAAAGGAAGCTGCAGACAAAAATTATTATCTTTTTTTAGAACATGATGTTTACAACGAGCTTTGTACCGTAAAGCATACAGAAAAAGGAGTACGACTTCACCAAACTTATAAATTCACAGACATATTTAATTAATACTATTATGAGCACATTAAAATCCATTTTATATACAGCAGTTGCTGTTTCTATTTTATCAAGCTGTAAAACATCTATTACCGCTATACCGGTTCCAAGTGGAACGGTAAATACGATCAATGTAATCGCTAAAAAAGGAGCTTTATCCGAAGATGAAACCCATCGTTGGAGTCATGCAGATCTAGAAAAAGATTCCATTCCAGGAATGAGTATCGCAAAAGCGTATCAGTTTTTAGAAGACAAAAAGGGCGTAGAAGTAATTGTGGGTATTGCAGATTCTGGCGTCGATGTATCTCATGAAGATTTAAAAGAAGTTGCTTGGGTAAATCCAAAAGAAATTGCAGGCAATAATATCGATGATGATCAGAACGGTTATGTAGATGATATTCATGGTTGGAACTTTATTGGAAGTAAAGATGGTCGTATTGTAAATTCAGATCAATTAGAAATTACTAGAATTGTAAAAAGAGGGATGGAGAAGTTTGGCAATAAAACAGCTTCCGAGATTCCAGAAGCAGACCAAGCTGCATTTGCACAATTTTTAAAAGACAAAGCAGCATTTTCTAAGTCTGCGGATAAAAAAACGAAGGAAAAAGAAAATTTAAACAACACCAAGCAAAGATTAAATCAACTTGTAGGGAATTTTAATGCCGTAAAAACCTTCTTGGGGAAAGATGATTTTACTTTAGAAGATTTAAAAGTAGTGAAACCAGGAGATCCTAAAGTTGCTGAACAAATTGCAGATGTTGTCAATATTTTAAACAGAGGAATGACTGAAGCGAGTCTTTTAGATTATCAAAAAGGATTGTTAGACTATATGGCTGGCCTCGAAAGAACAAAGCATTTCGATTTAGATTTTGATGCACGTCAAACGATGGGAGATGATTTATACGACATCACCGATACCGATTACGGGAACAATAATGTGATTGGTTCAAAAGATTTAGAAAGTCATGGAACACATGTTGCTGGAATTGTTGCAGCTTCAAGAAACAACGATAAAGGAGTGAACGGAGTTGCCAAAAATGTAAAAATCATGGCAGTAAGAGTGGTGCCAGATGGAGATGAGCACGATAAGGATGTAGCTTTAGGGATTCGATATGCAGTAGATAATGGGGCAAAAGTAATTAATATGAGTTTTGGTAAAGGACAATCACCCAATATGGAATGGGTATTAGATGCCATTCGATATGCTGCCAAAAAAGATGTTTTATTAGTAAATGCTGCCGGGAATGATGGTGCTAATATTGATGTTGAAGCAACCTTTCCAACAGACGCTCCCGATTTCATCAATGAAATCTCAGACAATGTTTTAACCGTTGGCGCAATGAGCCTTAATTACAATGAAAATTTACCCGCAAACTTTTCTAACTATGGAAAGATTAATGTAGATGTATTTGCACCAGGGGTTGATATCTATGCAACCATGCCAAAAGACAGCTATGCACCAAATAGTGGAACGTCTATGGCTGCACCTTCTGCTGCAGGTGTTGCAGCACTGGTACGTTCATACTACCCTCAGTTATCGGCAAGTCAAGTAAAACATATTTTAATGAATTCGGGTATCAAAATTAATTTTGAAGTAATCAAGCCAGGATCACAGTCAAGAGAAAACCCAACAGGAGATAAAGTATCGTTTTCAGATTTATCTGTTTCAGGTCGTATTGTAAATGCCTATAATGCTTTAAAGATGGCAGATCAAATTGTCAATGGGAAAAAGTAATACGAAACAGTATTCTGTTTGTCTAATTGAAATCGAAAAATAAATGAGTATTTAAATATAAAGAAAATGAAAAAATTATCACTAGTTGCTTTTATGGCCTTGTTTATGATTTCTTGTAAGCAAACAAAAGAGGTTGTTTACAAACAATCCACCACTCCAGAAACTGCTTCCTATTGGCAGCAACAGATTGATTATTCAATGGATATTGATGTAGATGTAAACAAGTATCAATACAAAGGAACTCAGAAAGCAGTGTACACCAACAATTCGCCAGATGAATTGACCAAAGTTTTCTATCACTTGTATTTTAATGCTTTTCAACCAGGTTCTCAAATGGACGTTCGGTCTTTAAATATTAAAGATCCAGACCGAAGAGTCGGAGACAGAATTAGTAAATTACAACCCGATGAAATAGGGTATATTAAAGTAAATTCTTTACAACAAAATGGAGTTTCTGTAGCTTTCGAAACGGTGGGTACAATTTTAGAAGTTACCTTGGATACGCCAATTAAATCAGGCGAAAGTGTCACTTTTGACATGCTTTTTGAAGCCCAAGTTCCTGTACAAATTCGTCGTTCTGGAAGAAATAATAAAGAAGGTGTTGCACTTTCAATGGCGCAATGGTATCCAAAAATGGCGGAATATGATTTCCAAGGATGGCACACACCACCCTATATTGCACGTGAGTTTCACGGAGTTTGGGGTAATTTTGATGTAAAATTAACCATCGATAAAACTTACGTTGTTGGTGGAACAGGGTATTTACAAAACCCCCAAGAAATTGGACATGGTTATGAGGAGGCTTCAAAACCGTTAAATGTACCATCAACGGATAAATTGACCTGGCATTTTAAAGCACCAAAGGTGCACGATTTTGTTTGGGCAGCAGATCCAGAATACAAGCACGATGTGTTAAAAATGGACAATGGAATTGATTTACACTTCTTGTACAAGAAAAATTTAGCACCAGAGTATTTGAAAAACTGGAAAGACTTACAAAAACCGACGGCAGCTTTAATGACTTATTTTAGTGAGCACGTTGGGCAGTATCCTTACAAACAATACTCTGTGATACAAGGTGGAGATGGTGGAATGGAATATGCCATGGCGACTTTAATTACTGGAAAACGAAAATATGGAAGCCTTTTTGGAGTGACTGCACATGAAATGGCGCACACTTGGTTTCAGTTCTTATTAGCGTCTAACGAAAGTTTACACCCTTGGATGGACGAAGGGTTTACTTCCTATATTTCAAACAAAGCTTCTGCAGAAATCTTGAAGAATTCGGAAGGTAAAAACCCAAATTCAGGTCCTTACAGAGGCTATAATTATATTACAAAAAATGGTTTAGAAGAACCTTTAACAACCCATGCAGACCGATACAATACCAATGCAGCATATAGTGTTGGAAGTTATGGAAAAGGAAGTATGTTTTTGTCGCAATTAGAATATGTAATTGGCGCAGAGAATGTTGCGAAAGGATTGAAAAAGTACTTTACAGACTTTAGTTTTAAACACCCAACTCCAAACGATATCAAACGAACGATGGAAAAAGTTTCTGGGATTCATTTAGATTGGTATTTAAACGAATGGATTCAGACCACGCACACAATTGACTACGGAGTTAAAACAGTAAACGGAACTGAAGTTACACTCGAAAGAATTGGTCAAATGCCAATGCCAGTAGATGTTGATGTTACCTATGTTGATGGTTCTACAGAAAGTTTTAATATTCCATTAAGAGTAATGCGTGGGAACAAACCAACTGCTGCAACGGTATTAGAAGATTGGGCTTGGGCACATCCAACCTATACCTTTCAAACGGCAAAAACAATACAATCGGTAGTGATTGACAATAGCAAATTGATGGCAGATGTCAATGACGATAATAACATTTTTGAAGTGGAGTAATCTTTTATGACTGCTGAAAAACAGTTCCTATTTATAAGAGATAATTAATGAAAAAGCGAGGTGAAAACTTCGCTTTTTTATTCTCCAATTTGAATAAGTCCATCCATTTTTTCATTCGGAATGAAACCTTGTAGCATTAAAAAAACACCGCAAACAATTAAGATGATTCCCATGATTTTTTTTGTGCGGAAAATTACCGAAGGAGTCATTTTACTCTTTAATTGTTTGGCTAAAAAAATCTTTCCTAGATCCGTTAGAAAGTAGGCCGTCAAAATAGTTCCAAAATACCAGAAAATTGCGGTTTGATCCATTTTTAAAGTAGGTCCAATCACCAAAACAATACCCAGCCAAAATGCCAAAACACCTACATTTATAAAGTTTAAAAAGAAGCCTTTGAAAAAACTTTTTAGATAACTGTTTTTAAGCGGAATTGTGACAGTATTGTTCGTTTCTAATACTTCTTCTTTTCCTTCTTTCTCTAAATAGGTAATGAGCCCATAGAGCACTAAAACCAAACCTCCAATGAAGAAGAGTCTTGGGTCGTCTTTTATTTTTTCTAATAAGGAACGGCTTCCGTAATAGGCAATTAATATAAAAGAGACATCTCCTAAGAGGACCCCTAAATCAAAAACAATGGCAGCTCTTGCTCCTTTTATAATACTGGTTTGGATGAGTACAAAAAAAACGGGTCCAATCATGAAGGCCATGAAAAAACCAATTAAAAAAGCATTTTTAAAGTCGTAAATATCCATTGGTTAAAAATAGGAATAATATTTTAGTTTCTTGACGAGCTGTTTTCACCATATACTCCACAACGTATTTCAATGTATAAGCAATGATATTGCATTATACATCATCAAAATCAATTGTAATTTTTGGTGTTGTTGGATAGGCCTGACAAGCTAAAATAAATCCATCAGCGATTTCACTTTCGGTTAAAATAGCATTTTTAACCATGACGGCTTTTCCTTCGGTAACTTTACATAAACAAGAACTACATACACCTCCTTGACATGAGTAAGGAGCATCTAGGTCGTTTCGCAAACTTGCTGCCAGAATATCATCTGTTTGTTGCATTGTAAAAGTCGATGTTTCATCGTCTAAAAGGATCGTAACTTCGGTTTCTCCTTCTTTTACTTGTTCAGCACTTTCTTCGTCAACAGTAACGGTAAAAAGCTCGAAGTGGATGTTTTCTTTCGAAACATTATTTTTGGCAAGTGTTTTTGACACTTCTTTAATCATTGCTTCTGGACCGCATAAATAGGCTGCATCAAAAGAAGTTTCCTTATACCTACTTTTCACAAAAAAGTCGGTTACATTTTCATTAATTCTACCACGCAATGCATTTTTTACATCCTCTCTACTGTAAATATAGTGGAGGTTTAATCGTTCAGAATGAATTTCTTTTAAACTATTTAATTCCTCGAAGAACAAGGTGTCTGCGATCGATCTATTCCCATAAATCAAAGTAAAAGTTGCTGTTGGTTCAGTTTCTAGAACTGTTTTTAACATTGATAATACTGGTGTAATTCCAGAGCCTGCGGCAAACCCGATGTAATTTTTATTTGTTTCTGGATGTAATAAAAAACGTCCTTCCGGTGCAGAAACTTCAAGCGCATCACCCGCCTTTAAAAGGGTCGTTGCATAGGTCGAAAAGACGCCCTTTTCAACTGCTTTAATAGCAACCCGAACTTCGCCACTTTCTGGAGTAGAGCAAATAGAATAAGCCCGTCGAATGATATTGTTGTCAATTTCTTTTTGAAGTGTGATGTATTGTCCAGCAGAAAAATGAAACTCAGATTTCAAGTTTTCAGGAATGTTAAATACTACAGAAACCGCAGATGCGGTTTCTTGTTTTACTTCTTTTATGTCTAAATTGTAAAATGTTGCCATTAAAATAGGATAGATTAAACCAAATTATTTGCAATTAAATATTCGGCAATTTGAACTGTGTTGGTCGCAGCACCTTTTCTTAGGTTGTCTGCAACGATCCACAAATTTAAGGTATTTTCCTGAGATTCATCCCTTCTAATTCGTCCAACAAACACTTCGTCTTTATCATGTGCGTTTATGGCCATTGGATATACATTATTTGCCAAGTCGTCTTGTACAATAACACCAGGAGTATTGGATAATATTTGACGTACTTCCGTCAAATCAAAATCATTTTTAAATTGCACATTAACAGCTTCAGAATGCCCTCCAGATGTTGGTATTCTTACGGCAGTTGCGGTTACTGAAAAGGAATCGTCGCGTAAAATTTTCTTGGGCTCTTTCACCAATTTCATTTCTTCTTTCGTGTATCCGTTTTCTAAAAAAACATCACAATGCGGCAATGCATTTCTTCCAATTTTATGAGGGTATGCCATTGCACCTTCAATTCCCGCTTCTTCATTGTCTAATTGTTGTACTGCTTTTATGCCCGATCCAGATACCGATTGATAGGTAGAGATGACCACACGTTTCATTGTGTATTTTTTGTGCAAAGGTCCTAATGCCATTACCAATTGAATGGTTGAGCAATTTGGATTTGCAATTATTTTATCTTCCGAGGTTAATACATCACCATTGATTTCTGGAACTACCAATTTTTTAGTAGGGTCCATTCTCCAAGCCGATGAATTGTCAATTACGGTGGTGCCCACTGCGGCAAATTTTGGAGCCCATTCTAATGAAGTATCTCCGCCTGCAGAAAACAATGCTACATCGGGGCTCATTTTTAGTGCATCGGCTAAAGTTACTACCGTGAAATCGGATCCTTTATAGGTTAATTTCTTTCCGGCAGACCGTGCAGAGGCCACAGGAATTAATTCCGTTATGGGTAGATTACGTTCTTCTAAGACTTTCAACATTACGGTGCCAACCATACCAGTTGCGCCTACAATAGCTACTTTCATAAGTATTTCTTTTAGATTCCTGCTTTTACAGGAAAGATAATTTATATGTTTTGATGTTGCAAAGATGCTAAAAAAAAGAACGATTTAATTCCCTTAAAGTGTTATAAATCAACTAAAGTTTAAAATTTATCGACATATAATACTGCTGTTTAAAATTAAACTTAAAAAACAAAACAGACGAATCGTAGCGATTTCATTCATAAACGGAGTTAATAGTTTATTTGATTTGTGGAATTCGGTCTAAAAACCTTAATTTTGTGGGATTCAATAATCAATAACTAAAAAAGTATAGCATGCAACTGTACAATAAGTTAAGCGCCATAGAACGTGCTGCATTAATAGACGAGGCAGGGAAAGACCGTCTTACCATTTCATTCTATCAATACTATAAGATAGAAAACACAAAATTACTTCGAGATAAATTATTCTTAGAATGGAACGCATTGGATGTTTTGGGTAGAATTTATGTTTCTAATGAAGGCATCAATGCGCAATTATCAGTTCCTTCAGAAAATTTATTTGCACTCAAAGATCAATTAGATACCATTTCATTTTTAAAAGACATTCGTTTGAATGTTGCCATAGAGCAACATAACAAATCGTTTTTAAAACTGAAAGTAAAAGTGCGAAATAAGATTGTTGCCGACGGTTTGGAAGATGCTACTTTCGATGTCACAGATATTGGTGTTCATTTAAATGCAGAAGCATTCAATAAGATGTTGGCAAATCCTGATACGGTTTGTGTAGATATGCGGAATCATTACGAAAGTGAAATTGGTTATTTTGAAGGGGCAGTAACTCCGGATGTAGATACGTTTCGAGATTCCTTAGACATTATTGAAGAAGACTTAAAAGACCATAAAGAAGATAAAAACCTGTTAATGTATTGTACAGGTGGAATTCGTTGTGAAAAAGCATCTGCTTATTACAAACACAAGGGATTTAAGAATGTTTTTCAGTTGGAAGGCGGAATTATAGAGTACACTCGTCAAGTGCAAGCAGAGGGTATTGAAAATAAGTTTATTGGCAAAAATTTTGTATTCGATCATCGAAGAGCAGAAAAAATAACAGCGGATGTTGTTTCTAATTGTCATCAATGTGGGGCTGCTTGTAATACGCATACCAACTGTGCAAACGAAGGCTGTCATTTATTATTTATTCAATGCGATGCCTGTTCAGAGAAAATGGAAAATACGTGTTCGATAGATTGTCAAGAAACAATTCAATTACCCTCTGAGGTTCAAAAGGAGTTGAGAAAAGGCAAAGCGAATAGCAATCAAATTTTTAAAAAAGGACGAAGCGAAGTTTTAAAGTATAAGAAATAAGGATTTCGAATTCTCGTAAAATAAAAAAACCCGCAACGTAAGTTGCGGGTTTTTTTTGATAAAAATTATTGCCTTTACTTAAAGGATAGTTTTTTAGCTTTTTCTAGCTTTAAATCTAAAATGTAAGTAGGTGTAAGCGTCTCTAGGTATAATTGTAATCCACTTTTTATGTTTTAAGTACCATTTAAAACGAATTGATGATACTCCTTTTGTTAAATAAGCAGCAATAAAAGGGTGCACGTGTAGGCTCGTCTTTTTATTTTTCTTATTCAAAACAAACTTTTCTAAGTCTGCTTCTATCTTATCTAACAGCACAATTGGTGCTTCTACTTCTCCATTTTTATTCGGGTTTGTTTCGGTAGTTTTTATACTCAACTCGGGTCTTACCCTTTGTCTTGTAATTTGTATCAAACCAAATTTACTTGGAGGTAGAATCTTATGCTTTGTTCTATCAAAAGACATTTCTTCTTTTAAATGCTGATAGAGTTTGTTTCTATTTTCTGCCGAATGCAAATCAATAAAATCAACCACTATAATTCCTCCCATATCACGCAGTTGTAACTGTCGTGCTACTTCAGATGCAGCAATTAAATTTACTTCTAATGCATTGTCTTCTTGCGAGCCAGCTTTGTTAGAACGGTTTCCGCTATTTACGTCTATAACGTGTAAAGCTTCTGTGTGTTCAATAACTAAATAAGCGCCTTTACTCATAGAAACTGTTTTACCAAATGACGTTTTTATTTGTCTTTCTATTCCGTATTTTTCGAAAATTGGCACTTCAGAAGAGTGTAGTTTTACAATTCCTACCTTTTCAGGATAAATTTCTTGTAAATACTCCTTTATTTCTTCCTGAAGCGATGCATCATTGGTAACAATATTTGTAAAAGATTCATTCATAACATCTCTTAGAATTGAAGATGCTCTGTTTAATTCACTCAATATTTTTGTTGGAGTGTTTGTGTTCGCAATTCGCTTACACGTTGCTTTCCAACGTCCTAATGAGTTCTGCAAATCTTTATCTAGTTCTGCTACTTTTTTGCCTTCGGCAACAGTTCTTAAGATAACACCAAAACCTTTTGGTCTAATGCTTTTTGCTAATCTTTTTAAGCGTTCTTTTTCTTTTGGGTCTTCTATTTTTTGAGAAACCGAAACTCTATTAGAAAAAGGAACTAAAACTAAAAATCTACCGGCAATAGATAGCTCTGAGCTTAATCTTGGGCCTTTTGTAGAAATTGGTTCTTTTACAATTTGTACCAACAGATTTTGACCTGTCTTTAGTACTTCGTTAATACTACCGTCTTTGTGAATGTCTCCCTGAAATTGGAAGTTCTTTAAAGTGAATTCTTTATACTTACCTGTGCTTACTTTCTTAAGGAATGTCGTTAATGAATTTACTTGCGCGCCCAAATCATGATAATGTAGAAATCCGTCTTTAGGATAACCAACATTTACAAATGCTGCGTTTAAGCCTGTTAACACCTTTCCTATTTTGGCTAAAAAAATATCGCCAACAGAGAATTTGTTACCAGTTGTTTCATTATTTAATTCAATAAGTTTCCCATCTTTTAATAAGGCAAAATCAATATCAGATGAATTTGTACGAATTATTAATTCTGTTCTTTTCATGCTGAATTTGGTTTTAACACTACACAATTTATTGTGTAGATGGATTAATATTGTCAGGTATTTTATAATACCGTGCGAAGATTTACTGCCTTTGCAGTTTTAAAAAATCTTCTAATGTCAATGAACTTTTTTTTGCTAAAAAATAAACGAAAAAGTAAGCGGAAGCTTACTTTTTCTTGTGTCTGTTTGCTCTAGCTCTTTTCTTTCTTTTGTGTGTAGAGATCTTAGCTCTCTTTCTTTTTTTACCACTTGGCATAATACGAGATGTTTTTTTAAATCAATGAAGATTTAGATTAATGTTTTTTTACTACTTAACAGTTACTTTGTTTTTTACTCCTTCAGTAAAAGTTTTAGCCGGTTTAAAGGCTGGTATGTTGTGTGCAGGAATCTTAATAGTCGTATTCTTTGAAATATTTCTACCAGTTTTTTCGGCTCTAGTTTTGATAATAAAACTACCAAAACCTCTTAAATAAACGTTGTCACCACTTTCCAATGCATCTTTTACTTCAGTCATAAATGCTTCAACAGTTGCTAATACATCTGTTTTTTCAATACCAGATTTGTCTGAAATTTTTGATACGATATCTGCTTTCGTCATGTCTTTATTTTTACTTTATTTTTATTAAGTTACTTCCAAAAATGCGGATGCAAATATATGATAATTAATCAATTCCAAGAAAATTAAAGCTTAAATTTGCACTAATTTTAAAATGCAATATTACAAATCTATTTCTTGACAATGGTTTTTTCTAATACATTAACACACTGGTATTTACAAAATAAAAGAGAATTGCCTTGGCGTAAAAGTAGGGATCCTTATTTCATCTGGCTATCAGAAGTGATGCTACAACAAACAAGAGTTGCACAAGGCTTGTCCTATTATTTGAAATTTACGACCACTTTTCCAACAGTTTTTGACCTCGCAAAAGCAGATGAAAGTATTGTCTTAAAAATGTGGCAAGGCCTTGGATATTATTCTCGAGCAAGAAACTTGCATGCAGCAGCAAAACAAATTGCTTTCGAGCTAAACGGCGAATTCCCTACTTCTTATCTTGAAATTATAAAATTAAAAGGAATTGGAGATTACACTGCATCGGCCATTGCCTCTATTTGTTTTGATGAACCCACAGCAGTTGTTGATGGGAACGTTTATAGAGTGCTTTCTCGATACTTTGGTATTTACACTTCAACAAACTCGTCTTCAGGAATTAAAGAGTTTAAAGCACTAGCGCAATCCTTAATAGATGTTTCTCAGCCTGGAAACTTTAATCAAGCAATTATGGATTTTGGCGCATTGCACTGCAAGCCGCAAAATCCGCTATGTGAAAGTTGTCCCTTTGCAGACAGTTGTGTTGCTTTTGAAAAAAAATTAACCAAAGTATTGCCGATAAAAGACAAAAAAATAAAAGTTAAGAAGCGCTATTTTAATTTTTTAGTCATACAAACTGTCGATGATAAAACCATTTTATCAGAGAGAAAAGGAAATGGAATTTGGCAAGGTTTATACCAATTTCCACTCATAGAAACCACTCAAAATATCTCTGGGGAAGCACTAATTTCCAATGAAGAATTTATCAGTTTATTTCCCGAGAAGTCCTCAATTTTATTATTCAATAAAAAAGAGATTGTCCATAAGTTATCTCACCAACACCTCTATACTCAATTTTGGATTGTGAGACCAAAAACTGCTTTTGAGGCAAACATTGATTGGGCGGATGTTGAAAATTATCCTGTTCCTGTTTTAATCGCCAATTTTTTGAAAGACTTTAAAGCGAAAACTAATTGATATTTTTAGTACATTTGATTTGAAATAAAAGGAGTTCAATTCGCGTTATTTAAGAATTAACCAATCAATAAAATTATATCAAAAACATGGCAGGAACTGTAAATAAAGTAATTTTAATTGGACATTTAGGAGATGAAATTAAAATGCACTATTTTGAAGGAGGGAATGCTATCGGAAGATTTCCAATTGCAACAAATGAAAGTTACACCAACAAACAAACAGGCGAAAAAGTAACAACAACAGATTGGCATAATATTGTTGTAAAAAACAAATTGGCCGAAATTTGCGAAAAGTATTTGACTAAAGGAGATAAAGTATATTGCGAAGGAAAACTAAAAAATAAGCAGTGGGAGCAAGAAGGAGTGAAGCGGTATGCAACTGAAGTTCACGTTACAGAAATGACCTTTCTGTCTACTAAAAAAAGTTTAGAGAAGCCAGCAACACAAATGTCGCCAGAAAATCAAACAACAACTCCAGCAACTAAAAAAACTGTTTCACCAGAAATAAATGACGATTTACCATTTTAACATCTTTAAATTTTAAAATTTGGACCCAGACCCCGAGCTTTTATTTGTTTCTCTTTTAACTATTGATTATGTACTATCAATAAATTGTGTTGCGCTCATTATTTTACTTATAAGCTCTGCATTAATCTCAGGAACCGAAGTTGCTTTTTTCTCCATTTCTCAAGTAGATATTGACGATTTATCATCAAAAAACGAAAAGGACATTGTTGTAAAGCTATTGCAGAAACCAAAAAAATTATTGGCAACAATTTTAATTACCAACAATTTTATAAATATTTTAATTGTATTACTTTTTGCTTCTTTAGGAGAACAGTTGTTGGAAGATTTTAACTATTCCATCTTCGGGATTAAAGTTCGTTTTTTAATAGAAGTTGTTTTAGTTACATTCCTAATTCTTTTATTTGGAGAAGTATTGCCTAAAGTATACGCTTCAAGAAAAGCAGTGCGTTTTGCCAGTTTTATGTCAAAACCAGTTCAAGTCCTAAACACTTTTTTAACCCCTTTAAGTTATCCACTAATCAATCTTACAAATATTGTTGAAAAAAGTTTAGGAAATAAATCCAATATTTTTTCCGTAGAAACATTGTCTCAAGCATTAGAACTTACTTCGAAAGGAGCAACCACAAAAGACGAGCAAAAAATTTTAGAAGGAATTGTGAGTTTTGGAAACACAGAAACCGTTCAGATAATGAAGCCAAGAATTGATATTTTTGCGCTTTCAGATGATGAAACGTATGAAGCTGTTTTGGATAAAATTTTAAAAAACGGATATTCTAGAAACCCTGTTTACCACGAAAATATCGATACGATTATTGGTGTCTTGTATGCCAAAGACTTATTAGCACATTTAAATAAAGAAACCTTTAAATGGCAGCGTTTACTTCGAGATCCCCTTTTTGTTCCAGAAAATAAAAAGTTAGACGATTTGTTATCAGAATTTCAAGAAAAGAAAAATCATTTAGCGATTGTGGTTGATGAGTACGGAGGAACAAGTGGTTTGGTTACCTTAGAAGATGTGATAGAAGAAATTGTTGGAGATATTAATGATGAGTTTGATGAAGATGATTTGTCTTACTCTAAAATTGACGAGGACAATTATATTTTTGAAGGGAAGACCACCATCAAAGACTTTTGTAAAGTTTTAGGAGATGAAGACGAAGCTCTTTTTGAAGAAGAAAAAGGCGAATCAGAAACCTTGGCAGGATTTATTTTAGAAATTTCCGGAAAATTTCCAAAAAGAGGTGAGAAAATAAATTTCAAAAATTATACGTTTACCATAGAAGCGTTAGATAATAAGCGCATAAAACAAGTGAAAACAACAAGAAATGCGTAATCTCTCTTTCTTTTTTTTAAGTCTGTTTTTTATTTCTTGTGATCAAGAAATAATTCCAAAACCCAAAGCTTATTTAAGTTTAGAATATCCAAAAAAAGCATATCAAAAACTACCCATCTCTAGACCTTATACTTTTGATGTCTTAGAAAGCAGTGTCTTAAAAGACGAGCAGAAAAGTTGGTTAAAAATCACATACCCTGCGTTAAAAGCCTCTATAGATATTACTTACAGAGAAGTAGATGCTAATATATTAGAGTTGGTAAAAGAGGCAGAAAAGCTGGTTTTTAAACACACTTTAAAAGCAGAAGAAATTACTTCTAAAGATTTTTTGAATACAAAAAAGAAGGTGTTTGGTAGCATGTATGAAATCACCGGAAATGCGGCTTCACAGATTCAGTTTCACGCAACAGACAGTACAAAGAACTTTATAAAAGGGTCGTTGTATTTTTATACAAAACCAAATTACGATTCAATTTTACCCGCTGTGGCTTATATTAAAAAGGATATTTTACGATTGATGGAAACCTTGAAATGGCAGTAAAAATAGTTTAGGTGTTTTTTAGCTTTCTACTTTGTAGCCACAAGTAAAATTGCAACCCAAATAAAATAGCGCCAGAAAGTAAATGAATTGCCTGCGTTCCAATTGGAAATTCGGCATAGTACATCAATATCCCTGTAAGAGCTTCTAAAAAGATTAAGAAAACAATCCAATTTACTAATTTATACCCCAAGTCTTTTATTTGGTTTAGGTAAAAAAGCCCGAAATTGACCAATACAATGGCAATGGTAAAAGAGCGATGGAAGTAGAATTTAAAACTCGGATTTAGTAAACTGTAGTTTTTATTCTCAAACCCAAATTGCTTTACTTGTTCATCAATAAACTGACGTACCTGAGTTCCCATAGCGATTTGAATCAATGAGAAAATTACGGATACAAGTAATAATTTATTGAAAAGCGCATTGTATTTGAACGTTTCGTTTTTTGGAGAGATGATAAATTGCAATTTTAATAAAAGCGCAATGATGATCAGGCCAACCACCATATGAATGGTGATGATTTCAGGCGTTAAATTAGTATCTACAACTGTTTTCCCCAGCCAGGCTTCAAATAGCATTAAGAAGAAGGCAGTAAAGGCAAGTATTGGAATTGTTTTGTTCTCTTTTCTAAAGCGGTAGGCACCAACAATTAGAAATAAAAAGACAAAACCAGCAACTACCGAAACCAAACGATTTATGTATTCTGTCCAAGTGTGGTATTTGTTAAATTTTGCATAATCGTGTTTTTTATAGGCTTCCCAATTCCCAGAGTCAAAGCTTTCGCTTGTCTTTAAGTCTTGCTTTGCAACAAACAATTCCTTGTTTTTTATGATGATCATCCCTTCTTCAAAAACAGTATTTTCTTTCCAAGTAATTTGATCTTCAGAAGTTGGTGGAATCAAATAACCAAAACACTTTGGCCAATCGGGACATCCCATCCCAGAACCTGTCATTCGAACAATGGATCCTGCCAAAAAAATTAAATACACAGATATTATTGTGATTTTTACGATTTTAGGAAAGTTTTTCTTCACGATATTTAATGCTAAAATTTATACAAAGATAGGTTAAAAGGCATAAAAAAGGCTTCTAAATTTTAGAAGCCTTCTCTTTAGAATTGGTATAAATTATGCTTTTTTGTCTTTGCAACATTCCATTTTGCAATCCTCTTTACATGTTTTTTTGGTCTCCATCATCTCACATTTTGATTTGCAGGCATCAGAGCATGCATGTTTTTGATTAGAAATTTCAGAAGCAGTATATAAGTCTCCACCTGCAATTCCATCAACAAATGCGATTAGGTCTTTTTTAGAGAGCGTATTGGTGTCAAATTCGATCGTTGCAATGCTGTCAGAAAAAACCACTTTCGCGGCTAAAACACCTTCCTTTTTGGTCAGTTTAGATTGTATTGTTTTTGCACAACCAATCTCGCAGGTCATTCCAGAAATTGCTAACGATACGTTTTCTTTTTTAATTTCCTTTTTAATTTCTTTTTGACAGCTTATTAAGGTAAAACAAGCGATTACAAATGCGAATATAAATTTTTGAACTTTCATGTTTTTGATTATTTAATTAGCGTACAAACTTATTAAGAAAATTATAGATATCTAAAGAATTATCGGATTTTTGTACAAATTCTAACTCGCCATGAATCATCAACAACAAAAAGTGTTTTACCTCACATTGCTTTCTTTAGTTTGGGGGAGTTCTTTTATTTTAATGAAAAAGGCATTGACTGGTGTTAGTCCAATGCAATTGGGAGCATTAAGAATGATTATTACGGCTCTTTTCTTAGTATTAATTGGCTTTAAGCGACTTCATATGATCCAAACGAAGCAATGGCGCTATATCGCTTATACAGCGTTTTTAGGAACCTTTCTTCCGGGGTTTCTCTTTGCCTACGCCGTTCAAGTGATTGATAGCGCTATTGTAGCGATTTTAAATTCATTTACTCCTTTTAATACATTGGTTTTTGGAGCGCTCTTTTTTGGGTTTGCATTTAAAAAGCAACAATTTATTGGAATTTTAATTGGACTTGCAGGAACGCTAATTTTAATATTAGAAGGCGCGGTTTTAAATCCAGATCAAAATTATTGGTTTGCCTTGCTCATTATCATTGCATCGGTTGGGTATGCTTTCAATGTAAATATCGTGAAAAAACATTTGCAAGATGTAGACGCTTTGGCAATTACAACAGGAAATTTTTTATTACTACTCATACCTGCGATTATTGTTTTGGTATGTACCGATTTCTTCACAGAATTTGAGGCTTCCCAAACAGGCTTAGAGGCATTAGGGTATATTTCGATCCTTTCCATAGTTGGAACTGGTATTGCAAAAACGATGTTTAATAAATTGGTGCAAATTTCGAATCCTGTTTTTTCTTCCTCAGTAACCTATCTAATCCCAATTGTTGCCATTTTTTGGGGTGTCTTTGATAACGAAAAACTAAGTTTGATTCAGGTTGTAGCAGGGTTTTTGATTCTTTTTGGGGTATATTTAGTCAATAAGAAGAAGTAGTTTTCAGATCGGGATTTATTATATAAAAAAAGAGCCAAGAATAAATTCTTGACTCTCTGTTTTAAAAAGGATTTGATTGCTGATTATTTAAAATCTTCGTCTGTAACACCTTCGTTTATTTTAATTTCACTGATGGTGAAGTTCAAGTCCATTGGACCACTTTTTTGACCAACAGCATGTGGAAACAGAATCCCATTTACTGCTTTGTAATCAGAAAAAGTAGTGGGAACCTTTACTTCTTTTCCATTAGGAGCTTTGATTGTTTCAACAGCCTTCACTTTTAAGCCCGTAGCCATGTCGTAAAAAACCTCTTTGTCTAAATACTTCAATACAATTGCATTTTTTCCTTCAAGAGGCTCTATTCTCACTAATTCTCCAGCGGTATACCCCAAATCTTCAAAAAGCGCATTTCCAGACTTCGCTTTTTCTAAAGCATCACCTTCCATTTCTCTTCTTTGTCCTCTAGATTCCTCATATCCGTTCTCACCGTCAAATACTGCTTTTTGAAAAACAGTCCCCATTACAGAAATTACTTGGGAAGTTTTGTTTGGAGAAGAAGCCTTCATAGTCATTAACAGTGGGGTTCCTTGAATCCTTGCATTTGAAACCATCATGACTGTTTTTACAGCCATTACTTTTTCTTTCCCACCAATAGCTTCAATGTATTTATTGACTACTTTTTCAGCGGTCAATCCTTCTGGAATTGGCATGGTCATCGCCGGCTTTACAGTTGGATTTCCTTCTTTGTCGAAATATTTGATACTATAATCTCCTTTTTCAAGGTTTTTAAGTACCTCAATTCCTTTTCCTGTAATTATAATTCTTGCTTTATCACCTTTAAAATATTTGATAGCAGCGTCTTGAACATCCTCTATCGTTACCGCATTAATGTTCTCGATGTAGTTTGCATAAAAATCTGAGGGCAGACTATATCTCGCAATGTTCAATGCATAATTAGCAGCTGTTCTTGGCTTCTGCACATCCATAACAAAACTTCCAATGTATTTTTCTTTTACATTTTTCAGTTCCTCAGCGGATACTTTTTGGTATCTGATTTTTGTAATCTCTTTTTGCAATTCAACTACAGAACTATCAGTAACCATATTTCGAACACTCGCAGTTGCTTTAAAGATCGCAGCATCTCTACTTTGATTTACACTAGAATAAGAACCATAGGTATATGCTTTGTCTTCACGAAGATTTTGAAACAAACGTGCAGTACCTCCTCCTCCTAAGATTTGGTTTGCTAATAGTGCCGCATAGTAGTCTTTATCTCCTAATTTTAAATCGATATTATTAACGATTGCAATTTCAGATTGTACTGCATTTGGCATGTTTACAAAGTTAATTTCTGTTGTACTAACATTTGTAGGTTTAGGGATGTCCTGTGAAGGAATCGTTCCTTTAGCCCAGTCGTTAAATAATTCTTCAACTAATTTTTTAATTTCTTTAGGATTGATATCTCCTTCAATAATCAAATACCCATTGTTTGGTTTGTAATACGTGTTGTAAAATGTTTTTACGTTTTCTAACGTAATTTTATTTACAGATGCTTTCGTTACAAATTCACCAAAAGGATGGTTTTTACCATAAGTAAGTACATTTTCTACACGTCTAGCAATATTGGTCACACTTTTTTCACCAGACTTTATACCGTCTAAAGTTACTTTAACTTCTTTGTCAAACTCTTCTTGTGTGAATTGTGAGTTTTTAATACCGTCAGCCATTAACGCGAGTACTTCAGGGAAATATTTTTTTAAAGAAGAAGCGAATGCACCTCTACTAGAAAAGTTAACACTGGCACCTAAATAGTCTACTTTTTCATTAAAGTCATTTTTAGAAATAGTTGCAGTCCCACGTCCAAGTAAGCTTCCCATCATTGAAGAAACTCCCGCAATTTCACCTTCAAAAAAAGGTTTGTTATCGATGGTAAGGTTCGCGGATGCTCTTGGTAGTTTATGGTTTTCAACCATAATTACGGTCATCCCATTGTCTAAGGTAAACTTTTCTGCGTCCCCAAGTTTTACGACTGGATCTGGTCCAGGTTTTGGCATTTTACTTCTATCTATTTGCGCGTTTAAAGCAAAAGACAAGGTTACGATTGCTATTAGCGATAAAATTTTTGTTCTCATAATTGTTTTGTCTTTTGATTTATTTTTTCTCTGGAAGATATTCCAAGGTTAATCGTTGGTTCGGGTTTAAGTATTTTTTAGCAACCGCTCTAATTTCTTCCCTTGTTATCGATCTGTAAATGTCGATTTCGGTATTAATTAAGTTGGTATCTCCAAACAATACGTTGTATCTCGCTAAAGAGTTTGCAATCCCATCTACACTAGAGTTGGAATTCACAAAATTGTTCTCAAACTTGTTTTGTAGTTTTTGGTATGCTTTTTCGGAAATTAATTCCGTTTGCATTTTTACAATCTCTTCATCGATTTCTTTTACAATATCGCTTAATTTGGTTTCCCCTTGAGGTAAACCATAAAGAATATAGGTCCCATAGTCTTCTTGACTCAAATTAATAGCCCCCACTTGTAGCGTCATTTTCTTAGTGTCCACCAATTTTTTGTATAAAATAGAACTTCTTCCAGAGCTTAAATAAGAAGAAACCATGTCCAATACTCTGGAGTCTCTTGTCTTCATTGAAGGCGTTCTGTAGGCTGTAATGATAGCAGGTATCTGAATGTTTGGGTCGTATGCTTTTGCACTTATAGGAGTTGTAATTGGGTCTTCTTGTGCAATGGTTCTTTCGATGGCTGCCCCTCTAGGAATTGGTCCAAAATAATCTTGAATCATTTTTTTAGTGGTATCCACATTGATATCACCTGCAACTACGAGGGTTGCATTGTTTGGGACATAGAACTTTTTGTTAAAGGCTAAAAACTCCTCTAAAGTTGCCGCATCTAAGTGTTTCATTTTACCGATAGTGGTTCCTTTATAAGGGTGTTTTTTAAAGATGTTCTTTTTTACATTTTCTAAAAAACGAGAATAGGGTTGGTTGTCAACTCTCAATCTTTTTTCTTCTTTCACTACTTCATTTTGGGTATCTACACCGTCCTGCCCAATGATTGGGTGCAGCAAACGTTCAGATTCCATCCATAATCCTAATTCTAATTTGTTTGAAGGGAAAATTTCATAATAGTAAGTTCTGTCATCGGTAGTATTTGCATTGTTTCTACCTCCATTAGAAGAAACAAGTTTAAACCATTCTCCTTTACCAATGTTCTGAGTTCCTTCAAAAAGTAAGTGCTCAAAAAAGTGTGCCATACCAGTTCTGTCTGGTTGTTCATCTTTTGCACCTACATGATACATGACAGCGGTTGTTACAACTGGAGCAGAATTATCTTGGTGTAAGATGACATGCATTCCGTTGTCTAAATCGTACTCTTCAAATTCAACTTTCTGTGCATTCATAGAAAATGCAACCAAAATAGTTGAAGCAAAAGTGAATATACTTTTTTTCATTGATCCTTATTTAGTGGTTAGTTTGTAATTTGACGATTTTCATTTTGAAATGTTACATCAAGTTAGCAAAATCGGTTAAATTTTTATTAAAAAAAAATTTTAAAGACAAATTTTCGTTAATTAGTGTTGATTCTAAATTATTTTCTTTTAATTATTTTTGCAATAGGATCTTGTAGTTCTAAAAAATATGTATATTTGCATCCGCATTTTCAGCAAGAAAGTGCTATTAATCAGTATAAATACGCAAAACAAATAGTATGTACGCAATCGTAGAGATAGCAGGGCAGCAGTTTAAAGTTGCAAAAGACCAAAAAGTATACGTACACCGTTTACAAGGAGCAGAAGGATCAGAAGTTACTTTTGATAATGTAATGCTTGTTGAAGACAAAGGAAACGTAACTATTGGCGCCCCAGCTATAGTAGGAGCCACAGTAAAGGCTAAAATCTTAAGTCACTTACAAGGTGATAAAGTAATCGTTTTTAAGAAAAAACGTAGAAAAGGTTACAAAAAGAAAAATGGACACAGACAAGCATTTAGTGAGATTCAGATCGAATCTATTGCTGCATCTGGTGCAAAAAAATCAGCAAAAAAAGAAGCTGCTCCAAAAAAGGAAGCTGCTCCTAAAGCTGAAGTAAAAAAAGCGACTACAGATTATAGTTCTATGACTGTTGCACAATTAAAAGTAGCTGCTAAAGAGAATGGTATTTCAGGATACACTTCTCTAAAGAAAGCTGAATTAATCGAAGCTTTAACTAAATAAAAATTTCAATTTTAAAACCATCGTATCATGGCACATAAAAAAGGAGTAGGTAGTTCGAAGAATGGTAGAGAATCAGAATCGAAACGTCTAGGAGTAAAAATATTTGGAGGACAAGCTGCAATTGCAGGAAACATTATTGTTCGTCAAAGAGGAACAACACACAATCCAGGAGAAAACGTTTACATGGGTAAAGATCATACTTTACATGCAAAGGTTGATGGAGTTGTTGAGTTTAGAAAGAAAAGAAACAACAGATCTTATGTTTCTATAACACCTTTTGAAGCTTAGTTCATAAAGCTTTCATAATTTATAAAATGCTCAAACAATTAATTGTTTGAGCATTTTCCGTTTAAAAAGATTCCGTTTTGTATTTTTACCCTTATGAAGTTATTGTATGATTTTATTGTTTTCTTGGCCTCACTATTTTTACCGATTGCAGCCGTTTTTAATAAAAAAATAAAACTTTTTGTTGCTGGAAGAAAACAAACTTTCTCAAAAATTTCTGGATTAAAAAACAAAAAGACACTTTGGTTTCATGCAGCCTCTTTGGGTGAATTTGAACAAGCAAGACCCATTATAGTCGTTTTAAAAAAGAAATATCCTGATTATAAAATACTCGTCACTTTTTTCTCTCCATCGGGGTATGAAATTCGTAAAAAGTATGATTTAGCAGATGTCGTTTGTTATTTGCCTTTAGATAGTAAATCAAACGCTAAAAAGTTTGTGGAACTCCTCAACCCAACACTTGCTATTTTTATAAAATATGAGTTTTGGCCTAATCTCTTAAAAGAATTAAAAAAGAAAGAAATTCCAACTATTTTGGTCTCAGGAATTTTTCGAGAAAATCAAATTTTCTTTAAGTATTACGGAGGTTTTATGCGAAAGTCTCTAAAAGCATTTCATCATTTTTTTGTACAGGATGACAACTCGAAACAATTATTAACTACGATTCATTTTGAAAATATTTCTGTGGTTGGAGATACTCGCTTTGATCGCGTATCAGAAATTTTAGAACAAGACAATTCCCTTGATTTTATCAAAGAATTTAAAGACAATACCTATACTGTTGTTGCAGGAAGTACTTGGGAAGAAGATGAAGCCTTGTTTGTGAATTATATTAATCATGTAGCCTCTGAAGAGGAGAAATTTATAATCGCACCCCACAATATCAAGCAAGATTCAATTATACAACTCCAAAAAGCACTCCATAACAAAGCAGTTTTATTTTCAGAGAAATCAAATAAAAATTTAAAAGAATACCAAGTTTTTATTATAGATACGATTGGTGTTTTAACTAAAATTTATAGTGCTGCCGATACAGCATATGTGGGAGGAGGTTTAAAAACAGGGCTGCATAATATTTTAGAACCCGCTACTTTTGGGGTGCCAATAGTGATTGGAAATAATTATGGTAAATTTAAAGAAGCAGTGGATCTTGTAACTCTTAAAGGAGTTGTTTCTATTGAGAATCAAGAAGAATTTACAACCATTTTACGTTCTTTAAAAAATGATGATTTGTTCAGAAAATCAACCGGAGAAATTAATAAAAACTATATTCAAGACAATGTGGGAGCAACGCAATCGATTCTAAAATGGATGCAACAAAAAATATAAAATTCCGGATTTCAAGGAAATAATTTTCGAATTAAATGAGCAAATTAACAGATAATTTTGGGCGACAAATATCGTATGTGCGATTAGCAGTTACAGATCGTTGTAATTTGCGGTGCCAGTACTGTATGCCTGCGCATGGAATCGATATTGTTCCCAAGCAAGAATTACTTACGTTTAAAGAAATGTATCGCTTAATTCGGGTATTAACAGAGTTGGGAGTTTCTAAAGTTCGTTTAACAGGGGGGGAACCTTTTGTACGTAAAGATTTTGTTGGATTCTTAGAAATGCTGTCATACAATGATCTGTTAGACGCCATTAATATTACCACAAATGGTGCACTGATTGCTAAACATATTGCTGCCATTGAAAAACTAGAGAAAGTTAAAAACATTAATTTAAGCATAGACAGTCTACAAGCTGTTAAATTCAACGAAATTACCCGAAGAAATTCTTTTGATACCGTTTTTAAAACAATGGGGCTTTTAGAAAAAAGCAGTCTAAATCTTAAATTAAATGTGGTCGTACAATCTGGAATTAATACAGACGAAATTAATGATTTTGTTCGATTGACAAAAGATAAGAATTTGACAGTTCGGTTTATTGAGGAAATGCCATTCAATGGAAAAGGGCAACGTGAAATGCACGAAAACTGGACTTTTAATAAAATTTTAAATGAGATAGAAAACGAGTTTAAAGTTACTGAAGTCCAATCAGAAAAATCGTCCACATCAAGAAATTATACGATAGAAAATCATCGTGGAACTTTTGGAATTATTCCTGCTTTTACTAGAACGATTTGTAACGATTGCAATCGAATTAGAATTACATCAACAGGTACTTTTAAAAACTGCTTGTTTGATGACGGCGTTTTTAACTTGCGAGATTTCATAAGAAATGGCGCATCCAATGACGATTTAAAAAAGCTCTTTTTATCTTTAGTGAAAGAGAAGCCAGCTAATGGATTTATAGCTGAAGCAAACCGTACAAAAGGAGATGTCTCCGAAAGTATGAGTACTATTGGAGGGTAGGCAACCGATTACAAAATGAAACAATTACGCATTTAACATGATTTCAGTAGCACACGCATTGCAAGCCGTATTGAATACAACCCAAGATTTTGGTGTTGAACAAATTCCTTTTATAAAATCTATAGGGAGAATTTTAAAAGAAACCATTTACGCGGATAGAGATTTTCCACCATTTAACAGGGTCTCTATGGACGGAATCTCCATTAATTATACTGCTTTCAAAAACGGACAGAGAAGCTTTAAAATAGAGGGAGTTCAAGCCGCTGGAAGTGCCCAATTAGCCCTTCAAGATTCGAAAAACTGTCTGGAAGTAATGACAGGGTCAGTGTTGCCAGACAATACAAACACAGTCATTCGCTATGAAGACATTTCCTTAAAAAATGGAATTGCTATTATTCAGATTGATACTGTGCATAAGGGGCAAAATATTCATGAAAAAGGAAAAGATAGAAAAGTTGGCGATCTGTTAATTACACAAAATACCAAAATAGCTGCAGCAGAAATAGGTGTATTGGCCACGGTTGGAAAATCGTTTGTAAACGTTGCAAAGCAACCAAAAATAATGATTGTTTCAACTGGAGATGAATTGGTTGGTGTTGAAGAAATTCCACTGGACTATCAAATTAGAAGGAGCAATGTTTTCACTCTAGTATCTTTGTTGGAAAGATTAGAGATTTCCTCAGACACTGCCCATATCACAGATGACAAACCGATTCTAAAATCGAAGATTAAAACCTATTTACAAGAGTATGATGTGTTGCTTTTTAGTGGTGCCGTTAGTAAAGGGAAATTCGATTTTTTACCCGAAGTTTTCGAGGAGTTAAGCGTGAAGAAATTATTTCATAAAGCGGCACAAAGACCAGGGAAGCCATTTTGGTTTGGAAGCACAACCTCTTTTGTTGTAAGTCCACAAAATGGTGATCAAAATGAAAAAGAAAACAAGAATAAGAACACCATAGTGTTTGGGTTTCCAGGAAATCCGATTTCAACTTTTGTAAATTGTTTGGCGTATTTTTACCCTTGGTATTACAAATCGGTTGGTTTAGAAGTTGAACAAGAAACGGCAATTTTATCCTCTGAGGTAACCTTTAAACCAAATTTAACCTACTTTTTGCAAGTCAAATTGAGCGTTCGTTTTGGGCACTTAGTTGCAACCCCCGTTTTAGGAAATGGTTCAGGAGACCTTGCCAGTATGATACATGCAGATGCATTTATTCAATTACCTCAAGGGCAAACAGTATTTGAAAAAGGGACAGTTTTTCCAGTAATTAGATACCGTTGAGAATGAAATTTAGGAAGACAATAAACGATAATTTATGAGCAATTTTACACACATTAATAAAGATAATAATCCTAAAATGGTAGATGTTTCGGATAAGAAAACTACCAAAAGAACTGCCACTGCAAAAGCAACACTTTTTTTAGGAAAAGAAATACTTTCTCATTTTACGAATGATGAACTAATTACCAAGAAAGGACCTGTTTTTCAAACAGCAATTATTGCAGGGATTCAGGGCGTAAAAAAGACTTCTGAACTGATTCCTATGTGTCATCCACTATTGATTAATGGGGTTGATGTAGATATTAAAATTGCAGATTCAGAAACTATAGAAGTGTTTTGTAAAGTGACTATTGAAGGAAAAACAGGTGTAGAAATGGAAGCGTTAACTGGCGTAAATATTACTTGTTTAACCATCTATGATATGTGTAAAAGTATTTCCCAAGAAATAGTAATTAAGGAAGTAAGGTTGTTGGAGAAAACAGGTGGAAAATCAGATATTAAAAATGGGTAAACATCAAAAACATACAAATTTAGTAAGAAGAGAGAACGATCATTTTGCATCGAATGAAATTTCAATTTTAGGAACAAATTGTGGTATTATTTCTGAATTGATACACAGCGTTTCTGAGCAACTATCCAAATATAAATTGGCGTATTTCGATGCCTCACATGCTAAAAATGTTACTAAAAATAAAATAGCTGAATACACATTTCATCACGAAGGAAATTTACAAATTACAACTTCCGGTATCGTAAATAAGTTTGAACAACGATTGCAATTTGCACAATATGATTTTGTTTTTGTCAATGGCAATCATTATCAAGGAGTAAAGCAAATCTTAATTTTAGACGAAGAAAAAGAGGCTTCTGTTTTAAAGAGATTGGAACAATTGGACCGTATCGAGTTTGTTGTTAAATTAAAAAAGGAAAACACTTTTTTTTCATTTTTAGAAGAAAAATACCCGCAAATCAATAATGTAAAATGTTATACGATTGATGAGGTATCTAAAATAGCAAATCACATTGATCGTCTGATTCAAGAAAGGTTACCTCCAGTAAAAGGATTGGTCCTCGTTGGTGGGAAAAGTACCCGAATGGGAGTCGATAAATCGGAACTCGATTACCACGGAATTCCCCAAAAAAAGTATGTCCAAAAAATAGTAGAGAATCACAAATTAGAAACGTATTTTTCGGTTCAGGTTCCTTCAGAAAATGAAAGTGAAATTTCGGATGTATTTTTAAATTTGGGCCCTTTTGGTGGTATCTGTTCTGCGTTTCAAAAAGATCCAAATACAGCTTGGTTAGTAATTGCAACAGATCTGCCTTTTATTAATGAGGAGGTAATTCAGTTGTTATTACAAAAAAGAAACCCAAGTAAAGTGGCAACGGCAATTAGAGGAAAAGGCAATGAGTTTGTAGAGCCGTTAATTACAATTTATGAACCTAAAGCATATCCTGTTCTATTACAGTATTTAGCCCAAGGGTATTCCTGTCCGCGAAAAATGTTGATTAATTCAGATGTTGAAATCGTTGAAGTAGATGCATCCTTAATTAGGAATATAAATACACCTGAAGCGTTTGAAGTGGCAAAAAAAGAAATCAATACTAAAAATGGATAAAAACCAATTTTTCAAACGTCAAACGACTCTGTCAGAGATAGGAGAGGTTGGACAACAAAAACTGCAAGACGCTTCTGTTTTAGTGGTCGGATGTGGCGGATTAGGGAGTCCTATTGCAGTCTACTTAGCTGCTAGTGGAATTGGAAAAATTCATTTGGTAGATTTTGATACCGTAGCTACCACCAACCTGCACAGACAGGTATTTTATGATTTAAATGATGTTGGAAAATCAAAAGCGGAGGTGTTATCTGCGTTTATAAAAAAGAGAGCTCCTTTTACAGTTGTGAATTTTACCAATGAGCAAGTCACCAAAGAAACTATTTTTGAGTTAATGGAAAACGTAGACATTGTAGTGGATGGAACCGATTCTCTGCCTACAAAATATCTACTCAACGATGCTTGTGTTGTGAAAGGAAAGCCCCTGGTTTATGGATCTTTATACAAGTTTGATGGTTATGTGGCAACCTTTAATGTGCTACAAAAAGACGGAAGCCATTCGGCAAATTTAAGAGATGCATTTCCAGAAATGACAACCGACATTCCCAATTGCGAAACGGCTGGAACATTGAATGGGATTGTTGGCATGATTGCTATGCAACAAGTAAACGAAGTTTTGAAACTGGTTACAGGCATTGGGAGTCCTTTAGTAAATACATTGCTGATTTACAATTCACTTGAGAATACCCAATTAAAAATGACCTTATTGCCAAGTATTTTGAAAACTGAAATTTTGAAGTTGTTTGAAACTCAATCTTACTTGGATGCTGTTTGTGCAATTCAACGAGCGGATTTACAAATTTCGCCGACAGACTTAAGAGAGAAAATAATATTTAAAAACATTGAAATTATTGCAGTACTATCTGATTTAGAACTGCCTTTTAAGGTGCATCAAACAATTCCGATAACTGACTTTGACGTAGAAAAAATAAATATTGATTTTAATAAAACCTATGTGATTGTTTGTCAACGCGGACTGAATAGTTACAAAGCCACAAAAATGTTAAAGAAAAGATACCCAGCACTTACTGTATTGAGTCTTACGGGAGGAATCGCAAACTATTAAGGGTGGGCATTTACCCAAACATCACCATCTTCAAAATATTCTTTTTTCCAAATAGGAACCGTTTCTTTTAGGGTGTCAATGGCAAATTCGCAAGCCTCAAAAGCCGCTTTTCTATGTTTTGCAGAAGCTGTAATAATCACAGGAATATCGCCAATTTGTAACATGCCTTCTGCATGGTGTATGGCTATTTTATGGATTTTAAAATTTTCTAAAGCCAATTCTGCAATCTTTTGCATTTCTTTTATCGCCATCGGTTTGTAGGTAGAAAAGTCCAATTGTGTTACTTTTTTGTTTTGGGTATCATTTCTAACAGTTCCTACAAATGCGGCTATACCTCCGCATGAAGCCGCTGTTACAAAATTATAACATTCGTTTAAATTCAGTTTTTTAGAAGTAATTTTTATAGATGTTTTGCTCATATTGAAATACAAAAATAGGAAATCAAAACGTATCTTTGTTGTGTTATATCAGAAGTTGAAAAAATGAAAAATATTTTTAGAATTGTAAGTTTTTTTGAAGGAGTTTCTTATTTGTTGTTACTTTTTGTAGCAGTTCCAATAAAATACTTTCAAGGGGATGTTTCCTATGTGAAACTATTAGGAATGCCCCATGGAATTATTTTTATGTTGTACCTTGTTTTAGCAATGATGCTTTTCAAGCCAATGAAGTGGAGTTATAAAACGCTGGCAATTGTTTTTGCAGCGTCTATTTTACCTTTTGGAACTTTTTATATTGATAAAAAATACCTAAGATAATTAGCCGCCACTAACCGGTGGAATAATTGCAACAACATCATTTTCTTGTAATATCAAATCATCTGTAGCATAGTTTTCGTTTACAGCAATTGCATAGGAATTGATGTTTTCTAACGAAGGATGTTTTGTGTGCAATTCCTTTTTAAGGTTTTTAATACTTGAGTTCTCAAGAACTTCAAAAGACATCTCATTTGTATTTAATAAATCTCTAGTAATTCCAAAAAAGAGTAATTTGATTTTCATAGTATCAAAGATAAAAATTAATTGAACAAACTCAATCCAAAAAGCCATCCCTCTTTTGAGATTCCATTAAAATTAGAACGCACATAATCGATTCTTAAAAAACGCCACTTCCCCCAACCAATATTATTCAACCCTACTGAATATTCGCTATAAGGTTTTCTTTCTGCTGTAAATAAGGTTTTTCCTCCTGCTACTAAATGAAAGTTTAGTTGATTTATCAGCGGTATTTTTGATAACAAGGTACCTTTAAAATTATGTTGCAGGTGCATTTCCGCATATTGGTCGTTAGAAAAAATTTTGTAGTAATTGAGCAAACTAAAACTATTTTTATATGAAATATCCAAGGGGAATGTAAATTGATTTCCATTTGGATGAAAATAATCCATAAAGGCAATTTGCTTCTTTTTTAAGAAAAGGCCTCCTCGAAGATTATAGGAAAGACGTCCGTAATTTCCGGTGTTGATCTCCTGATTTAAGCGTCCAATAAGTACGTCAGAATTTAATTCAGAATTTTGAGCACCAAATGTTTTCCTATAATTCAGATTGAATGTTGGATACTTTTCATTTCCAATATTGAATTTCCGATTTGGATAGGAGAGGTATTTTTGACCAAACACAAAACGTGCCCCTATATTTAAAGTTGCAATGGTGTGTTCAGAAAAAGCAGCATTTGAATAATCGGTTTCATCCAATGGATTGTTTGAGGTATAGTTGAGTTCTTTGTTTTTAAAAGAATAATTAGTGGTATTAAAAAGAGGTTTCCGATTCGCATACTCTAAAGAAGTGTTTAGAAAAACACCATTTTTTATCTCATTAGAATAACTAATTCTTGCAAATGATTTTTCGTATATTTTTAAGTAATTTTCCTTATCAAAAAGAGCGCTAAAGGTATTGTTTGCTAATAAAAACGAATCTCTATCATTAAATTGAGCTGTTGTAACTCCACCAGTTATTGAGACTCTTGGCCGCGATATATTGTTCCATTTTTTGGTAAAAAAGATGGTGGGCCTAGCTCTTTTATCTGCAAAACCATAGTTTACATTTATCCCTGCATTCCACCATTTTCCAGCATCGTTTTGTCTTTTAAAATAGCGAATTCCAACAGAGGAATGAAAACCTTGTACAGGATTAAAACTTGTTTTTAGCAAAGGTCCATTATAGGAGATTGACCAGTCTTTGTAAGAGTTCAGAAATGTATATCCTGTGATTGGATCAAACCAACCTAATTTATTTCTTTTGGTATCCAGAGAGTCTAAATACTTTTTAGACTTTCGAATTACTTTGATGCTGTCTTTAATGGTGTAGTCTTTTATTTCTTCTAGTGTTAGCGGAACTGGACGAATTTTCTCCCAGTAAACAGAATCTTTTTTAGTAGCTATTTTGGCAAAGGTTAAGACCTCATTTGAAAATGTATTTTCATTAATATTTGGTGTAAAATTATAGTTTGAATAGGCAGATGAAAATTTACCATCAAATTTAAATCCAAGAAAGTTAACTTGAAATCCAATAGCTTGACTGATGAGCACCCAAGAATCATTTTCTTCTGAATAATTGTAATCTTGTTTTAAAGACAAAAGATCTATTGCTGGAAAGTTTGCTTGGGCTCCTGTAACGGTAACGTCTGCACCATAGATGGCCCAATCGTCTTCCACAATATATATATTACCATTAAAAACAGGGTCATTTTTCCGTTTTGGAAGTAGCTTTATTTTATTGATGAGTTTACCGCTTTTAGTATAAAAAGTACCAATAAGTTTAAAACGGTAATAACTAAATGCGTTAGTAGAAAGCGGTGAAATTAAATCATTTCCAAGCTCAACACTATTGTTATAAAAGTTGATGTTTGCATCTTCTGCTCTATTAAAACTAGGGCCATTGTCGGTTCCTGAAACTTTAGAAGCGGTAATTTTTTCTTTGAATTTTTTAGGTCTTTTCTGATACGTAATTTCAGAAATGGTCTCGGAAAGATAAATAATACCACTTCTGGTAGCGTCCAATCCACCGCCAAAATCCCCTAAAGACCGACCCATAAATTTATTTGGAGCATCTTTTATTTTATACAATCCCCGCGAGTAGAAATTTGCAGTATATGTCGAAAATTTATCTGTAATTTTATCTTTATTAGCAATAACGTTTCTAATAATTACATTTGCAGGGTTATCTTTTGTAGAAATTAAAATTTCTTTTAATTCAATACTTTCTTCCTCTAAAGTCGCATTTAAAATCAAAGGGAAACTATTGATGCTTACATTTTTTTTCAGTGTTTTATATCCCAAAAACTGAAAGTAGATGCTGTAGGTTCCTGGTTTTTTAATGTTTAAAACATAGTCTCCATTGTCGTTTGAAGTAGAACCAGTTACAGTGTTTTCTAAATAAACACTCACAAAAGAAAGCGGTTCTCCCTTAGTATCCGTAATTTTTCCTTTGATTTGAGAAGAAAGAGAAACAGATATTAAAATTAAAAAAAGTAGCGCTGTTTTTTTCATTGGAAATTTTCTTAGTAGACGTATGTTTTTCTTCATTGTTACAAGAACCGATTTTTTTAGGTAATGAGCCTGTAGTTTAAAAAAAAAATTAAGAATTTCCCCGAAAAAAGTGCTTTCTACTATCGCTATAATTGTAAAGAGTATGCCTCTTTTTTGAAGTTCAATTTTCTAAGAATGAAGGATTTCAAAAGAATGAAATAAAGGACAGAGCTTCACTTGAAAACCTTATATTTGTTAGTTACAAACAAATAATATTTTTATGAGTGATTCTAGAAAAAGACATGAAGCCTTACTATACCACGCAAAACCAAAACCAGGTAAAATTGCTGTTGTACCTACCAAAAAGTATGCAACTCAGCACGATTTGGCTTTGGCGTATTCGCCAGGTGTTGCAGAACCATGTTTAGAGATAGCAAAAGATAGAAATAACGTTTATAAGTATACCGCTAAAGGAAATTTAGTCGCTGTGATTACAAATGGTACCGCTGTTTTAGGATTGGGAAACATTGGGCCAGAAGCCTCAAAACCTGTAATGGAAGGGAAGGGATTGTTGTTTAAAATATTTGCAGATATTGATGTTTTTGACATTGAAGTAGATGCCACAGATGTCGATAAATTCATAGAAACAGTAAAGGCGATTTCCCCAACCTTTGGTGGAATTAACTTAGAAGATATTAAAGCACCAGAAGCTTTTGAAATAGAACGAAGATTGAAAGAGGAATTGGATATTCCTGTAATGCATGATGATCAACACGGAACCGCTATTATTTCAGCAGCCGCTTTAAAGAATGCGATTGATATTGCTGAGAAACGTTTTGCTGCCGTTAAAATTGTAGTGAATGGAGCTGGTGCAGCTGCAATTTCATGTACAAGATTGTATTTAAAATTAGGGGCAAAAAAAGAGAACATTATTATGTGTGATAGCAAAGGAGTCATTCGAAAAGATCGAGACAACCTTACTTCACAAAAAGCTGAGTTTGCTACAAGTGAAGACCTCAATACTTTGGAAGAAGCGATGCACAATGCCGATGTTTTTATCGGACTTTCTACTGGAAATGTAGTGACTCCAGAAATGTTATTGTCGATGGCTAAAAATCCAATTGTATTTGCTATGGCAAATCCAGAACCAGAAATAGAATATGATTTAGCAGTTGCAACAAGAAATGATATTTTAATGGCTACTGGTCGTTCTGATCATCCAAACCAGGTAAACAATGTACTAGGTTTTCCATTTATTTTTAGAGGTGCTTTAGATGTTAGAGCAACTAAAATAAACGAAGAAATGAAAATGGCCGCGGTACACGCATTGGCAGATTTGGCAAAAAAATCGGTGCCTGAGCAAGTAAATATTGTGTATGATGAGGTGAGTTTGACCTATGGAAAAGAGTACATCATTCCAAAACCTTTTGATCCAAGACTTATTTATGAGATTCCACCGGCAGTTGCAAAAGCTGCAATGGATTCTGGTGTGGCCTTAGAGCCGATTGAAGATTGGAACAAATATCGTGAGGAACTCATGGAAAGATCTGGATCTGGAAGTAAAGAGATTAGAATATTACACAACAGAGCAAAAAGGAATCTAAAGCGCATTGTTTTCGCAGAAGCAGACCATTTAGATGTGCTAAAAGCGGCACAAAGAGTGCATGATGAAAAATTAGGAAAGCCTATTTTATTAGGGCGAAAAGATTTGATCTTAGTATTGAAAGAAGAAATTGGTTTTACAGCAGATGTGCCAATTATTGACCCAAAAACAGACGAAGAAAAAGAAAGAAGAGAACGTTTTGGGAACGTTTATTGGGAGCGTAGACAACGCAAAGGGAAAACCTACTCAGAAGCAGTGAAATTAATGCGAGAGCGTAATTATTTTGCAGCAATGTTGGTCAATGAAGGAGAAGCAGATGCTTTAATTACCGGATATTCTAGGCCTTACCCAACCGTAGTAAAACCCATGTTGGAGCTCATCGAAAAATCGAAAGGAGTTACTAGAATTGCTGCCTGTAATTTGATGTTGACTAAACAAGGTCCTTTATTTTTAGCAGATACCACCATTAATGTGAATCCATCTGCAAAAGATTTAGCAAAAATCTCTCAGATGACTTCTAAACTGGTAACGATGTTTGGAATGAAACCCAATATTGCAATGTTAGGATTTTCTAATTTTGGGTCTTCAAACACAGAAACTTCCAAGAAAATTAGAGAAGCCATATCTTACATCCATCGTAATTTTCCAAACGTAGTAGTTGATGGAGAAATTCAAGCAGATTTTGCGCTCAATCCAGAAATGTTGGCAAAAGAATTTCCTTTTTCAAAGTTGAATGGTAAAAAAGTAAATGTGCTTATTTTTCCAAATTTAGAATCGGCAAACATTACCTACAAATTATTAAAACAAATTGATGGAGCAGAATCGATTGGTCCCGTCATTTTAGGGTTTAGTAAGCCAGTGCATATTTTGCAATTGGGATCTAGTGTCGATGAAATGGTAAATATGGCAGCCCTAGCCGCTGTAGATGCTCAGGAAAAAGAAAAAAATTTAAAATAAAAAGCTACATTAGGAGCATAAATAGACGGGTATGATTACACAAATAAGGGGAAAATTGGTAGAGAAAAACCCTACCTATGCTGTTGTAGATTGTAATGGAGTTGGATATCTATTGCACATCTCTTTGAATACGTTTTCGAGTCTTCCAGACCAGGAAGCCGTGGTCTTATATACCCATCTTTTAATTCGAGAAGATGCACACACGTTGTTTGGTTTTATAAATAAAACAGAAAGAGAAGTTTTTAGACTTTTAATTTCCGTTTCTGGGGTTGGACCAAGTATCGCAAGAACCATGTTGTCATCAATGACTTCTGAAGAAATACAACAAGCAATTGCATCAGAAAATGTGCCCGTAATTCAATCTGTAAAAGGAATTGGTGCCAAAACAGCGCAAAGAGTTATTGTAGACCTAAAAGATAAAATCTTACAAACATTTGATTTAGATGAAGTTTCTGTCTATACAAACAATACAAACAAAGAAGAAGCGTTATCTGCTTTGGAGGTATTAGGTTTTGCAAGAAAACAATCTGAAAAAGTGATTTCTTCAATTATAAAAACACAAAAAGATGCTTCCGTTGAGCAACTTATAAAATTAGCGCTAAAGAATTTATAGACCCTTGAAGAAGTATCTAAAAAATATATTTTTGTTCGTTGTGTTTGCTTTGTTGGCAAGCACTTCTTCATTTTCACAATTTATGGCAGGCAGCAATGCTCCAGAAGTTGAAAAAGATACCTTAGATTTAACCTATAACTTTACGAAAAACCAAACAGGAGGCCTGTTTCTAGACTATTTAGCAGAAAAAGAAATTATTTTTGATAAGGTCCTTAACAAGTATGTGATTTTAGAGAAAATAGGAGATTATTACACAAGAACTCCTATTTATTTAACGCCCGAACAATACAAAAGATATCGCTTAAAAAGAGATATGTTAGTGTACTTTAAGGAGAAAATTACTGCAGCGAACGGGAGAACTGACGACGCAGTAGCTGCTCAAAAAAACTTACTACCTGCCTATTATGTAAATTCTAAATTCTTTGAAACTATTTTTGGGAGTAAAAAGGTAGAGGTAATTCCTACTGGAAATTTAAATTTAAAGTTAGGGGTGATCTATCAAAATACAGAGAATCCACAAATTTCAGAAGAAAACAGGAGCAGTCTTACTTTTGATTTTGATCAACAAATTAATGTCAGTTTGCAAGCGAAAATTGGAACGCGATTGCAGTTTTCAGCAAACTATGATACACAATCTACATTCGATTTTCAAAACTTAGTGAAAGTTCAGTTTCTCCCTTCGGAAAATTCAAATGAATCGCAAGGATCAGGAAACAGTCAAGGGAGTTTTAATGATAAATTAGGCGGTGTTAAAAAAAGACTTGGAAACCTGAAGGATAAGGTTAACAGTTACAAAGACGATTTAATAAACTTTTCAGAAGACGGCATTATACAAGGACTTGAAGCGGGTAATATTTCGATGCCTATAAAGAATTCGTTAATTAATGGCGCTCAAAGTTTATTTGGTGTGAAAACCGATTTAAAATTTGGAAACACCAAAATAACGGCTGTTTTTTCACAGCAAAATTCTGAAAGTAAAACAGTTACATCAGAAGGAGGAGCCTCCATTCAACCCTTCGAATTAAGAACAACAGATTATGACAATGACCGACACTTTTTCTTATCACAATATTTTGTAGATAATTATGCAAAGTCATTGGAACAATATCCTTTGATAAACAGTCAAATTAACATTACCAGAATAGAAGTTTGGATTACCAATAGAAATGCAAGTACCCAAGATTTTAGAAGTATTGTTGCCTTTGCAGATATTGGAGAAGTAGGGACATCGAATTTGGTGAATTTTACAGACATTACACCAAATGCAGATAGTCCTTTCGTTTCTTTGCAAAACATCCCTTCCAATAGCACAAATACGATTGGCGATTTGTTAACACAGTCGAGCGGTATTAGAGATGTGGGAACGGTAAATACAACCCTACAAAGTAGTCCTTACAATATGCAAGAAGGAAGTGATTACTCCTTACTTCAAAATGCTAGAAAATTACAAGCAAACGAATATACACTCAATCCACAACTCGGATTTATTTCTTTAAATAGAAGATTGAATGATGGGGAAGTTTTAGCTGTTGCATACGAATACACGGTTGCAGGAAATGTGACCAATGCAGCAGGAGCTCCAATCAATCAAAATTCATTTAAAGTTGGAGAATTTTCTAACGATGGAATACAAGCACCTAATAATTTAGCCGTAAAATTATTAAGAAGTGAAATATTAACTACGAAAAGAGACGATCGAAATGGTGGTTTAGAACAATTTCCTACTTGGAGATTGATGATGAAAAACGTATATGCTTTAGGCGCCTTTCCTTTGTCGCAAGACGGATTTCGTTTTGAAGTTCAGTATCGAGATGACGCAACCGGAATTCCTTCAAACACACTTCAAAATGCACAAACCCCAGACATCGCCAATAAGCCGTTATTGCAAGTATTGCGATTGGATCAATTAGATCAAAGTCAATTTCGAGATGCCGATGGGTATTTTGATTATGTAGAAGGCATTACTGTAAATTCACAAAATGGATTTATCTTTTTCCCAAAGCCAGAACCTTTTGGTGGAAATTTAGAGATGGAACTAACGAGTCAAGAAGACAAAGACAATTACGTTTTTAAAGAACTGTATTTAGACACTAAAATAAATGCAAAAAATAATTATCAGAACAAAGACAAATTCTTATTAAAAGGATACTTTAAATCAGAGAATTCTGGCGGAATTCCAATAGGCGCTTTTAATGTTCCTAGAGGTTCTGTAAAGGTAACTGCAGGTGGAAGACAATTGCTTGAAGGGGTAGATTTTGTGGTGGATTACTTAGCGGGAAAAGTACAAATTATAGATCCGGGATTGCAAGCATCTGGAGTGCCTATTAGTGTTTCTACAGAAAACAATGCCGTGTTCAATCAGCAACGGAAAACTTTTATGGGAGTTGATGTAGAACATCGTTTTTCAGATAAATTTACATTGGGAGGTACGGTTTTAAATGTGGAAGAAAGACCCTTAACACCAAAAGTAAACTTTGGATCGGAACCGATAAGTAACACGATGTTGGGATTGAATGTAGACTATTCTGGTGAGGTACCTTTCTTTACAAAATTAGCAAACAAACTCCCTTTTGTAGATACCGATGTTCCTTCTAATTTATCGGTGAGAGCAGACATGGCCTATTTATTACCGGGGACTCCAAGTGGTATTGACGTAGCCGGATCAGCAACTTCTTATATAGATGATTTTGAAGCATCTCAAATACCAATTTCATTATTATCTCCCCTGCAATGGTATTTGGCGAGTACTCCAAAAAACAACACCAACGATGTTTTTAATGGAGGTCTTAATAGCATTGAATATAATTTTAAAAGAGCAAAATTAGCTTGGTATAGTATTGATCAAGTTTTTTATGGCTTGGGAGATACTCCATCCGGAATTGGTGCAGACGATCTATCGAGAGCTGAAACCAGACAAATTAATTATAGAGAATTATTCCCAAATCAGCAATTAGATATTACCCAAAATAGTTTGTTAAGAACCCTGGATTTGGCTTATTTCCCCAACGAAAGAGGATCCTATAATTTTGATACGGGCATCAATGTAAATACAGACGGAACTTTTAACAATCCAGAAGCACGTTGGGCAGGAATTACCCGCCCTTTAACCACCAATAATTTTGACCAAGCCAATGTAGAATACATTCAGTTTTGGATTATGGATCCCTATGACAACTATTCCATTACAAACGAGGAAGGTTTGCCAATTGGAGTCGATGCACAAGACCCAGCAAATCAAGTAGGAGATTTGTATATAAACCTTGGAAACATCTCAGAAGATGTAAATAAAGACAGTCGAAAAATGTATGAGAACGGACTGCCAGAATCTGGATTAGACCAAAACACCATCCCAACAATTTGGGGGAAAGTACCCTCAAACCAATCGATTATTTATGCGTTTAGTGAAGAGGATGCAGCTAGAGCAAATCAGGATTTAGGTTTTGATGGGTTGAATGATGCAGATGAGTTAACGAAATTAGCTGAAAACCTAGAAATTCCTAAAGAAAGCTTGCCAAGTTATTTTATAGCGGATCCTGCTTTCGATAACTTCCAGTTTTTTAGAGGGGGTCAATTGAACGATGAAGATGCTTCTATCATTAAAAGATATAAGAACTTCAACAACACCCAAGGGAATTCTCCTACGATCAATCAATCTACCGAATCCTATCCAACGGCATCTACGACTTATCCAGATGTCGAAGATATTAACAGAGATCAAACCATGAATACGGTCGAAAGTTACTATCAATATAAAATTTCTATGGATAAGGCCGATTTGGTTGCTGGAAGAAATTTTATTGTGGATGAAAAAACGACAACAATTACGCTAGAGAACGGAAATTCTCAACAAACAAAATGGTATCAATTTAGAGTACCTGTTCGAAGTGGAACACCGATTAATGGAATTTCAGATTTTAACAGCATTCGTTTTATGAGAATGTTTCTTTCAGGATTTAAAATGCCCGTTGTTTTGCGTTTTGGAGAGTTGGATTTAGTGCGTGGCGATTGGAGACGTTATGTTAGAACCTTAGACCCAAATATTAATCCAGACCGAGAATTAGATCAAACAGAATTGAACAATTTTGAAGTAGGCGTTATAAGCATCGAACAAAATGAAGGCAGCTATGTATTGCCTCCAGGAATTGTTAGAGAAAATTTACAAGGAAGCACAACAGTACAGCAGCAAAATGAGCAATCGGTTACCTTAAGGGTTTTGAATTTAGAGACCGACAAAATTAGAGCCATCTATAAAAACATAAGCATCGATTTAAGACGTTTTAAAGAGCTTAAAATGTTTATGCACTTAGAGGAAATTAAAACAGTAGGTGCGATTGATGAAGGAGATATGTCTGCCGTTATAAGATTGGGAACAGATTTAAATGATAATTTTTATCAAGTTGAAATTCCATTAATAGTAACAGAAAATAATGCCACTGCTGCGGTCGATATTTGGCCTGAAGAAAATAATTTAGAGATACTTTTAAAGCGTTTTGGAGCCGTTAAATTAGAACGAGATGCTGCAAATGCAACAATTAATGAACTTTACACTCCTGAAACAGAAGAACCCATTAAAGTAAGTGTAAAAGGAAATCCAACATTGGCACAAGTAAGAACTGTGATGCTTGGGTTAAAGAACAATGCACCGTTGCCTAAAAGTGCTAAAATTTGGTTCAACGAACTGCGCTCCGCAGGTTTTGATAACAAAGGCGGTTGGGCAGCTGTAGTAAATGCCGATGCAAATTTTGCAGATGTTGCCAATGTTTCTTTGTCTGGAAGCATGCAAACTATTGGTTTTGGAAATGTAGAAGATAGAATAGGACAACGAAGTTTAAACGAAACAAAAGAATATAACTTTTCAACTACTGTTAATTTAGGAAGCGTTTTAACTCCCAAGAAATGGGGGATTCAATTGCCAATGAGTTACAGTATTGGCGAACAATTTATCGATCCAAAATTTGATCCACAATATCAAGATGTGGAATTGGTAGACGCCATCGCCGAAAACCCAAATAGTGCGTTTTCTAGAGATTATACCAAACGGACTAGTATTAGTTTTAATAATGTAAAAAAGAATAGAAATCCAGGGTCATCAAAAAAACCACAGTTTTACGATGTAGAAAATATTTCTGTTTCCTATGCACACAACAAAGAATTCCACAGAGATTACAATATTAAAAAATATGTAAACGAAAATGTAAATGCTTCTGCGGCCTATAATTTTAGTTTTGAATCAAAAGGTATTGCCCCTTTTAAAAATCTAGATTCTTTAAAAGGAAAGTATTGGCAATTGTTTAAGGATTTAAATTTCAACCCAATTCCAAAAACTCTCGCTATTAACTCTCGTATAAACAGACAATTTAGTGCGCAGGAATCTCGAAATTTAGTAGATGGTTTGTCTGCACAACCAGAATTAAAACAACGTAGATTTCTATTTGATTGGGATTATGCAGTTGCTTTTGATTTGACAAAATCGATTCAAGTAAACTTTAATGCTACCAATAGTAATATTTATGATGCTTTTGGATCTGGAGAAGATTTGGTCGTTTTTGATAACTTTTTTAATACAGGAAGACCCAATCAATACCATCAAAAGTTAAACGGTACTTATCGAATGCCCATTGATAAAATCCCTTTTTTAGACTTTATGAAAGCGGACTATGCATATACTGCAGATTTTGATTGGCAAGTTACCTCCCAAGACAACTTGATCAATGATCGAATTGGAAATGTCATTCAGAATGCAAACACTCATAATATGAACACGACTTTTGCTTTTGAGAAATTGTATAAAAAATTAAATTTCGAAAGGTTTTTACTCACGAAAGCACAACGAAAAAGAAATAGAGCGCTCAAACGATCTGGTAAATTAGTAGCGCCTATTCGACGAAACAAAAATAAAAAATTACCGTTAGGAAAGCGACTGTTAAAAGGGGCTTTTGATATAGTTACTTCTGTAAAACAAGGGAAAATCAGTTATTCTGAAAACAATGGACAGCTATTGCCTGGTTTCGATGAAACCGTTGGTTTCTTAGGAGGAGCACCCACTTCCTTTGCTTTCGGGAGTCAAGTAGATATTCGAAATAAAGCCTTAATGAATGGTTGGTTGATAGACCCAAGAGCCTTAGAAGATGACCCTACGACACCAGACATTGATGAAAGCGCCTATTTTAATAAAACCTATCGCAAAACACACTACAATAAATTAGACTATTCTTTTACATTAAAACCGTTTAAAGATTTAAACATCGATGTGATTGGAAATAAAATTCAAACAAGAGATTTGCAACAACAATTAGATGTGATTGCAGATAGTAGCAATCCAGACAATTTTTTTGGAATTATAGATACCAAAGCTGCCGCATTTGAAAACGGGAACTTTAGTACCAGTTACGCCATGATTGGCACCTCTTTTTCTGATGGAGACGCGTTGTTTCAGAAAATGAAAGCGTATCGAAGTACCATTGCCAATAGATTGTCTACCGAAAGCGGTTTACCAGTTGCTGGTTTTGGAGCAACAAGTCAACAAGTACTATTGCCCGCCTTTATGGCTGCGTATTCGGGGCGTGATCCAGAGAAAATTAGTACAGGCCTGTTTAGAGATATTCCAATACCCAATTGGACTTTGCGTTATAACGGCTTCATGAAGCGAAAATGGTTTAAGAAAAACTTTAGCACTTTTGTAATATCACATGGGTACCGTTCCTCGTATACGGTCTCTAGTTTTACAAACAACCTTCAGTTTAGTGATGATCTTGCCAATCCAAATTTTAATGCCGCAGCAAATTACGAGCCCGAATTACTAGTCTCTACAGTTACTTTGCTCGATGAGTTTTCTCCATTGGTAAAAGTAGATATGAAAATGAAAAATTCTTTTTCATTAAGAGGTGAAGTAAAAAGAGATCGAACCTTAACGATGAATTTCAATAATAGTACCTTGACAGATATTAGGGGAACAGAATATGTTTTAGGAATGGGATATGTTTTAAAAGATGTGAAATTCAGTACTCGATTTACTGGAAAAAAAGAAACGCTGAAAGGAGATATTAACCTGAGAGCAGATCTCTCTTTAAGAGATAATTTAACTCAAATTAGATCGGTAGATATCGACAATAATCAAATTAGTGGAGGTCAACGATTATTTTCGTTAAAATTTACGGCAGATTATAGATTAAATAGTAATTTTACCGCGTCGTTTTATTACAATCATCAAACGTCAAAATATGCGATTTCTACGACATTCCCAAGACAGGCAATTAATGGAGGATTCAATATTATTTACAATTTAGGAGGCAATTAAAAAAATCATTATATAATATAAAAGATCATGAATATCCCATCAGAATTAAAATACACAAAAGACCACGAGTGGATTAAAATTGAAGGTAACACTGCAATTGTAGGAGTTACTGATTTTGCACAAGGAGAGTTAGGAGATATTGTTTATGTAGATGTAGATACCTTAGACGACACCGTAGAAGAAGGAGACGTATTCGGTTCTGTAGAGGCGGTAAAAACAGTTTCTGATTTATTCATGCCCTTATCGGGAGAAGTAATTGAATTTAATGAAGCATTGGAAGATGCTCCAGAATTGGTAAATACAGACCCTTATGGAGAGGGATGGATGATTAAAATTACCATTTCAGATGATTCTCAAATAGAAGCTTTACTAGATGCAGCAGCGTATAAAACACTTATTGCAGGCTAGTACGCTTTGGATTGCAATTGCGATTACAATTAGTATTGCGTATCTAAGTCTTATTAAAACAAATAATTTTCCGAAGATAGCGATCTCTAATATTGATAAACTATACCATCTTATTGCCTATTTTTCGCTCACTTTTAGTTGGTTGTTAGCTTTAAAAAAGTCGAAATATAAATACAAAGTACTAATTGGTTCTTTACTTTATGGCATTTTTATTGAAGTATTACAAACGACATTAACGGTATATAGAACAGGAGAATTGTTTGATTTTCTAGCAAATTCAGTCGGGGTGCTTCTTGCATTACTGATTTTTAACCTTTTTTTTAAAAAAAGCATTTAATTAACACCAAGACTTGTAAATAAGTCAATAATTTAATTAAATTAGCGGACTACTAAAACCTTTTACAATGGAAATTAAGAAAAATCCAAAATCTAACTTAGAAAATTACAGTAAGATTTTCATGCAACTAGGCCTCGTTTTGGCACTATTTGTTACCTATGCAGCTATAGAACACAAAACTTTTGAGAAAGATCTTGGAGAGTTTGGTTTGGCAAATATGAATGCTGAGATGGAAGAAGAAACGGTTATTACAGAGCGTATTGAGGAAATAAAACCTAAAACGCCACCGCCACCAGCACCTGAAAAAATTGAAATTGTAGAGGATGAAAAAGAAGTAGAAGAAACGGTTATAGAGAGTACAGAAACCGATGAAACTGAAGAAATTGTCGTTGAAGAAATTGAGGAGGTAGAAGAGTCGGAAGAAGTAATCGAAGACGTAAGTTTTATGATTATTGAAGACGTACCTGTTTTTCCAGGTTGTAAAGGGGACAAAACAGCTTTAAAATCATGTTTTAGTAAAATGGTTCAAAAGCATTTTTCTAGAAAATTTGATGCGGATCTTCCAAACGAATTAGGATTGGATGCAGGGAGAAAAAAAGTTTTTATTGGGTTTAAAATTGATAGAAACGGAAATGTAGTAAATATCCAAGCGAGAGCACCACACCCGAAGATTAAAAAAGAGGTTGTGAAGGTGATGAAAATGTTGCCTAAAATGAAGCCAGGAAGACAAAGAGGAAAAGCTGTTGGTGTAAAATATAGCATTCCATTTACTTTAATAGTAGAGTAAAGAATAAAAAAAAGATCGTTCTAAAAAGCGCAACCATTTGGTTGCGCTTTTTTTGTGGCATGCTGTTTGGTTTAGGCTAGGTGAAATCATCTAAAATTCTCTAATTATGAAAAACCTAAAAAAAGACCCAACCAAACAATTAGAAAAGTTCTCTACAATATTTATGCAGTTAGGCTTAGTATTAGTTCTTTTTGTAGTGTACATAATATTTGAGCACGAATCCGAACAAGTACATTATGCAATTGATGATCCCAGAGAAATAGAAACAGTTTACATTCCAGAAGATCTTCATAATGTTGTTTTTCAAAAAGAAGTCCCTGTTAAACCAAAAATTAAAGTAGCAACGCCAAAGCTTATCGATCTGATCGATCTTACAAAAGGAAATAACACTGTTGAAGAAACGCCTTTTCCAGACGAATTGATAGATGAAGACCCTTTAGTGTTGGATATCGATTCCGTTGAATTCATCGTAGCTTCTGAAGTGGATGAACCAGATCCTGTACCGTGTATATTAATAGAAGATGCGCCAATTTATAAAGGCTGTGAAGGACTCTCTAAAGAAGCCAACAAGAAGTGTTTCGAAAAGAGTATTGCTCGATTTTTTGTAAAAAATTTTGATGCTGAACTAGCGCAAGAATTAGGACTCCATTCTGGGAAGCATAAAATACATTCTCAGTTTATCATTGACGAGCACGGAGATATTACAGTAGTTTTTGTAAAAGCCCCTCACAAACAATTGGAAAAAGAATCAAAAAGAATTTTGAATAAGTTGCCTCAATTTACACCGGGTAAACAAAGAAGAAAACCGGTAAAAGTAAAATACACCTTACCCATTTCCTTTCAAGTAGAATAAAAAGAAACCCGATCTAATTAGATCGGGTTTCTTTTTATATTGAAATACATTATTCACTATTTTTGTTAAATGAAGATGCACCAATTTTTAGATGCTACCTATTTAAAAACAGCAGCACAAGCAGGAATTACAGAAGCAGAGAATTTGGAGATTGTCGAATCGCTCACAAAAGAAGCGATTGCTTATAATTACAAACTTTTAATGATTCGGGCAGAATACATTCCCAAAGTAAAACAAGTATTACGCATTGCAAACGCTCCCACGTTAATTGGTACTGTGATTGGTTTTCATGAAGGAACTTCCGCTATTACAAAAAAGTTAGCTGAAGCAGAAGAAGCCATTTATTTAGGGGCTGATGAACTCGATTTTGTATTGAATTATTCCGCATTTAAAGAAGGAAATTTTCAGTTAATTGATCAAGAAATTATTGCATGTACCAAATATTGTTTAGAGAAACAGAAAGTTATAAAATGGATTATAGAAACGGCAGCTTTAACAAATGAGGAAATAGTTGTAATTTCACAGCGCATCCGCGATATTGTCTTGAAGCATTTTACGATAGCATCCGCAAAAACTGTTTTTGTAAAATCATCAACTGGATTTTACAAAACAGCCAATCAGATCTCAAATGGTGCAACGCTAGAAAATATGCAATTGATAATTGCGCATGCAAAACCATTAAAAGTAAAAGCTTCTGGAGGCATTAAGACTCTCGAAATGGCAAAACAAATGATTGCGCTAGGGGTTGACCGAATTGGAACTTCTTCCGCAAGAGAAATTGTAAAAAATGAAATTAACTCAAATAAAATAGATCAATCTTGAAAAATTTTTTCGCACATGAAACTGCAGTAATCGACGAGAATTGCAGTATTGGGAATGATACTAAGATATGGCATTTTAGCCATATTATGTCCAATTGTACTATTGGAGAAGGATGTAATCTTGGTCAGAATGTCGTGGTGTCTCCACAAGTAATTTTAGGTAAAAATGTAAAAGTTCAAAATAATGTTTCTATTTATACAGGGGTTATTTGCGAAGCAGATGTTTTTTTGGGCCCTTCAATGGTGTTTACAAATGTCATTAATCCTAGAAGTGCCATCATAAGAAAAAAGGAGTATCTAAGAACAATTGTAAAAAAGGGGGCTAGTATTGGTGCCAACGCAACGATTGTTTGTGGAAATAATATTGGTGAATATGCTTTTGTTGGTGCTGGTGCAGTGGTTACCAAAGAAATAAAACCGTATGCTTTGGTGGTTGGAAATCCGTCCCAACAAATAGGTTGGGTAAGTGAGTATGGACATCGCTTAGAGTTTAATGAAGCCGGTTTTGCAACCTGTAAAGAAAGTAAGCAACAATATCAATTGAGAAATGATTTCGTTAAGAAAATGGAATAAAAGACATCTTTAGTGCTTGAATTTCATGACACTAAAATTAAAATTAAAAAAATAATATATATTTATGTCGTGATTATCTAATAATCACACTTTTTTCTTTTTCTTAGCAATTTCCCACTCATAAAGGATTCCTTTTTGAGTGGTTTTTTTCTTTTTTTAAGCGATAAAACGTATTGTAAATTCAGAATTATGAAATATCTTTGCAGTCAAGTAAATAGATCATGAATTCTACGAGTATTACAGAGAATACTTCCTCCATAAAATCAACAATTACGGACGTAAAGCAACTTGTTAAAGTTGGGTTGTCGTTAAGTGTTGTTTTTTCTTCAGTTGCAGGATATTTACTTGCTGTAGAAACAGTGAATTACGTAACGCTGACACTACTCGCTTTTGGTGGGTTTTTAATGGTTGGTGCTTCCAATGCTTTTAATCAAATTATAGAGATAGATACAGATGCATTAATGCAACGTACAAAAAGCAGGCCTTTACCAACAGGTAGAATGTCTGTGAATTTGGCATTAACAATCGCAATTCTTTTTGCCGTTATAGGTTTGGGAATTTTGTATTATATCAATGCAAAAAGTGCTTTGTTTGGTGCAATCTCAATTTTTTTGTACACAAGCGCATATACGCCCTTAAAATCGGTAACACCATTGACTGTTTTTGTTGGGGCTATTCCAGGTGCCATTCCTTTTATGTTAGGTTGGGTAGCAGCAACCAATCAATTTGGTATTGAAGCTGGAATTTTATTCATGATTCAGTTTTTCTGGCAATTTCCACATTTTTGGTCTATCGGGTGGTTGCAAGATGAAGAATATAAAAAAGCAGGTTTCAATATGTTACCTATGAACACCAAAGATACGAGTGCTGTAAAACAAATAATTTTTTATACGGTGATCATGATCGTCGTTTCAATAGCGCCTGTTTTAAAAGTTACAGGCACCTTTTATATTTATCCAGCAACGGCTATTATTGTAGCCTTGTTAGGTTGTTTAATGTTGTTTTACGCAGTACAATTGCATAAAACACTACAGAATACAGAGGCAAGAAAATTAATGTTAGCGAGTGTTTTGTATATAACACTGGTTCAAATAATATATGTGATCGATAAATTTTTACATTAAAAAAATGATAACAGAAGAAAAATTACAAGAAGAATTACTTGTTGCTAGAAGGAAAGCAGCAAAACCAATGCTGTGGGTTTCTATGATAAGTATGGTCATGTTTTTTGCAGGACTTACAAGTGCTTATGTAATTAGCATGCAAAGAGATGACTGGGTGGATTTCGAATTGCCGCAGGCATTTTATGTTAGTACCTTTTTAATCGTATTGAGTAGTATTACATTACAATTGTCTCAATATTTTATAAAGACCAACAAAAGACAACTGTCGTTAATTTTAGTGGTACTCACCTTTTTATTAGGGGTTGGTTTTATTTGGCAACAATATGTTGGTTTCAATCAATTGAAAAGTATCGGATTATTTTTTACAGGACCAGAAAGTACGGTATCAACTTCGTTTATAATTGGTATCACGTTTTTGCATGTTTTACACCTTTTAGCAGGGGTTATTGTACTGTTGGTTGTTATTTATAATCATTTTAAATATAAATACAAACCAAATGATTTGCTGGGGTTTGAACTAGGCGCAATCTTCTGGCATTTTGTGGATATATTATGGATTTATCTATTTTTCTTTTTCTCTTTTATTAAGTGATGAAAAATGATTAATTTTGCAAACAATTAAAGAACTATTTAATAGAATAATTTATGAAATCAAATTCAGCTGTATCTTCTAATAAAAAAGAAACCTGGAGTGGAGGTGGTGTAAAACCATTTGGCGCAAGCTACGGTAAAATGATGATGTGGTTTTTTATCGTTTCAGATGCATTAACTTTTTCAGGGTTTTTAGCAGCGTACGGTTTAACTCGTTTTAAGTTTATTGACTCATGGCCAATTGCCGATGAAGTTTTTACACACGTTCCATTTGTACATGGAGAGTATCCAATGATTTATGTTGCGATTATGACATTTATCTTAATTGTCTCTTCTGTAACCATGGTCTTGGCTGTAGATGCAGGTCATAAAATGCAGAAAAACAAAGTAGCTTGGTACATGTTTGCTACTATTATTTTTGGAATTATTTTTGTAGGCTCTCAAGCCTGGGAATGGAATACCTTTATTAAAGGTTCTTATGGAGCTGTGAAAACAACAGAAGGAAAGATTTTACAGTTTGTAAATGAAGATGGAAAACAAATTGCGTTGGCAGATTTTGTGACTACAGAAAGATTAGATGGTAGAGAACAACACACCAAAAAGAATGGCTTGTGGTTTGTAGAGGAACCAACCATTGCAACCTATTCAATAGATCAAATTATTACTTCTTATAATGAACATCCAGAAGTTCAAGTAAGAACAGAATTGATCACAGACCAAAAGAAAAAAACAATACTCTCCAGAGAAGAAGGTAGTGCACAATTGGCAAAAACAAAATTGGTTGTAGAAGGTGCAAACCTAGAAGTGAATGAATATGGAAATACCATCTTTGCAGATTTCTTCTTTTTCATTACTGGTTTCCACGGTTTTCACGTAATAACAGGAATTTTAATCAATATCATTATTTTCTTCAATGTAATCATTGGAACCTACGAGAAAAGAGGGCATTATGAAATGGTAGAAAAGGTAGGATTGTATTGGCACTTTGTAGATTTAGTTTGGGTATTCGTATTCACATTCTTCTACTTAGTTTAATAAAAAAATAGCACATAAAATGGGACACGCACACGAATCGAATACAAAGAAAATTTGGATAGTATTAATTATATTAACCGTAATTACTGGTGTTGAAGTTTGGTTAGGGATTTTGAAACCAGATTCCTTACACTTATCAAATTTCCTAGGAACAAGTTGGTTAAACTGGATTTTCATTATATTAACACTCGTAAAAGCATACTTTATTGCATGGTCTTTTATGCATTTAGAAGGGGAGAAAACATTGTTTAGACGTGCCATTGTATGGACACCCATTTTTCTGATCTGCTTTTTAGTAACCTTGTTATTAACAGAGGGCGGATATATCTACGATACATTAGGACCACTTGTAAAATGGTAATAAAATAAAAGGTGGTTTTGTATAACCACTTTTTTTTTGCTAAAAATTCTATACATCATGATTACAAAAAAAAGAGTTGTACTTTTTTTACTTTTTATATTTCCATTGATCGCTTTCTTATTACTTTCTACAGGAATAAATCGCTTCAATAAATTACCTATAGTAAATAATAATGTGGTCGATATCTCTATCATTGACGCTACCGAGACTTTACAGAACAAGGTTTCTGTAATTTGTTTTTTAGGAGATGATTTAAATAAAATCAAAGGAGGTTTGTTTAATTTGAACGAGAAAGTGTACAAAAAATTTATCGAACATAAAAAATTTCAAATTATTGCGATTGTTCCAGAAGGAAAAGAAAAAGAAGCGCAAATTCTTAAAGAGGAGATTGGCGCATTTACAGACATGGGTAAGTGGAAATTTCTAACAGGTTCTAAGGAACAAATAAACACTTTTTATTCTAGTTTCAAAAACAATAGCAAACTCTCGAATCTCTATACTAACGATGCTTTTTTAATTGATAAGAAAGGAAGACTTAGAGGAAGAACAGATGACAATAAAAATCCAAACAGAAAATTTATTGGATATGATATGAGATCTGTGTCTGATTTAAAAGGACCAATGAAAGACGATATTAGTGTGCTTTATTATGAGTATTATGCCGCATTTAAAGATAGAAAAAAGGCAGATAGAAAAGAAAAGTAAGTTATGAATAAAAAATATTCTTATGTCGGTGTTGCTTTTGTTATCCTATTATTTGGGATCTACGTGGTTAGAAACATTGAGTCACGATTTGAGAAGTCCGATTTGTATACCTTTGAAAAAGTACCTGCTTTTGAATTTACAAATCAAGAAGGAAAAAAAATAAATAACAAAACCTATGCAGACAAAGTATATGTAGTTGAGTTTTTCTTTTCAACATGTCCAACAATTTGTCCTTTAATGACAAAAAAAATGCTGTTGCTTCAAGATGAATTTTTTGGAAATCCAGATTTCGGGATTGCTTCCATATCAATTACTCCAGATATCGATACGCCAGAGGTGCTTAAAACCTATGCAAAAGAGAATGAGATTACCCATAGAAATTGGCATTTGTTAACTGGAAAATCTTATGATGAAGTTTCAAAATTATCGAACAAAGGTTTTACTTTATATGCTGGAAAAGGAGATGCAGCTCATGGCGGTTTTGAACATTCGGGCTTGTTTTCCCTTGTGGACAAAGAAGGAAATATTCGCTCAAGAAAAGATGCCTATGGCAATCCAATTAAGTTTTATAGAGCTTTGGATGAACATTCGTTTCCAGATCAGATAAAAGAATTAAAAGAAGACATTAAAATTTTATTACATGAATAAGAATTTAGCACAAGAAAAAAAGTACAAGAAAATAATTACGGCACTTTCTATTATCATTCCGCTAGCTGTTGCCGCATTGTTTGGGATCAATTTACAAAAATTAGGTTTCGACGTAGAACCACTTACTTTTTTGCCGCCTATTTATGCGTCTATAAACGCAATAACAGCGATTGTCCTAGTTGCCGCTGTCATTGCCATCAAAAAAGGAAATCGAAAATTACACGAAGGTTTAAATACCTTTGCAATTTTTTGTTCACTATTGTTTTTAGTGATGTATGTAGCGTATCACATGACCTCGAATTCCACGAGTTATGGAGGTGCAGCTGCTGCAGAATACGATTTGTTAACTAAATTGAAAACGTTTCCATTCTACTATTTTATCTTAATTACACATATTGCCCTATCAATCATAGTCATCCCTTTTGTTTTAACAACTTATATGCGCGCAAAATTAACATATTTTCCAGCCCATAAAAAGATTGCAAAAATTACCTTTCCACTTTGGCTGTATGTTGCCGTAACTGGCGTAATCGTTTATATAATGATATCCCCATATTATGTTCAATAAAAAAACAGCACTTACTTTTTTATTTGTTTTTACTTGCATTGTTTCCAATGCACAATGTGCTATGTGTAAGGCCGTTGTAGAAAATGGAGACATTTCTATGGCAGAAGGGGTAAACAATGGAATCACCTATTTAATGGTTTTTCCATACCTCTTAATTGGTGGATTGTTCTATACCTTGTATCGATATAAGAAGAATGCAAAAAATTAACATTTTTATGAGCCTGTAACTTTGTAACATATTTTACTTTTAATCGTCCTATTAAAAGAGGTAAGAAGATTCTCTTTTTACGATTATTAAAAATAACTATCATACCTATTAAAAAGATACCCATTGAAAACTAAACTTATACTCGCAGTTGCTGTATTCACCTCATTAGCAGGTTTTTCTCAAAAGAAATGGACGCTTAAGGAATGTGTAGACCAAGCCTTAGAAAGAAATATTTCTGTACAACAAAGTAAGCTTAATTTAAAATTAGCAATAAAAGATGTTGCCATTGCCAATGGTAATTTTTTACCAAATATAACTGGTGGATCAAGTGGTAATTTCAATTCAGGATTATCGCCAGACCGGAATGGTGTTTTAACAAATACAAACAATTTTAATGGCTCTTTTAGTTTAAGGAGTTCTGGTACCATCTTCAATGGTTACCGAAATACAAACACCTACAAACAAGCACAGTTAGGGGTTTTGTCTAGCGAATACAACTTAAAAAAGATAGAGAACGACATTTCATTATTTGTTGTTAACGGATATCTGAATGTGTTGTTTGCCAAAGAAAATTTAAATGTTGCTAATGTGCAATATGAAATAAGCGTGAAACAAATAGAGGCAGTTAAAAGTAGATTTGAAGCCGGAGCCGTTGCAAAAGGAGAGGTTTTAAACATTCAATCTACTGCTGCAGCCAACTTGCAAAGTGTCGTTGCACAAGAGAATGTATTGAATTTAGCGCTACTCAACCTAGCGCAAACCCTTCAAGTTCTGATCGATAATTTTGATGTTGCACCCATAGAATTGGGGACGCCTTCTGAAAACCTATTGTATACAAATTCAGAGATCGTGTTTGAGAAATCGTTATTGAACCGACCTGAAATTGAAAGTGCAAAACTGGCAATCGAAAGTGCTGATTTAAGTATCGAAATTGCAAAAAGTGCCTACAAGCCAACACTGACCTATAGCCTTAGCGCAGGAACTTCTTATTATCATCAATTTAATAACCTTTTGCCTACTCGTTTTAATGATGATTTTATATCACAAACTGCCGATCGTTTTCAATATGGAATCGGCTTTAATGTGAGCGTTCCTATTTTCAATCGTTTTCAAACCAAAAACAATGTAGCGAAATCGAAGATCAACAAAGAAATCTCGATTACACGACTAGAAAATGAAAAGATCCAGTTAAAACAAACCATAGAACAAGCATTTTTAGATGTAAAGGCCGCAGCTAAATCCTATCAAGCTGCAAAAATTTCTTTAGCCGCACAAAAAGAAGCCTTTAAAAATTCACAACAACGATATAATTTTGGAGACATGACCTTATTCGATTTTGATCAAGTTAGAACCAGATTGGTCAATGCCGAAGGCGCTATGATTCGTTCAAAATACGATTATGTATTTAAAACAAAAATATTACAATTCTATTCCGATGAATTGGTTTTAGAATAACACCCTTTTATTTTATTATGATAAGACCTCGCAATTTTGCGAGGTTTTATTTTTAGGAACCTTTATATTTGTAAAAATTTTCAAATTGTGGCGATTATTCTAAATATTGAAACAGCAACTAAAAATTGTTCTGTAAGCATTGCTAATAATGGTGCAGTACTCGTTTTAAAAGAGTTGAACGACCTTAACTATTCCCATGCGGAAAAGTTACACCCTTTTATAAACGCG
>JABJPX010000018.1 GCA_018663625.1 Polaribacter sp. | reverse complement strand
GTGCTTTCGAGTAATTTTAAAAGCAGTTTTAAAGTTGATTTAAACAATTTAGTTCGAAGTGATGTGAAATGGCAAAATTTTGTATTGGGTGTGCTGTTCCATATAAACGTATTAAAACCAGCTTCTGTCAAAGGTTTTGATTGTGTTATTGAGAGCAATCTGCCATTGGGTTCAGGTATTAGTTCTTCAGCAGCGTTGGAATGTGGCATTGCCGAGGGGGTAAATGAGTTATTTGATATTGGTCTTACAGATTGTGAGATTATAAAATTATCACGAGATGCAGAACACACTTTTGTTGGTACAAAATGTGGGATCATGGATCAGTTTGCTGTGGTAAAAGGGAAAAAGAATCATTTGATTCTTTTAAACTGCGAAACTTTGGATTATGAATTGATAAAAGTAGATTTTGAGCCTTATGTAGTTGTATTGCTCAATTCCAATGTGTCACATAGCCTAGCAAGTAGTGAATACAATGTTAGAAGAGATGAATGTGACACGGCACTTGTTGCGATCAAGAAAAAGCATCCTAACTATCATTCTTTAACAGAAATTCCCATAAAGGTAGTGGAGGAATTTAAAAATGTTCTACCAGTTAAAATATACAAAAGAGCATTGTATGTTGCTCAGGAAAACAAGAGAACTTTAAAGGCTGCTAACTGTTTGAAAAAAAAGGACTTAAAAGGTTTTGGTGAGTATTTGTACAGATCCCATCATGGACTACAGCATTTATATGAAGTAAGTTGCAAAGAGCTTGATTTTTTAGTAGCACAAACGAAAGCTTTAGATTTTGTAGTTGGTTCAAGAATGATGGGAGGGGGGTTTGGTGGCTGTACCATCAATATTGTTCATAAAGATAAAGTCGGTGAATTCATCGAAAAGGTATCAGCCGCTTATGAAGAAAAGCATGCCATAAAGTTATCACCAATTATTGCAACCATCAGTGATGGGGTTAAAAAAATAGGATATGGAGTCAGCAATTAACACACAGCCACACAGAAGGTACAATATTTTAACAGACGAATGGGTTTTGGTCTCTCCACATAGAACAAAGCGTCCATGGCAAGGAAAAATAGACAAATCGATTCCTATTAAAAAAGCGAACTATGATGCTGGATGTTATTTGTGTCCCACAAATAAAAGAGCCAGTGGAGACATCAATCCTGATTATTCAGGAACCTATAGTTTTAAAAACGATTTTGCCGCATTATTAGAAGATACAGAAGAAAATACTTTTACTAGTGGATTGTTGAAAGCTTCAACTGAATCGGGGTTGTGTAAAGTGATATGTTTTTCTCCCAATCATTCCTTGACATTGCCATTAATGTCTGCTTCAGAAATACACGACATCATTAACTTGTGGAAAAAAGAATATGCTGAACTAGGGGGCAATCCGATGATAAATCACGTTCAAATATTTGAAAACAAAGGTGGCATAATGGGGTGTAGTAATCCACATCCACACGGTCAAATATGGGCACAGCGATCTATTCCAGAAGTAGTGTTGAAAAAACAGCTACAACAAAAAAAATATTGGGATGTCAATAAAAAAAGTTTACTCCAAGCTTATGTTGCTCAAGAAATAGCAGCAGATGAAAGAATCATTTTAAAAAATGATCATTTTGTAGCACTGGTTCCTTATTGGGCAGTATGGCCATATGAAACGATGATTGTGCCTATTGATCAGTACAGTCATATTGGACAATTAAACAGTGAAGAGCAGCAAGCGTTTGCTGAAATGATTAAGGATGTAACGACAAAATACGATAATTTGTTTGAGATTTCTTTTCCGTATTCTTCTGGAATACATCAAAGTCCAACAGATTTTGAGCATCCAGAATGGCATTTTCATATGTCTTTCTACCCTCCTCTTTTGCGTTCGGCAGAAGTAAAAAAATTCATGGTTGGTTACGAGATGTTTGCCAATCCGCAAAGGGATATTACTGCCGAACAAGCTGCGGATACTTTAAAAAATCTGAGTACAACACATTACACCAAAAAAAAATAAGAACGAACCAAAACAATACTCATGACTGGAAATTTTGAATTTTTAGATTATTTGATATTTATAGGTTACGCTGTTTTGATTCTTGGAGTAGGCTTATGGGTGTCAAGAGATAAAAAAGGACATCAAAAGAATGCAGAGGATTATTTTCTTGCAAGTAAATCTTTGCCTTGGTGGGCAATTGGGGCTTCCCTGATTGCAGCAAATATTTCTGCTGAACAGTTTATTGGCATGTCCGGATCTGGATTTGCATTGGGGTTAGCGATTGCATCTTACGAATGGATGGCAGCTTTGACATTGATAATTGTTGGTAAATATTTTCTGCCAATTTTTATTGAAAAAGGACTGTATACCATTCCGGAATTTGTTGAAAAACGATTTTCTACCAATCTAAAAACAATACTTGCAGTCTTTTGGATAGGGCTCTATATTTTTGTAAACCTTGCTTCCGTTCTTTATTTAGGTTCTCTCGCTTTAGAAACAATCATGGGGATTCCTGTGGTTTATGGAGTTGTAGGGTTGTCACTTTTTGCAGCTGCTTATTCTTTGTACGGAGGGCTTTCAGCAGTTGCGTGGACAGATGTAATACAAGTAGTGTTTTTGGTTTTAGGAGGAGTAGTGACTACTTATTTGGTCTTGAATACGGTGTCAGGAGGAGAAGGTGTGATGGCAGGATTCAAAGCAATTTACGAAACAGCTCCAGATAGGTTTTCCATGATACTGGATGCCTCAAATCCAGAATTTAAAAACTTACCGGGAATAGGTGTTTTAGTTGGGGGTCTTTGGGTTGCTAACTTGTATTATTGGGGTTTCAATCAGTACATTATCCAAAGGACTTTAGCAGCTAAATCCTTAAAAGAATCTCAAAAGGGAATTCTATTTGCTGCATTTCTAAAGCTTATCATTCCTCTTATTGTCGTTGTTCCTGGCATAGCAGCTTATACGATTGTAAACAACCCAGAATTGTTGTCAACTTTGGGTGAAATAGGACAACAAAATTTACCATCAGTAGGTCAGTCGGACAAAGCTTATCCTTGGTTGCTTCAATTGCTGCCTGTTGGATTAAAAGGTCTTGCTTTTGCTGCATTAACCGCGGCAATAGTATCCTCTTTGGCATCTATGTTGAATTCTACATCAACAATTTTCACGATGGATATTTACAAGGAATATATTGACAAGGATGCAGGGGATAAGAAAACGGTAAATGTTGGACGAATTTCTGCTGCAATTGCTTTGATAATAGCATCAATTACCGCCCCATTGCTTGGAGGGATTGATCAAGCATTTCAGTTCATTCAAGAATATACAGGTGTTGTAAGTCCTGGTATCTTAGCGATATTCTTGTCAGGCCTTTTCTGGAAAAAAGCCACCAACAAAGCTGCAATTATTGGAGCTTTGTCTTCAATCCCGATTGCTATGTATTTTAAGGTAGCTCCAAAGGGATGGTCGAATAGTTTGTTTTTTGTGGATGTACCATGGATGGATCAAATGGGGTACACTGCAATTTTAACAATGATAATAATTGTACTTGTAAGTTTGATTCAACACAAAGGGAAAGATGATGAAAAAGGAATTTTAATTTCAAAAAAATCATTCAAAACAAGTCCATTGTTCAATATTGGATCTTTTGCAATAATGATCATTTTAACAGCCATTTATGCTGTTTTTTGGAAATAATTAATGATTGGCACTTTGTCTCAAGCAAAACCCCAACCCTGACACCCAAGAACAACCATCAATCAGAAATTATCTGAAACAATTCCAGTAGTCATAGTTCCTAAAAACACCACTAAAACTCAATTTACAGACATAAAACAAACTGTATAACTTAATCGATGCAGAAATAAAGACGCGCCATCTGAGATGTTTGTAGTTACGTACAATATATTCGTTATCAGGTACTTGTTTCTTTGTTTGCTAAAGCGCTGTGAAATTTGTTGTTTTTTTTATCATGGTTTTGTGTTTGCAGTTGAGTTTGAAAAGAAACAATTCTACGTATTGTCATTTATATAGGTGTTGCAAAAGAAACGCCCAGTTTTACTGCGCTTTTTTCAAGGTCAAATAAAGTAATTAAAAACACCGTGTAAGGAGTCTTTTTACACGAAAGAAGCCATTTCTGTAGAATGCCGACTACGGTGTTTTAATTAACTCAAATGGGCTTACTAATTTCACTTGGATTTTAACAAAACTAATTCTTGATAAATTTTTTAATTATTGGAGAAGTTGTTTCAAAATTAATTTTAAGAACATAGAGTCCCTTTGGAAGCGAAGAAACATCCATTTTAGAATTGTTGAGGATGATATTTTTCACGAGACTACCTGTAACATCAAACAGCTGTATGCTCTTTATATCACTTTGCTCAGATCTAACATACAATTCTCCTTTAGAGGGAATAGGATAGACAGAGATTCCATTCAATACTTCTGCATTGTCTATGCTTAATAAGGGAGCACCACTATTTGTGTATAGTTCTGCTATTCGTATATTTGAATACCCTACAATTACAATGTCTTTTGTAAGATTTCCATCGATGTCTCCTATGGCAATATCTGCGTTGTTTATTCCTGTAATTGTTTCTGATATTTCTTCTGTAAAATTTCCATCACCATCATTGCCATATAGCCTTGTGTTTCTGTTTGGACTAGAGTTTTCATAGCCTGAGATCAATACATCCATATCACCATCATTGTCTGCATCGAAAAAATCAACAGTTCCTGCATTGCCCCCAATAAATGGTGTTCCTGCTGCTAATGCAAATGCACCGGTACCATCATTTAAGTATAACTTCGCTTCTCTATCTGAACTTCCAAAGCGCCCATAAATCAACAAATCTTGGTCGCCATCTCCATCCACATCAGCAAAATCTGCATCACTATCTCTCATATCTGTGAACAAGGCTGAAGCGGTGGCATCTTCCGTAAAAACACCTGTACCATCATTTGTGTAAAATTTTGTCAATTCTCCAGACCCATCATTACCTGTAATTAATAAATCTAAATCGCCATCGCTATCTGTGTCAGCAACATCTACATCACCTTCGTTAGCTAATGCAAATGCAGGACTTGCTGTAAATATCGTAAATACTGCTGGGTTTGCTCCATCATTCTTATATACCTCTGTAATTCTTGCTCCAGCTGCTGTATTGTATCCTGAAATAATAACATCTAAATCGGAATCTCCATCCAAATCTTCAATGATTACATCACCAACACTCACATCTTTAAAAGGTTGAGAGGCATCTAATGTAAATGTTCCAGTACCATCATTTAAATACAGGTGAGCAATTCTACCACCTGAAATACTTCCTGTTAATATTAAATCTAAATCACCATCCCCTTCAATATCTGCAAATTCTGACGCAGCACTTTCTACCCCTGGAAAAGGGGTGCCCGCTACCAATGTAAATGTTCCTGAACCATCATTTGTAAATAACTGTGCGATGCCTTGAAATCCAGAACCTCCCTGATCTCCAGTATTAAAAAAGTCTAAATCACCATCACCGTCTACATCTACTAAATGCGCAGAGCCATCCGTTGTTCCTATAAAAGGTGTTTCAGTAGCTACTGTAAAGTTTTGTGAAAACATTGTAGCGGTGAACAAAATGCTTAAAAGTGTAATTGTTTTTTTCATAGTTTTAGTATTGAGTTTATAAAATATATTGTCCTATTTCCATTTTATGACCAAATTCAAAAGCACTGACTTGTTATTAAGCACTCAGTTAATTTGTTTTTTTGAGGTGAAAAAAACTGACTTAACAAGGGGCGGGGTGGAGTAAATTGTGCAAAGTGTCGTCGAAAAGCAACTCCTTTTTCCAAAACTATATGAGAACCATCTTCTAAAGCTATTATTGCTTTGTTAGTAGCGGGTCCGATTATATCAGTGTTTGCTGTTTTTGGCACTTTTGTTTTGTCAACATCATCTTTATCAATGAACACGAGGAGAGGGAGCATTGATTAAACGGATGCTACAACGGCATATTTGTATATTGATTGTTTTTAAACGCTATGCATTGTTTTTCTTTGCTGATTTTAGGCAACAATTGATAAGTTGCGAGTCTTGTTTCTGAGTCATTCAAACTCTGAGTCAATCAAACTATAATTAATTGCAAAATGGATGCAAACAAATTCTTTAAATATTTTTTTGTTTGAATCGTTTTCAATCCATTCTGATAGGATGTTCAATTCATCAATACTAGCTGAATGGGATAAGTATTTAACGATAGTATTTTCAATTTTGGGGGTCATATTTTCACATGTTTGCTTTAATACATAACAAAGCAAAATTTTAAAACCCTTGCTTTTTTACTAAGTTTTTTTCGTATATTTAAGTAGTTAACATTTTATTTCATAGGTTTTAATAAGTTTTTATTGATGTTTAAAAGGTTAAAAAAACAAAAGGATTTAATTTCTCGATTAAAAAATGGAGAAGAAGAAGCGTTCGTATTTTTAGTCAAAACCTATAATAAATTACTTTTTAGTTATGCTGTAAGTTTGACAAATGACAGAGCTATGGCGAAAGATATAGTTCAGGACGTTTTTTTTTGCATATGGAAGGATCGAAAAAAACTCAATACGAGTTATTCTTTAAAAAATTTCATCTTTAAGATTACTTTCAACAAGTTTGTCAATCAGTACCATAAAAACAGAGCGATTTCTTCTCTAGAACGTGCGTATATGGAATCTCTAAATGAAATAGTAGATGAACAAAATACCTTCTTACTAAAGGAAAAAATAAAATCAGTTACTGAAGGCATTGGCAATTTGCCAAAAAAGTGCAAGGAGACATTCCTGCTTAGTAAAAATGAAGGTCTTACAAATATTGAAATCGCTGAATACCTTGATGTTTCTGTTAAAACTGTCGAAGGGCATCTCACCAAGGCCTTTAAATTGTTAAGAACAAACAGTTGAAACCAAATTGAGAATATTTGGTGCTAATCTTTGCGAATCCAAAGAGGGGATAAGGAGATGTTTCATAACAGTCTTTATGGTTCCATGCTTTTCTAGAAGTACTGTTTTGCGTCTTGTTTACATCCTTACTTGCTTTTCTTCCGATTGTTTAGTAGACGATTTCAATGGGAACACCATTGGTTAAAGTAAGAGTTGCGGCAAATGCATGCTTGCCTGCTCATAAATGTTAATTTACAAATGCGTCAGTTTCACCGATACTTTTTAAAAACAACTGCAAGCATACCTGCCAGATTGAATCATGACAAAATGAAGCCCTAAAAACTCAAAAACCACATAAATCATAAGACTTATGCGGTTTTTGAGAGTTTTTATACTCATTAAAAGTGACCTCGACTGGATTCAAACCAGTAACCTCTTGAGCCGTAATCAAGTGCGCTATTCAGTTGCGCCACGAGGCCTTTTTAAAGGTTGCAAATATACAGATATATTGTGAATATAAAAGAAGATTTTTAAAAAAGATCAGGAATTTAATTCTGATTTCAATGCGTTTAAGATGTTTGTTGCTCTTTCCAAATCAGCGGCAAATATGTGCAATTCTACGCTGTCGCTCAAGGAGCCAAAACCAGCCAGTTTTGCCGATTCATTGTTGTTTTTGATAAAGAACGGAATTTCGGCATCGTTCAAATCCAATTGAAGTCTTTGGATTTCAATAAAAGAGCCCGTGTATAGTTTTATGTGTCTGTTAGGAACTGTCATATGTTTGTCTTTTAAGAGTCCAAGGCGTTTTTTGTGATGTAGGCTCTCCAGCCGATGATGGCCAATTGCCATTTTTTGGCTTTGCTCATGTCCAATTGTTTTTTGCCAAAAGAAGGGAGGAGCCATTTGTTGAGGGCTGCCATTGATCTGAAAATTTTTTTAT
>JABJPX010000017.1 GCA_018663625.1 Polaribacter sp. | reverse complement strand
TCTTTACTTAAATTGAAAGAAGAAAAAGAAATGTGTATCTCTCCAGCCCTGATCAAAAAAGATCATCTGATTCATTGTATTAAAAGATATTTTAGTTTGCTGCTATAAACGTGATGCAAAAAAAATAGCTGTATTTATACTTAGAATGTATCTCACCAAAACTTATTCAGATTTCAAAAAGATAATTTTGAAATGCTTAACGCTATGAATTTTTTAAGCAAAAAACAATCCCTGTGTAAAAGAGGAATGGATCTTTTTTTATCTCTACTTTTTTTGCCTTTTTTGATAGTTCCAATTCTTGTTTTAATCATAGGAGCGTCCATAGATACACAACAGTTTGGATTGTTTTTTCAAAAAAGGGTAGGCCAACATGGAGTGTTATTTACAATTTACAAGATTAGAACCCATCAGATAACAGGGAACATTTCAAAATATTCAAAAAAAATAAGAAAGTTAAAATTTGATGAATTACCTCAAATAGTCAATGTCCTATTAGGTCAGATGAGCTTTGTTGGTCCTAGACCAGATCTGCCAGAGATAATAGCGACTCTAAAAGAATCGGATCGAATTATTTTATCACTTAAACCAGGCCTAACAGGCCCTGCTTCTTTATGGAATTTTAATGAAGAAGCACTACTCGCTGAACAAACTCATCCCTCGGAGTATAATGTGTCGGTATTGTTTACTGCAAAAACAGTGCTCAATGTCAATTATTTAAAAAAGTACCATCTTTTGAATGATTTAAAATATATTTATAAAACCTTACAGCATGTATTCCAAAATATGGCTTTCTAAACCTCATTTTGAAAAAGAAGATTTCGATGTGTTCAAAGAAACAATAGTTTCTAATTGGGTTAGTACTGTAGGGCCAAATATAGCCTCTTTTGAAAAATCTATAGAGAGCGTCATGGGGGAAAACTCAAAAGTAGTTGCATTAAACTCGGGAACTTCCGCCATTCACCTTGCTTTAAAATTGTTGGAGATCGGTTCTGGAGACGAAGTTCTTTGTCAAACATTTACCTTTTGTGCAACAGTGAATCCAATATTGTATTGCGGGGCGACTCCTGTTTTTATTGAAAGTGAAAAAGAGACTTGGAATATGTGTCCTGTTTTTTTAGAAGAAGCCATCCAAGATCGATTGAAGAAAAAGTGTAGGCCGAAAGCAATTGTAGTCGTAGATTCTTATGGTATGCCTGCAAAGTGGGATGAAATTTTAGCAGTATCAAGGAAGTATGGAATTCCAGTCATTGAAGATGCAGCCGCCGCACTTGGGTCAATGTATAAAGGACAAATGTGCGGTACGTTTGGAGAGTATTCAATTTTATCATTTAACGGGAATAAAATTGTTACGACTTCATCAGGAGGTGTTTTAATTTGTAAAGAGAACCACGATAAAGAACGAGCAATCTATTTGGCAACTCAAGCTAAACAAGAAGGTTTTATTCATGGAGAAGTTGGGTATAATTTCAGAATGAGTAATGTTTTGGCAGCAATTGGGTTGAAACAATTAACAGTTTTAGAAAAAAGGGTTCAACAAAGAAGAGAGAATCATTTCAGATATCAATCATTTATAACGACTCTGGGAGGTATCGAATTACAACAAGAAAAGAACTCCAATTTTTATGCAAACTTCTGGTTAAACTGTATCCTTTTAGATCCTTCTTTGAATTCTAAAACATCAGTATTAAAGGAATTCTCTAAACATAATATTGATGTGCGATCGCTGTGGTGTCCTTTGCATCTTCAGCCCTATTTAAAAAAGACCTTATATTATGGTGATCACTATAGTCAACAACTATTTGAGACGGGATTGTGTTTGCCTTCTAGTTCTAATTTAACCCCTGAAGAATTTGATAGAATTTGTCAAGTTTTTAAAACCTTCTTAAAATAAAAATTATGTTTGAATCTTTTTTTATTGAACAAGCACTTCAGAAAAAAGCACCTTTCGTTGGAAAAGCATTTTTAAATAAATATCAAAATGAGTCTATTTTAATAACCGGTGCCGGAGGATCTATTGGGAGCAAACTTGTTGAGACACTTGTTGGAATAAATTTTAAAAACATGATTCTTTTGGATTACTCTGAATTCAATTTATTTAAATTAAAGCAGTCTTATTCCTCGAATGGTATTCAATTTGAAATAGCAGATGTCCGAGATCATAGGAAAATGGAATCCATCTTTCAATTGCATACCCCCAAACTGGTCATTCATACTGCCGCTTGTAAACATGTTTCTTTATACCAAAATGATGCCTACGAATTGATAAGAACAAATGTTGAAGGGACCATCAACGTTTTTAAATCGTCATTAAAATATGGTGTTTCAGATTTCATCTTT
>JABJPX010000016.1 GCA_018663625.1 Polaribacter sp. | reverse complement strand
CCGTTACTGGAGATGTTGCACTTGACAATACGGGTGCGGTGACCATCGCAGATGATGCAGTAACGACTGCTAAACTTGCCAATATCACACGGGGGGCTATTTTAGTTGGGGGAGCTTTCAATGCACCGACTGTTTATGATGCAAAAACAGACGGCCAGATTTTAGTAGGAAACGGTACGGATGTAAGATCCGTGGCGGTTGTTGGAGATGTTACACTTGACAATACGGGTGCGGTGACCATCGCAGATGATGCAGTAACTAATGCTAAGATTGCTAATGCAACTATTAATTTAACATCCAAAGTTACCGGAGCATTGCAAATTCAAAATGGTGGAACGGGAGGAAATACAAATTTATCTGCAAGAACAAATCTAGGGATTATTTCTGGGTCTGTAATACTTGATGGAACTAGTTCTACTATTGTTACTTCGGTCGTTGGCGTTGATACAAGTTACATAGTAACAGCTACCTTTTCTGTAAATTCTTCACAGAAGTATATAATTACTGCTATTGCAAATAATAACGGAACAATAACTATTAAAACATCAGGGCTTCCAGCCAATGGCGATAGAATTTCTTTTATTGCTATTGATAGCAATTAAATTTTAACATAAACCTTTCTTTTTTACATCTCTTTTACGATCAAGTAAATAAAGAAGATATAAAATTGCGCTCAAATTTAAGATATGGCAAGAATACCGGTTGCTCGGCAAGTTTAAAAGCTTGTTAATTGGTTTGATTTCTCTTTGCTCTTTTACCATGACTTAGTCACTATCCTCTTGTTTTCAATCACTTACATAGAAAACAAATCAAATAAAACAAAGTACAAAACTTCCTGAAGGCACCACAAACATCTCCCCATAATTCACTTACAAACAATAATGTATGGGTTTTTTCCTTTTATAGACATCTAAACCCCAAGTCTCCTTGCTGTGTTTTCCAAAAGGGAGGCGTTTCTATGACGCAAACAGTTTCGATTCTCTGATACAAACGAAACAATCACGCAGGTCTCTTTTTTAATAAACTAGCAATCTTTTTTGAGCTTTAAAAGTGGCTACTGATATAAAACTATGTTTTAATAAAAAAAAGTGTCGCCATTCAACAGCATTAGGTTGTAGAATTTCAAGAAATATGACATATATTTGAAGTGGGTTTAAATAAAAATACCTAATTGTCATAATTTCAACGAATTACGGATAGAATAGATGAAAAAAAAAATATTTGTTTTAGGATTTTTAATTGTGTTAAGTATCTGTTTAGAACTATTTTTAAGAATGTATTTTGGTTTTTGTGATACGGTTTTAGTGAGAGAAGATTCCGAATTTGAATACATAGCTCAAGCAAACCAGAAAAGATTCAGATTTAGAAATCATGCAATTTATAATTCATTTTCTATGCGAAGTGAAGAAGTTGACACTTCATCAATAAAAATTTTAGGATTTGGAGATTCTATTATTAATGGCGGGGTTCTAACAGATCAAGACTCGTTAGCAACGACAATTTTATCTGATACACTTTCAAAAATATACGGTACTAAAATTCAATTTCTAAATATTTCTGCGGGTAGTTGGGGACCGGATAATTGTTATGCCTATTTAAAAAAATATGGTGATTTTGGAGCGAAGTCAATTTTCCTGTTTTTTAGTTCACATGACGCATATGACAACATGAATTTTGAAAAAATTGTAGACAATCACTCAAGTTTCAAAAGTAAACAATATTCAGTTGCACAATATGAATTAGTGAACAGGTATTTGGTTAATACGATTAAGCGTAAATTAAAAAAGAAAAGCATTGAAACTGACAATTTAGGAATTAATAAGAAAAAAGACAATGCTCTATTCAATACCGGTTTTTCCTCATTTCTTGATTATTCAAAAAGTAAAAACATCCCTGTGACAATTTATTTGCATGCCGACACAAAAGAATTAAAATTAGAATCTTATAATGAACAGGGGCAAGAAATCATCAAATTTGCGAATGATAATGACATCCCTATAATTTTAGACTTAGAGAATGGTCTTAAATTATCAGATTTCCGTGATTATATTCATCTCAATTCCAATGGACAAAGAAAATTAGCAAATACGATAACGCATTATCTTAAAAACAATCACTATTAGACAAAACTATTTACAAAAAATAGTGTGTTCGCTAGCTAACATAGGTGAGGTATTAATTAAAAACACCACAAAAGAAAAGACCGATGGCCTTACATATGAAATAGGCAATCTATTTAATAATTACGAAATTGGTACGATTAAATTAAACAAAGACAAAAATATTTTTAGAAATTTATCTCATTTAAATTGTCGGGGAGCTAAAGATTTGTCTAAGAAATTAGGAGATAAATTATTAACGCGCGAACACACAACAATCTATGTCGCGGAATAAAACAAATATCACCAACAATGCATATAAAAATTAGCAATATTATGGTTTGTAGCCGGTTTGAGAATTCTTGAAGAAAAATCTGTGCTTTGCAATCCCTTACTTCTTATGTACTTTCCATTAAAAAGATCCAAAGCCCCAGACCCAGTCCCTAATAATAACAAACACTGCTCCAAAAAAAGCAGTGTTCGTTATTTTTAAAAAAAATTGGCTGATTATTCGAAAAAGTTGACCTCCCCTGAATCGATGTTGTACATCCCTCCAACGATTTGAATCTCTCCCTTCTTCTCCATCTCTGCCAACACAGGGCTTTCGCTACGGATCTGATCGATGGTCATCAACACATTTTTTACGGCCACATCATTGACAAAATCAAGGTTACTAGAATTCCTCAAAGAGACCTCTTCAGGCTCCTTTACAGCTGCGACTGCCGGTTCAATTTTTTTAATCAACGCAGTCAGGTTTCCCAAACGCGCATGGTCACAAGCACCTTTTACGGCGCCACAAGCTGTATGTCCTAAAACAACCACAAGCTTCGTTCCTGCCAACTTGCACGCAAATTCCATGCTCCCTAAAATATCTTCGTTGACAAAATTTCCGGCGATCCGAACACTAAACAAATCCCCAATTCCTTGGTCAAAAATAAGTTCTGAAGACACCCGGGAATCAATACAACTCAATACGGTTGCAAAAGGGTATTGCCCTGTACTCGTTGCCGCTACCTGCTGCATCAAATCTCTTGGCGCTTTCTGATTGGCTCTGAATCTTTCGTTTCCTTTCTTTAAAACCTCCAAAGAAAGAACTGGAGTCATTTGGTCTTGTGTTTCTTTTGTATGTGCATTCATCATTTTTTAGTTTTTTAAATTTTTAAATAGGTATCGATCATCAAACTTTTGGATTCAGTTTGAAAAACTGTGTAAAACTTTCTGGATTTTCTGCAATGCCCCTTTCTGAAATCAATCGAATGTCAATATTTCGGTTGCGGGCTTTCAGTGAAAAATCTTCGAGAATCTCGATGATATCATTGTCTAAATAGCGTGTTTTACGAACGTCCAACTCGAGTTGCGTCTCTGTTGGCAAACGATCCAACTCCTTGAGAATGGCCCCTTTGTTGAAAAAAGTTACTTCTTCTGCCAAAGTCATTTTGATCTTTTGCTTGCCATTGCTTTTATCCTCAATGTGCAAGAAATGGGAATTTTGGAAACTTTTAAAGAGAATAACCACGATTCCAACAGCAAGACCGAGGCCGATACCGACCAACAAATCCGTAAAAACAATCCCCAAAACTGTAACGACAAAAGGAACCGACTGTTTCCAACCCAGTTCATACATTGTTTTGAACAAAGCGGGCTTGGCCAACTTGTACCCAACAATCAATAAAATAGAAGCCAATACAGACAACGGAATTTTATTCAAAAAGTTCGGAATAAGAAGAACGGATATCAGCAACAAAAGCCCGTGTAGGATTGCTGCCATTTTTGTCTTTCCTCCAGACTGGATGTTGGCAGAACTTCTGACAATGACCTGAGTAATGGGCAATCCACCAATCAATCCTGAAATGACATTTCCAGTACCTTGGGCCAGCAATTCTCTGTTTGTAGGCGTCACTCTTTTTCTCGGATCCAATTTGTCTGTCGCTTCCACACAAAGGAGGGTCTCCAAACTTGCAACAAGTGCAATGGTAAAAGCAGTCACCCAAATTTCTGGATGGGCAATGGCGCCAAAATTGGGAAAACTAAACTGAGCCAAAAAGGAAGCCGTGTCATTGGGCACCGGCACACTGACCAAATGCTCCTTGGAAATCTCCCAAGTGCCATTTCCTTCCGAAATTACAAAGTAGACAATCCCTGCAACAACGGCTACCAAAGGACCTTGTACGACCTGAAAGAACTTGCCTTTCTTTGACAAAACCTTGTCCCATAATAATAAAATACCCAAACCAATCGCCGCAATCAGTGTGGCTCCCGGACTGATAAAAGAAAAGGCGTTTGAAATCTCTGAAAACGTATTCTCCCCATCCAGTTGGAAGAAGGCAAAATCCCCTTCAGGATCTTTGTCATAACCAAAAAAATGTGGAATTTGCTTTAGAATGATGATAAATCCGATTCCGGTCAGCATGCCTTTGATCACAGAAGACGGAAAATAATAGGCAATCACTCCCGCTTTTAAAAGTCCGAAAACCAATTGGATGACACCTCCAAGCACCACAGCTAAGAGAAAATTTTCATAGCCTCCTAAAGAACCTATGGCTGTCAATACGATCGCAGCCAAACCTGCTGCAGGACCACTTACACCGACAGAAGAGCCGCTCAGCGCTCCTACGATGACACCCCCTACAATCCCCGATATCAAACCCGAAAACAAGGGCGCTCCACTGGCAAGTGCTAT
>JABJPX010000015.1 GCA_018663625.1 Polaribacter sp. | reverse complement strand
TTGCTGCATCTTCTTCGTGTGTCATTGCTTTTTTATCTGCTGGGTCTTTGTCTTTAAAACCTAGATAATGCAATACACCATGAATCATAACTCGATGTAATTCTTCAAGAAACGAAACCTTAAAATCTTCAGCATTATCGGCAACCCTTTCAATGGAAATATAAATATCTCCATTTATAATTTTACCGATGCTGTTGTCAAAACTAATCACATCCGTTAGGGTGTCATGCTGTAAAAAATCAACATTTAATTTATGCAAATATACATCATCACAAAAAATATAGTTGATTTCCCCTAAGGTAAAACCGTGGTTTGAAATTACTGTTTCAACCCATTTTTCATAGGTTGTCTCCGCTTCCAAGACAAAAGGAGTTTCATAATTAAAAGTGATCATTCAATGCTATTTGTTTGTTTTAAAAAAACGTCCCTTTTTCATAGGCATCGTAAACAAAAACAGTCTTCCAAAAAACAACTTGTTTTTATCCTACTGCTTTTGCTTGGGTTCTGTAAAGTACTCACGAACCTTCTTTTTAAAATTTTGTTGCAAAGGTAAGGATTGTCTGTTTAAAATCTCTGTTTGATTGTAAAACAACTTCTTAAACTCCAGTTCCTTCTTCTTGTTTGATTGCATTTGCACTCGATTGGCTGTAGATTTCCTTTTGTTTTCTCGGCCTTGCTCTAAGGCGGCCTTGTCTAGTTTTAACAACTCATAGTCTAACTGCTGCATTTTTTGGATGGTCTGAGAATTAAAACCTTTTGCTAAAATTTCATTCTCTAGCTCCTTCATGGTTTTCAATACTTTTTTGGCAGGGAGGTTTCCATTGGGTGCATTTCCTTCATTGTCTTTTATCGCATCCTGTAATTGTTGTCGAAGCAGCTGTTGTTCTTTAAATATTTGATACAACGCTCCATCTAAATCTTCGTTCTGTGACCCTGAGGAACCGGTGTTTCCTTTTGTCCCGTTTTCTCCTGTTTTTCCCTTTTGCCCTTTTTTACCTGGCGCTCCTTTTTCACCCGGTTTTTTGGCGCCTTCTTTCCCTTTCTTTTCTCCGGGCTTGGACCCACTTTTCATGCCATCTTTCATCTTTTCTGAAAGCGCTCCTTGTTTTTTTATGATGTCGGGCAAACTAAAACCAGAACGCTTTCCTTTGCCTTTGCCCAATTTCATAGACATCGACTTTTTCATATTTGTAAGGATATTGCTTAAATAATCTGCTAAGTTATTTGTGGCAGTCATCACATAACGTTGATTGGAGACTCCATCTGGAAACCTGTTTTCACTGAAATTTTCTAAGGTTTGCGCTAAATTATAGTGTGCAGTTGAGAGATCGTCTTGAATTTTAGTGGAAATTTTTGGAAGCCGCATCGACAATACATACAAGCTATCGTCAATATGCTCAAAATAGGTTCTCAGCTCATTTTGTTTTTTAAGTGAGGTCCCAAAATTCGGATGGGCTGTTGAAATTTCATCAAACCAATTCATTAAATGCTCTTGTTTGAATGAAAAAGTCACCAAGTTTTCTAAAATTTTACGCAAATCATCCAAGTTTTCCTCCATAGAATCCATTTCCATCTGCATCATTGCTTGTTGCATTTTAGCGCTCATTTCTTTCATTTTTTGAGCGGCTTTCTGTTGGCTTTTCTTTGCTGCAGCGGGTACTTTTTTAGAAAGTTTTTCTTCTGATTTTTGGAGCGCTTCTTTGACCGCTTCTTTTTCATCTTCGGTATCTGGAAGGCCCAAAGGTTCTTTTAGTTTGTCATTGTCTTTTGCTAGAGTTTCTAATTCTTTTTGGAGCGCTTCAAAGGCTTTTTTAATTTCTTTTTGTTTTCCTAAAGTGCTGTCATTCTTTTTCGCTAGAGCTTCTTGTTCTTTTGACAATGCTTCCAATTGGTTGGCAATTTGCATGGCTTTTTGTTCTACATAGAAACGCTTTACAAGTTCTAATGTTCTTTCTAAACTTCGTTCTTGCTGTTTGTTTTGCTCCGCCAATTCTTTTGCTTTTTTGAGAAAATCTTCTTTGTTTAATTTCTCAGCAATTTTTGCAATTTCATCAAGGAGTTTTTGTTGTTTCTCTAATTTCTTTAATTCTTCAACGCGCTTTTTTAATGCTTCTTTTTTCTCCTGAAGCCCTTCACTTTGTGCTTTCTTTTCTCCTAAGTTTTCTTGCAGCTTTTCGGTTTGACGTTGGAGTCGTTTTTTATATTCTTGTTGGCGCTTTATAAAAGATTGTACTTTTTTTTGATCGCTCCAACTTCCTTTTTTCTTGCGTTGAATTTCTTGCTGAATTTTCTCAAACTCCTTTTGTTGATTTTGATTTTCTGAAATATTCTTTTCAAGATTGTTAATCGTGTTTTTTTGTTCCGACAACAATTCTTCTTCTATTTCAGTGGCAGTTTTTTGTCGGTATTGAAACGTTTCCGATTTGGTTTTTTTACTTCCATTAAAACCATCATTGTCAAAAACCTGAAAGAAGAGCTCATAATTCACCCCTGTTTGTAGGTTTAAGCCTTCTGGGAATTGATAGTAAAAGGACTGTATGTTTTCTTTGCCAATTGTAAAATCGAGACTTTGTTTGTTTTCTGAATTTTCTTTGTCGTAATACACCAATTGTAATTTTCGCAACCCATAATCATCGGAAATTTGTCCTGCAAATTGAGCAGTTCCGCGAGAGATACTATCAATATTGGTAACCACTTGAATTGCAGGAAATTCATCTTTGACAACATCGAGCGAAAACTGCAATTGCTCGTAATCTTTTAATGGACTGTTGGAAGAAGTAATTGCATAAGAAATCGGTTTTACAATTTGTTTTTTAAACACAAAATCCGCTTCTGAAATGGCCGTAAAAAAACGTCTTTTTTCTGCTGTAATAAAAGAAACGGTATCTGTTGCTGCTGCTTTTACATTCCATTGTACTTGGGTGCCTTCTGGTAAAATATGATTTCCGGTATTTTGAATGGTTTCGTTTTTTCTCCCCAAGTAATTTGGATAGGTTAGCTCCATAAACACGTTTAAAATCGTTGGGGTTTTCACCACTTCTAAGGTGTAGTTTAAAGATTGCACTCCGTTGGCTGTTAGATAAAAAGTAAGAAGGGTTTCTACTTGTGAAAAAGTGTGTATAAACGTAGCTGCGTCTTGTTTTTGAAGCGTGTATTCTTGTTCTTGAAACACAATTTTAACTTCTTCTGGGCGAACACTTCCTTTTGTTTTTACGCGAACGGTAAATGGTTTTCCTTGTATTCCTTTTAAGGAATCGTTTGCAATGTAGAAAGCAAAGGGCGCGGGAGGCATAAAGGCTTTTCTGTGGTTTACAACACGATCGAAACTTTGGGTTAGTGCGGCAGTCTTCCCTGAAAAGAAGGCCATAATTCCTATTATAAGCGGAACAATCGCATACTTTAAATACTTTTTATTTTTAGTAAAATCAACGGCTTTTATAAAAGGGATGGGCTGAATTTCGGCTGCTTTTTGTGCGATGCTTGCCAATAATAAATCCGAGGGATTCGGGTTTTCTTTCAGTTGTAAAATATTGAGGAGTTTGTCTTGAATTTCTGGAAAATGATTTCCAATAATTCTGGAAGATTCTTGGAAAGAAATTCCTTTTTGCAAGCCGATCAATTTTAACATCGGTTTTAAAATAAGTTGCACCAACAAATATCCTTCTCCCAAAATAAAAATCCAAAACAAGACAGTTCTTGCAAAGGGTTGCAGCCACAAAAAAGACTCGATAAATAGGGTTACAAAAAAGTAAATGCATCCTAAAGAGAAAAATAAGATGCCTCCTTTTAGCAATTCGTTTCTGTAATATTTACGTGTAAAATGCCGTAATTTCTCCGTTATTATCTGATAGCCTTCCATAATGAACGAATAAAAATACTGCTTTTAAGGAAATGAACCTCATAATAATTGATAAAAGGCCCGTAAGTTCTTGGTGGGAAATGACTGAAGGCTTAAAGTGGTGGGTTGATTTTGAAGCAAGAGCGAACATTTAGTCTGTTCGCTTGTGCTGTTAAATAAATTGAAATGGACCCCTAGGTTTCTTAAACCTCAATTGCTAAAATCGTTTTCTATGCGATCTCTTTTTTATTCCTATGGGCAGGGTTACAAGCGAGACATCACACTGTTTCTCTCCCTTATTTTCAATACTGTATCACAAGTTTTTTAGTTATGTTTTTCACTCCATTTGAAAGATGTAAAATATAGATTCCGCTGTTCATTGAACTTACATTGATTTGCTCAAAAATTCGATTTGTTTGTTTTTCAAAGACTAAACTTCCTTTAAAGTCAAACAGTTTTATATGAAAATTAAATTCTTTTTAATCCTCTGTAAGCTGATTGAGGTTGATATATGCCGTTTCTCTTGCTGGGTTTGAGAATAACACTGCTTTACCATCTAAAACTAATCTGTTTCATTTTCTATTCTTAAAAACGCTTAAAAGTCCTATTTTTTCTTTGTGGGAACCTCACTCCTCTTCCAATAAAAAAGTATCTTTGCGGCATCCAAAAACCAAAAAAATGGAATCTAATGTTCGTGTTCGTTTTGCACCAAGTCCCACAGGGCCTTTGCATATTGGTGGTGTAAGAACTGCGCTATTTAATTATTTATTTGCTAAAAAGCACAACGGTACTTTTATCTTACGGATTGAAGACACAGACCAGACCCGTTATGTGGCCAATGCAGAACAGTACATTATAGATGCAATGGATTGGTGTAACATTCCTTTTGATGAAGCTCCTGGAAAAAACGAGAAGTTTGGACCTTATCGACAATCTGAACGAAAAGAGCTCTATAAAAAACACGCCACACTGTTGTTACAATCGGGGTGGGCATACTATGCTTTTGACACTGCAGAACAATTGGATGCAGAAAGAAAAGGACATGAAGAAAAGGGAAAAACCTTTATTTATAACTGGCACAACCGAGAAAAAGGACGTTTGGTAAACTCCTTGGTATTGACAGACGAAGAAGTACAAAAACGAATTGAAAACGGTGACAAATATGTCGTTCGTTTCAAATCTCCACAAAACGAAACCCTTGTTATGCAAGATGAGATTCGCGGTGAAATTAAAATTGACACCAATGTGTTGGATGACAAAATTTTGTTTAAATCGGACGGGATGCCTACCTATCATTTGGCAAATATTGTAGACGATCATTTTATGGAAATCTCTCACGTTATTAGAGGTGAAGAATGGTTGCCGTCTATGGCATTACATGTTTTATTGTACCGCGCTTTCAATTGGAGCGCACCAAAATTTGCTCACTTGCCTTTGATTTTAAAACCGGTTGGTAAAGGAAAATTAAGCAAACGGGACGGAGATAAATTAGGATTTCCAGTATTTCCATTAGAATATACCAATGAACAAACGGGAGACATTTCTCGAGGTTATAAAGAGGACGGCTACTTTGCAGATGCGTTTGTAAACATGTTGGCTTTATTGGGATGGAACCCAGGTACCGAACAAGAAATTTTTTCTTTGGAACAATTGGTCCAAGAATTTGACTTGAAAAGAGTGAGTAAATCGGGGGCAAAATTTAGCCCAGAAAAAACCAATTGGTTCAACCAACAATACATGCAAACGAAAGACGATGCCTCTTTAACAGCATTGTTTCTTCCGATATTAACCGCAAAAGGAATTTCTTCTGAGAAAGAATATGTTCAGAAAGTAGTAACCGCCATTAAAGAACGTGCTGTTTTTGTGGAAGACTTTTGGGCATTGTCTGATTTCTATTTTCTGGATCCAACAACATACGATGCAAAAGCGTCTAAGAAAAATTGGAAAGAGGGTACGGCTGATTTAATGAATGAATTGCTGGTTGTTTTAAAAGGTATTCAATTATTTACTTCTGCAAATACTGAAACACTGATTAAAGAGTGGATTACGGCCAAAGAAATTGGTTTTGGAAAAGTAATGCAACCGCTTCGATTGAGTTTGGTAGGCGCTTTAAAAGGCCCTCATTTGTTTGATATTATTGAAATGATTGGTAAAGAAGCCAGTATTCAAAGAATTGAAAACGCCATCGATTTTCATCAATAAAAAAGAAATTTAGATTCTTATAAAAAGACCACTACACGCTGTTAGTGGTTTTTTTATGTCTAAAAGTGTAACATTCTATAAAAAATTCGTCTTGTAATTAGGTACTTAAATCGGTATCTTTACAAGAAGTTAATTATTCACCTTAAAAAAAAACTATGAATTTAATTCCAATTATTATA
>JABJPX010000014.1 GCA_018663625.1 Polaribacter sp. | reverse complement strand
ATACTCCTTCAACCCTTTTTTTCAAAAATTTGCAACCTAAGAAAATTAAGGGATTTCCAATATAGCCATTAATTTATGGTTAAGATATAATTTTTCTTTACTCACTTTTTCAGAAATTAAAAAACCAGATTTTTCTAATTCCATCAAATAATTACCTACGGTTTTTGGTGTCCCTAATTTAGCATCAATTAAAAACTGTCGTTTCGTATAAGGCAACCTAAATAGTACCTTTTAAAAATCATTGAAAGTTATTTATAGAGCTACAATAGCCATCAATTATAATTTAATTGATGCACTATAACGATTGAAGTTTTTTGAACCTTGTATATCTTAGAAACTTACAATATATTTGTTTTAAAATACTTTTTCGAATGATACTTATAGTAGATGGAGGTTCTACAAAAGCCGATTGGATTGCTTTAGACAATAACAATAATGAAGTGTTTAGGATTCGGACTTTAGGCTTGAATCCAGCAGTTGTAGCTCAAAAAGAGTTAGCGAATCGAATCATAAACATGTTCCAGTTGATGGACATTAAAGAAGAGATTACTGAAATTTACTTTTATGGTGCTGGGTGTGGTACTCCAAAACCTTTTGCTATTTTGAAAAAAGTCTTGCAAGATATTTTTGTCAATGCAAAAATTAACATCGCCGAAGATATGCTTGCTGCAGTTTATGCGGCTTCAGGAAATCAGCCAGCAATTGTGTGTATTCTTGGAACAGGCTCTAATAGTTGTTATTATGATGGCACTAATGTGCATATGAAAACGGTTTCTTTAGGGTATTCCGTGATGGATGAAGCGAGTGGTAATTACTTTGGGAAATTACTTTTAAGAGAATACTTTTATGATAAAATGCCGAAAAGAATCGCAGATAAGTTCGAGGAAGAATATAATTTAGATGCAGATGTTATTAAATATAACTTATATAAGCAACCTAATCCAAATATGTATTTAGCTTCATTCGCGAAATTCATGTTTGAATTTAAAGAAGATAAATACATTAAAAAGATCATTAAAAGAGGGTTTAATGAGTTCTTTAAATATAGAATTCTACCCTTTGGTAAATCAACGGATACCCCAATCTACTTTATTGGATCTATTGCTTTTTACTTCAGCGAAATTTTAGAAAAAGTAGCTAAAAAGAACAATTTAATAATCACAGATATCATTCAGAGACCTATTGATAATTTACTCGATTTTCATAAAAAAAACCTTAATTAAGGAACTCTAAAATACGTTCAAGTTGCATGCCTCTAGATCCTTTTATGAGGACGGTGCAGTTCGAAAGATCTTGTGTTTTAAGATGATTTTTAAAATCACTAAATTCTTTAAATTGCTGATAATCCGTAGTTATCTTATGGAATAATTTTCCAATAAAAAAGACCGTTTCAAAGTTTGCAGACAATGTCAATGCTGCAATTTTTTGATGTTCTTCAAGTTCATATTCCCCCAGTTCAAACATATCTCCTAAGATTAGAACTTTGTTTTTACCCTCCATCAATTTAAAACTATCAATCGCAGCTTTCATACTTGTTGGGTTGGCATTGTAGGCATCTAAAAGAATTGTATGCGTTCCTTTTTTTATGATTTGTGATCTGTTGTTAGAAGGAACATAGGATTCTAACGCATCTTTAATATCTGTAGACTCAATACCAAAGTAGTGACCAAATGTAATTGCTGCACAAATATTGGCGAAATTATAAGTACCAATCAACTTACTTTCGATAGTTGTATTTTTATAGTCTACTGCTACAAAAGGAGTCGCTTTCTTAAGAATTAGTTTTTCTTCAAAAAAGATACGCTTAATTTCATTTGTCTTTTCAAGTTGAATTTTATCATTTGGATTTACAATAGCGATGCCGCCTTCGTTCTTAAGATACGTGTACAACTCTGATTTTCCTTTGATAACGCCTTCAACACCTCCAAAACCCTCTAGATGTGCTTTTCCAAAGTTTGTTATGTATCCAAAGTTAGGTGCACATAAGTGAGACAGCAATTTAATTTCTTTTTGATGATTTGCACCCATTTCAACAATGCCAATTTCAGTTTTGGCATTCATAGACAAAAGAGTTAGCGGAACTCCAATGTGATTGTTTAAATTTCCTACTGTTGCCACCGTTTTATACTTCTTTGATAAAACAGCATGCAGCAACTCTTTCGTTGTTGTCTTTCCATTACTACCCGTTAAGCCAATAATTGGAATGTTTAATTGCTTTCGGTGATAGTTTGCTAGTTTTTGTAAGGTCTCTAATACATTTTCAACCAGTAAAATATTTGGTTTTGTTACATAGATAGGTTCTTCCACAATACTATAAATAGCTCCCGCATCAAGCGCCTTTTCAGCAAAAGCGTTTCCGTTAAAATTAGGGCCTTTTAAAGCAAAGAAAATAGTGTTTTTTCGAATACTTCTTGTATCGGTATCTACTAAGAAATGCTGTTTATAATATTTATAAAGTTCCTCGATTTTCATTTTTTAAAGATAAAAAAAACCTCATTGATTTTAAGCAATGAGGTTCAATATTGTTTTAATTTGAAAAGGATTACCTCGTTGGGTTTCTTGCTTTTCTTTTTTCTGAACTCATTGGACCTAATTTATCTGATACACATCTGAATCCGATATAATTTGTTGCCATGTATTCAGGTAAATACCTTCTCTGTGCTGGATCTAACCAATATTCTCTGTCGGACCAAGCACCTCCTTTATAGACTCTTGTATTGTCACTAATTAAAGTTGTTCTTTTTTCTGTATCATATTCCACTTTCGTGATACCAGTTAAAGGGTCTTTAATAAATTCAGGTCTATTTGGAGAGTTGTACATACTTTGCTCCATTTTGTCCTTACCAAAATCTCGTGATGAATTTATATCTCCATCATTAATATCTGCATTCTTTGATTTTGTGAAATTTCTTCTAAGTGCTACGTCATCCGATGCTATTGGATCGTATTTTATAGTTCCTGGTAGATCTAATGGAATAATTTTTCCATTTTCTAAAGTATCATATTTAATTGCTGCTCCTTCTGTACCAACGATGACCACTTTTCCTTCTTCATTAATTCTTTTCTTATTGAAAACGTTTCCTCTATAATAATTAAAGTCATTTGCATCTGAATCGATAATTGGTCTATAAACATCTGAAACCCATTCTGCAACGTTTCCAGACATATCATAAATTCCAAAAGCATTTGGTGGATACGATTTTATTTTGATAGGAATGTCAGAACCATCTGAGCTCCATCCAGATAAACCGCTATAATTTCCTTTACCTTGTTTGAAATTGGCAAGTTGATCTCCTTTATATCTTTTAGACTTAGATCGGGAGTCTTTCCCATTCCAAGCATATTTTTTTCTACCTCTTATGGTATTGTATTCGCGATTTTCAACGTTCGCTTTTGCAGCAAATTCCCACTCAGCTTCGGTAGGTAGTCTAAATTTAGTTTGTAAAATACCGTCTGCTTTTGTAATTTTTCTACCTTGAAAAGCGTCTTTTCCAGGCCTAGTTTGTCCTTTTGCTCTTCGTTGTTTTACACCTCTCTTGTAGATTGTGGTATCGCCTGCAAACATTTGGTTTGCATCTGTTAAAAAAACATCCGTGTCAAAAAAGTTTCTAGTAGTATCTGCCTCAAAAATATTTTTAATGTGACCTTTATCTATTAATGTTTTCAAATTAACAGCATTGGTTCTCCATTTACAATATTCAGTAGCTTGTAACCAACTCACCCCAACCACTGGATAATCTGCATAAGCGGGATGGCGAAAGTAGTTTTCAGTTAATAATTCTGTATTTCCCAAGCTTTTTCTCCAAACTAAGGTATCTGGTAATACAGAGTTATATATGTGTTTGTATTTTTCTTCCGATGGTGGAAAAACATCTTTTGTATACTGTGCGTATAAAAAATATTCAGAATTTGAAACCTCTGCTTCATCCATAAAAAACGAACGAACATGTATTTTCTTTGGAGTTGTATTCCAATCAAACATTACATCATCTTGAACTTGTCCCATTGTAAAAGAACCACCTTCAACAGCTACCATCCCTGAAGGGGGTGTCTGACCTTTATAAGATTCTCCACGAACATAGTTTCCGTTTTTTGGATCATTAAAGCTTAAACCTGTTAGTGAAGACTTTCCTGAGGAAGATCTGTTACAACTAACAAAGAATAGTGTTGCTGCTACAACAAAAGTTATTTTTAAAAAGTTTTTCATTTCCTAATTAAAATTGATGGGGTTTTTATTTCGTGTGCTAATTTACAATAATTATACTTTCATACAAGAAAAATAATAAATATAACGCTTCAAACTATTGTATACAGAACCAAAACGATTCCTTTTTTATTTTAGTATAATTTATCTTTGATTCTATTGAAATATATTTAAAATATTTGCGTTATTTGAATACAATTTATGAAAAAAATATTTGCATTCATTTTTCTCGTTTTTTTTGCCAATATAATTGCTGCGCAAACCACAAATTCCGTCTTGTCTCAAGGAGATTGGTATAAGTTTTCAATCGACACTACAGGTGTTTTTAAAATTGATAAACGTTTGTTGCAAAAAATTGGAATTTCTACCAGCAACCTAAACCCCAAGAAAATACATATTTATGGAAATGGAGGTAATGTATTACCAGTTTTAAATTCTGATTTCAGAAATATTGACCTACAAGAAAATGCCATTTATATAGCAGGAGAAAATGATGGTGTTTTTAATGACAATGATTATATTTTATTTTACGGTCAAGGACCCCATAGTTGGACTGCAGACACAGACACGCAAACAGCAACGCACCATCAAAATATTTTTTCTGATGAAGCCTTTTATTTTATAACAATAACAGATACAGATGGAAAAAGAGTGCAACAGAAACCTCCTGTTACATCAGCAGTCACACAACAGATCAACACTTTTGATGAGTTTGTTTTCTATGAAAAAGAATTGACAAATATTTATGCTGTAGGAAACCAGTGGTTTGGAGAAGATTTGAGTTTCGAGAATACAACCAAAGTCGTGCTTCCTTTTTCAAAAGCGCTTCCCGACAGTCCTTTGTCTCTTAAAGTTGGGGGAGCAACAGTCTCTACATCACCTTCAAGTATAGAAGTGCAATTAAATACACAAGACCCTTTTACCATTAATTTCGCAGCTATAAATTTAAATTTGCGCACCAAAGGATATGCAAATCAACGATCACAAGTGTTTGTAAACTCAGCAACTTCTTTAGAAGTGACTGTTACTTTTAATAACAATGGAAACCCTTCAGCAAGAGGTTTCTTAGACTATATTGAAGTTGTTGGAAAAAAACAATTGATAGCAGATGGGAATCAATTTTCATTTAGAAGTTTTGAGCAAGCAAATGCTACTGGCAATGTTGAGTTTCGAATATCAAATGCAGCAAATGGTTCTCAATTATGGGACGTTTCCAATCCCTTAGAACCCCAATTTATTCTTAACGAAAGTACAGGAGATACGTTCAGTTTTAAGGCAGAAAACGGCTCTTTATCAGAATATGTTGTCTTAGGACAAACCGATTTTTACATTCCAAAAACTATCGAAAACTCCAAAGTAGAAAACCAAAATTTACATGCATTAGCAGATATTAATTATCTCATTATTACCAATAATGAATTAGTAAATCAGGCACAAAGATTAGCTGACTATCATCAAAATAATTCAAATCTTACTACAAAAGTTGTGGCTTTAGAACAGATTTATAATGAATTCTCTTCAGGGTCTAAAGATATAACTGGAATTCGAGACTTTATAAAACATCTCTATGACAACAATTCAGATACAGAGAAGAAATTGAAATACGTGACTTTCTTTGGAGACGCTTCCTACGATTATAAAGACCGAATTGCTGGAAATAACAATATCGTCCCAGTGAAATTATCGAACAACAGTTTTAATTTAGCGGAATCTTATGTTACTGACGATTTTTTTGTGATGTTAGAGACTCACGAAGGAGCTATGGTTAGAACACATACTGTTGATGTTGCCACCGGAAGAATTCCTGTTTCAACGATTGCTGAAGCTACAATAGTTGTCGACAAAATTTTAAGTTATTATGATAAAGAAGCCATTGGTGATTGGCGAAACACCATTACGCTTTTAGCCGATGATATTGATCAAACTGCAGATATCCAAATACAAAGAGGCGTAGAGACTATTGCCGATGACATAAAAAATAACAAACCAATTTTTAATATCAATAAAATATATGTTGATTCTTATGTCCAAGAAAATTCATCTGGAGGAGAACGCTATCCACAAATAAAAACAACCATTACAAATGCTATTGAAAAAGGAACGTTAGTTTTCAATTATTTTGGACATGGAGGTGAAGACGGTTTTGCTTCCGAAAGAATTTTAGAAAAACCTCAAATTAAGGATTTCAATAACCCGAATACCTTACCATTGTTAATTACTGTTACCTGTGATTTCTCTAGATTTGACAATCCAAATAGACTCACAGCAGGAGAACTTACATTTCTCAATCCAATCGGAGGCGCTGCAGCGATGGTAACTACAACTCGTGAAGTATATATTTCTGTAGGACAGAGTTTCAACCAAAAATTAATGCGTTTTATTCTCGAGTACAATCAAGAAGATTTCACCATTTCTGAAGCATTGGCAGAAACAAAAAACGAGTTCTCTAATGCACAAAAATTCTTTATTTATTTCTTTGGAGATCCTGCCATGAAATTGGCAGTCCCAAAACCAAATGTGCGGATTACAAAAATGAACGGTATCGACATTACACAATCGATGGATACATTAAAAGCCCTTTCTAGAGTTAGTTTTGAAGGTGTTGTAACCGATAATTTAAACACCACTCTGACTGATTTTAATGGGGCCTTGTCGACTACGATCTTCGATAAAACCATTGATAAAAACACCTTAGACAATGATGGTTTTGGAGTAGTTTTAAGCTTTGATACACAAGACAGTAAACTTTTTAGAGGGAATTCAACTGTTCAGAACGGTACTTTTAACTTCGAATTTATAGTGCCAAAAGATATTAAAATTTCTTATGGAAAAGGAAAGATGAGCTTCTATGCACAAAATGGTTTGGAAGACAAAGCAGGATATAATTTTGATATAGTCGTTGGTGGAATTAATGAAAACGCTCCAGAAGATACAGTAGGTCCAGAAATTCAACTCTTTATGAACGATGAATCCTTTATTGATGGCGGAAATACAAATGCATCGCCAAATCTTATTGTATTGTTATCAGATATTAGTGGTATTAATACCTCAATAACAGCCGTCGATCATGATATTGTAGGAGTGCTAGATGGTGACGATTCGAATCCAATTATTTTAAACGATTTTTATCAAACAGCATTGGATGATTTTACCAATGGAAAAGTAAATTATAAATTAAGAAATTTAGAAGTAGGACCACACACCATAAAAATAAAAGCTTGGGATACGTATAATAATTCATCAGAAGCAACGTTAAACTTTGTGGTTCTCAGTGATACTACTTTAAATTTAGAGAATGTATTAAATTACCCGAATCCTTTTGTTAATTATACAGAGTTTTGGTTCAATCACAATAAGCCAAATGAGCCATTAGAGGTCCAAGTTCAAGTTTTTACAATTTCAGGAAAATTGATCAAAACTCTCCACCAAAATGTGCAAACTTCAGGCAGTTTGTCAAGAAGTATTTCTTGGAATGGTTTGGACGATTTTGGAAACCGAATTGGTAAAGGAGTTTATGTATACAAACTAAAAGTAAAGTCGACATTGAGTAACCTAGTTTCAGAGAAGTATGAAAAATTAGTAATACTTCAATAAAAAGCAGATATTTGTAAAATTATCAAAAAAATAGATCCCATATGAGAAAAATTGTATTGTACCTTCTTGTTTGTTTTTCATTTGTATTCAATGCAAATGCACAAACCGATATAGACACTAGTGAAATTGGAGGAATTACAACAGCAGCACCTTTTTTATTAATTATACCCGATGCAAGATCGGGCGCTATGGGAGATATTGGGGTTGCTACGAGTGCAGATGCTTTTTCTTTGTTTCACAATCCCGCAAAAATGGCGTTTAGCAATCGACAGGTCAGCGCTGGGATTACCTATTCTCCTTGGCTTAGAAATCTAACAGATGATATTTTTACAGGAAGTGTTTCCTACATGAATCGTTTTAGCGAAAATGCAGCTTGGGGAGCGGATTTTAAATATTTTTCTTTAGGACAAATAGATTTAACAGACAGTGGCGGGAATCCTACAGGAATTATAAATCCAAATGAATTTGTTTTCACAGGGTCGTATGCGTTAAAATTGAGTGAAACTTTCTCAATGGGAGTTTCCTTAAAATACCTTCGATCTAACCTAGCGTTTACAGGAACTACATCCACTCTACAACCCATTAACTCTTTTGGTGTTGATGTTTCAGGATATTATCAATCAGAAGAAGAAAACTATGGTACTTTTAATGGTAAATATCGATTCGGTTTTAATGTTGCCAATATTGGACCTAAAGTTTCTTATGTTCCAGGGGAAGAAGATTTCATTCCAACAAATTTGAAAATAGGAGGAGGGTTCGATTTTATTCTAGACGATTATAATACCATATCTACTACCATAGAATTTACAAAATTACTAGTTCCTTCACCACAAAGAGACGGTTCAGACGAAGATGTTTCTTGGGTTTCTGGTATTTTCTCCTCTTTTGGAGATGCAGAAGACGGATTTAGTGAAGAGCTACAAGAGTTTACCTATGCATTTGGAACAGAATATTTGTATAACAATGCATTCGCGCTAAGAGCAGGTTACTTTCATGAAAACGAAAATAAAGGAAATAGACAGTTTTTTACAATGGGAGCAGGTTTTAAGACCAATGCATTAAATGTAGATTTATCTTATTTAGCCAATGCTTCTGACGTAAATAATCCCTTAGAAAACTCTTTACGTTTCTCTGTTTCATTTGATTTGGGAGAGATTTATGATGATTATTAAGAAAGTGCTTTTTTTTTAGTAAGTTCGTACCACACAAAAGCAGTCAGAAAAGGCTGCTTTTTTTGACCAATTTATTCTGTATGAAAGAAATAGAAATTACAACATCGGCCCTACTATATAAAGACATCTCAGAACTTTCTTTAGAGGATAAGATGCTGATGCATAAAGCAATTGAAGCAAGAAAAACAGCCTATGCACCTTATTCAAAGTTTAGTGTTGGCGCTGCACTATTGTTAGAAAACAATCAAATTGTTTTAGGTAATAATCAAGAGAATGCAGCATATCCTTCCGGAATGTGTGCAGAAAGGGTGGCTATTTGGAAAGCAGGTTCTGATTTTCCTGGTGTTAGAATTAAGAAATTAGCAATTTCTGCAAGTTCATCTATTTCAAGAGTTGATAAACCAATAGGTCCTTGTGGAGCTTGTAGGCAAACATTGTCTGAATATGAGATCAATCAAAAAGAGCCCATGAGTGTGCTTTTTATGGGAGAATTTGGAGAGGTTGTGAAAACGAGTTCGTTACTTTCTTTATTGCCTTTCTCTTTTGATAATTCTTATCTTTAAAAAAAACAGAGTATTAAAGTAGTAGTCAGCGGTAATCTCCTAAATTTAGCTCTATTCAAAATTTTTGGCAAAATATTTTATTTGAAACCACGCTGTATCAAAAAAATGTAACGCAGATTCATACAGAAAACACACTTTTATCAACTTTAAAGAAGTACATCTTGCTGTTGGATATCGTATTTATTTGAGGTATTTGACAGCCAATTTAAAGGTTTGATTGAGTCTAAGATGAAAAATAAAATAACTTCTATAGCAATGGTCATGAAGGTTAAGATGAATCTGTATAAAAAGTAGTTTTTATTTTTGGTAGTTGCTGTAATTCAATTCGTTAGTTTGAACTTACCATTAATAATTAGAAACCCAATTTTGTAAATCTATTTTCTGTATTTTTGATTGAACAAATACCTAATGCATGATTTTTTCTAAGATTACAGGAACAGGTTCCTACATTCCAACCATAAAAAAAGAGAATGGTAATTTTATAGATACCCATTTCTTACATCCAGATGGCAGTGATTTTTCCAATGGAAATCAAGTCATTATCGAGAAGTTTAAAATGATTACAGGTATTGAAGAAAGAAGGTATGCAGCAGCCCATTTTAATACTTCTGATCTAGGTTTTTTTGCAGCAACAAAAGCAATTGAAGATGCAAAAATAGATCCTGAAGAGTTAGATTATATTATTGTTGCCCATAATTTTGGAGATGTAAAAAGTGGTGCAATTCAAAGTGATATTTTGCCAAGTTTGGCAACAAGAGTGAAACACTTGCTAAGAATTAACAACCCCAATTGTGTAGCATATGATATTCTATTTGGGTGTCCTGGATGGATAGAAGGTGTTATACAAGCACAAGCATTTATAAAAGCAGGAATTGCAAAAAAATGTTTAGTGATCGGTGCAGAAACACTCTCGAGAGTTGTAGATAAGGTTGATCGAGATTCTATGATTTATAGCGATGGTGCTGGTGCATGTATTGTTGAAGCATCTGAAAATCAAGATTCAGGAATTTTAAGCCATGCAACCCAAACATTTTCTAAAGACGAAGCATATCATTTATTTTTCGGAGAATCAAACGATAAAAATGCAGACAAAAATGTACGTTACATTAAAATGCATGGAAGGAAAATTTATGAATTCGCGCTAACAAACGTTCCAAATGCAATGAAAACCGCTCTGGATAAAAGTGGTGTTTCAATAGATGCAGTAAAAAAAATCTTTATACACCAAGCGAACGAAAAAATGGATGAAGCCATTATCAAACGTTTTTATCGATTGTATAAACAACCCGTTCCAGAAGATGTGATGCCAATGAGCATTCATACATTGGGAAATAGTTCTGTTGCAACCGTGCCTACATTATTAGATTTGGTGCTAAAAGGAAATATAACCCATCAAGAAGTGAAAAAAGGCGATGTCATCATTTTGGCATCCGTAGGAGCAGGAATGAATGTAAATGCGGTTGTTTATCGTTACTAATTATAAAGAATACACGTTATTTTTTAAAAATTATTAAAATCCTACAAAAAATACCTTTTTTCAGTAACAGAATTTAAACTGAAATAGTATTTTTGCGCATGCAACAAAACAACGTACTTATATTAGATTTCGGTTCGCAATACACACAACTAATTGCGAGACGCGTAAGAGAATTAAACATTTACTGTGAAATTCACCCTTTCAATAAACCTCCTAAAAATTTAGTAGATTTTAAAGCAGTTATTTTATCAGGAAGTCCAAATTCTGTACGTTCAGAAGCTGTACTACATCCAGATCTCTCAGAAATTAGAGGTAAAAAGCCTTTATTAGCTGTTTGTTATGGAGCGCAATACTTAGCACATTTTTCGGGAGGAAAAGTGGCCCCTTCAAATACAAGAGAATATGGTCGAGCAAATTTATCATACATCAAAAATGAAGAAACTTTTTTTGAAGATATCTCCGAAGGAAGTCAAGTTTGGATGAGCCATTCAGATACGATCAAAGAATTACCAAACAATGCCGTCTTGTTGGCAAGCACAAAAGACGTTGAAAATGCCGCTTATAAAATCGAAGGCGAAGCTACTTTTGCAATTCAATTTCACCCAGAAGTATATCACTCTTCGGATGGGAAACAATTATTAGAAAACTTCTTAGTAAAAATAGCACAGGTTGCACAAACCTGGACACCAGATTCTTTTGTAGATAGTACTGTTCAATCAATACAAGACAAAGTAGGCAATGATAAAGTGGTTTTAGGACTTTCTGGTGGTGTAGATTCTACCGTTGCCGCAGTGCTCTTGCACAAAGCTATTGGAGAAAATTTGTATTGTATTTTCGTAAATAACGGACTTTTACGAAAAAACGAATTTGAAAGTGTACTTACTCAATACGAAGGAATGGGATTAAACGTTAAAGGGGTGGATGCATCTGAACGTTTTTTAACAGCTTTAGCAGGACTCTCCGATCCAGAGAAGAAACGAAAAGCAATTGGAAATGCTTTTATTGAAGTTTTTGATGATGAAGCAAATCAAATAAAAGATGTAAAATGGTTGGCACAAGGAACTATTTATCCAGATGTTATTGAATCTGTTTCAGCAACCGGAGGACCTTCTGCAACCATTAAAAGTCATCATAATGTTGGAGGATTACCAGATTTCATGAAACTAAAAATTGTTGAGCCTTTGCGAATGATTTTTAAAGATGAGGTAAGAAGAGTAGGAGCCTCTATGGGAATAGATAAAGAGTTACTAGGTCGTCATCCTTTTCCAGGACCAGGACTCGCAATCCGTATTTTAGGAGATGTAACTCCAGAGAAAGTACGCATTTTACAAGAAGTAGATGCTATTTTTATTAATGGATTAAGAACCCACGGTCTTTATGATAAAGTTTGGCAAGCAGGTGCAATGCTATTACCTGTTAATTCAGTTGGAGTCATGGGAGATGAGAGAACCTATGAAAAAGTAGTTGCCCTGAGAGCAGTAGAAAGCACGGATGGTATGACTGCCGATTGGGTAAATTTACCCTATGAGTTTTTGCAAAAAACTTCAAATAATATTATTAATAAAGTGAAAGGTGTGAACCGAGTTGTTTATGATATAAGTTCAAAACCACCTGCGACGATAGAATGGGAATAAAAAAAACATTACTTCTAATGAGAGAATTGAAACTAATCTTGTTTTTATGCTTACTAACGTTTGCTGTTTCTTGTGGTCAACAAAAAAAATACGTAGAGTATAAAGTTGCTAAAGGAGAAACAATGCGATCCATAGCCCGTAAGCTAGACATTAAAACGAAAGATTTACGACGTTTAAATCCTGATGTTAGAAGAAGACCCGCTCCAAATACTATCATTATTGTTCCGAATACAAAATCACTAATAACTGCTAATGCTCAGAAAGAAGCACTCATAAGAAAGGTATTAGACAGTGTGGCTGTATTGGTTGAAACAGATTCTACAGCCTTGGCTGCAGATGATGCCAAAAACTTCCTGATTCATGAGGTGAAAAAAGGTGATACTTTTTACAATTTAACCCGTTTTTACAATGTTTCTCAAGAGGAATTGATTTCTTTAAATCCAGAACTGTCTGAAGGATTGAAATTATTCCAAAAAATTAAAATTAAAAGCATCAAAGAAAATGTCAACGAAGCGGTTGTTTACAGTGATGAAATTGGAGAAGATGTTTCTTTAAAAGTTGCCTTATTACTTCCTTTTAGAGTTTCAGAATATGATACGGTTGCTGCAGATGATATTTTCGACAATAGTAGATTGGCAAACTATGTGACCGACTTTTACATGGGTGCAGAATTGGCAGTCGATTCTTTAAGATTACAAGGAGTTGCTATCGACTTAAACGTGTATGATACAGAACGAAATAGCAGTAAAATTAGAACTATTTTAGAAGAAAATGATTTAAATCAAAATGATGTAATTATTGGACCTTTGTATTCAGAAGAAGCAGTAATTGTGGCGAATGAAGTTGAGACTCCCGTTGTTTTTCCAGTATATTCTAAAAATCAATCAAAGTTTAAATCTTCAAAAATTATAAAAACAGCACCCAACAAAGAAGTTTTCAGTGATGCGATTGCTACACACATTAAAGAAGTGTACACAGAAGGTACAATTACTGTTGTAAGTGATGGCAATCCTGAATCAGATTTTCATGCTTTAAAAATGAGTGAAATATTACAAGATGTAGATTCAATAAATGAAGTACAGGTCATAAAAGCAATAGACGGTTATATCGAGAAAGAACGGTTTTTAGAGGTTTTTAAGCAATTAACCAATAATTGGGTTGTACTGGCAACTTCAGACAATGTGGTTGTATCTGTCGCTATTAACAGTCTTATTAGTTTACCAGATTCCATTAGCGCAAAGGTGTTCTCAATGGATAAAGGAAAAGCTTTTGATAAAATTGACGATAATAAATTAGCGAAAATTGGTTTTACCTATGTCAATGACCTTTTTGTAGATGAAAACTTAGAGCCAACAAAAATATTTAACAAGCAGTACCTCGCTAAAAACAAGACGTTGCCTTCTTTTTATGCAACCAAAGGTTTTGATATTACTTATGATATTTTAGTGCGTTTGGCCTCAGGAGAACCTTTAAAAGAAACATTTAAAAAGGGAGCTTCCTATCGTGTGGAAAGTAAATTTGATTATAGCGAAGAACTCTTTGAAACAACAGAAAACAAGGGATTGTTTATTTTACAATACAATGAAGATCTAACATTAACCCGATTAAAGTGACACCTCGCACTTTTATGAAAGGTACAAAACGAATAAAGGTTTTGAAACCAAAACCTCAAACAAAAAAAACCGCTTTAAAGCGGTTTTTTTTGATTTAAAAAGAAGATTAAATTTTCTTCATTTGTTGTTTCATCATGGTCATTTGTTCTTTCAACATTCCATGTTTATCTAATTTTTTTGCTTCAGCCATTAAAAGTGTTGCTTCACGTTTACGTCTTTTTGTCATTGCAATTCCTGCCAACTGTAATTTCGCCATCGCCAAATCATGTTTCATTGCCAAGCCTAGTTTTACTGCTTTTTTCAAATACTTTTCAGCTTGCGTCATATTTGTTTGTGACAACATAATGCCGTGTAAATAGTTGTAGTATCCTTCTTGCTTTGTTGTTAAAGCAGTGGATGGATTTTTAATATGTCCCAACCATTTTTGAGCTCCAGGAAAATTTTGTTTTCGCAATTGTAGAAAAGACAACAAGATAAATTCATTTTTAAAGTATAGTAAAACGAAAATACCTGCTAAGAACAAAATCGAAATTCCGTTCATAATATTGAATAAGCTAAATTGATAGATCGCCCAAAGAGTGATTAAGGCTGCTAATACGATTTTTATATTTTTATTGAACATGTTTTATTTTTATTGAATAGCAAAAATACATTTTTAAATGAAAAAAATGGCGACTTACTTTTTATAATATTTTTTGTACTTAAAAGATGCAAAGGCAAAAAGTAGTAGTAGAAAACCAATATAGATATAAGCTTCTCTTGGTGTTACTTGTTTATCACCACTTGCATAGGAATGCAATCCTGATAGGTAAAAGTTAACGCCAAAATAAGTCATCATGATGGATAGATATACAAAGGCAGAAGCAAAATTAAATGCCAATCTTCCTCTTAAGCCGGGAATTAAACGCATGTGCAATACAAATGCATACAGCATGATAGAAATTAAAGCCCAAGTTTCTTTTGGATCCCAACCCCAATAGCGACCCCAACTTTCGTTGGCCCACATACCACCTAAAAAATTACCAATGGTAAACATGACCAATCCAACAGTCATTGCCATTTCGTTAATAACAGTCAATTCTTTAATGTTGATATCCATTCTTTTTCGATTCTTCTTTGTGGTAAACACAATTAGAAAGAGAGAGAAAACCCCTAAAATCATTGAGAGTGAAAAAGGACCATAACTGGCAACAATAATGGATACGTGTACTAATAGCCACCATGAATTTAGTACTGGCATTAGGTTTGCAATTTCAGGATCCAACCAGTTTTGGTGTGCAAAAGCCAATGTTATTGCCGTCAAAAAAGTTGCGGCAGTCAATGCCAATGAAGACTTTCTCCCCATGGTTAATCCAAATAGCATCACAGCCCAAGCTACATAGATTATCGATTCATATGCATTACTCCAAGGCGCATTTCCACTAATAAACCAGCGAGAAATTAAGCCTAATGTATGCAGAAGGAACAGTGCAGCTGCAACTCCAAGTAAAACTTTAACAAGTAGGTTGATCCACTTTTTTGTGTAGAATATTTGTGAGATTACAAAGATGATTAAGAACAAACTCAATACCCCATACAATTTTGAAAGAGTTAAAAAGGGCTGGTAATTATTATAAAGTATTTCTAATTCTATTTTATTATCTGATGGATAAACAGCGCTTCCTTTTTCTTTTTGGAAACTTTTAATCCGAGACAGTATTTTATTTGCAAAAGTATAATCTTTGGTTTTTTTTGCTTCTTGTAAAACCTGCACATACGCTGGTAGCGATTGTCGTACAAAAACAGAATCGATGGCTTTAAAGTTGGCTCTCGATGACTCTGGTTGAGAAACCCATTTGTTGTTTTCATCTCCTGGAATCGGATATATTTTTAAAACACTCCCCATTAATGCGGAATTAAATAACCACAAGCGTCTTCCAATTTTTATAACATCTTTCTCAAATTTATTCTGAATGTTTTTTTTCTGTGCATCTTGAATATAACGGTCTATTTTAGAGTTTCCTTTGGTATCATAAAAATCGGATAATCGTGCATATTTTGCTTTCTCTTCTAGACCTAATATCTCTCTTATTTGTGTGTTTCCTTTTTCTAAATAAATAAAAGGAACTTCAAACCATAAGATGCGATTTTCAATAATTGACATTAAAACCTGACTTGGTTTCATATCATTAAAATTGTTTGTCTGACTTACTTTTCGAACCAATTCAGAAGCAAAAGTATGTGCGGGTTTCATTCGCCCACCCGCATCTTGTATGATCAATTTGTTGAACGATTCAGCATGTGATTTGTCTACCAAGTTCGCTTTTAAAATCGAATCAATTTGTTGATCTGTAATTCTTTTTTGTTGGTGATTTGTAGGTTGTTGTGCGTTAGAAACATTGACAAATAATAAAAAAGCAATGACAGCCATTGTTGATTTTTTTCTTTGTAATTTCTTAAGTGATTTCTTTAAATCATCAAAACGAGTATGCTTCGCAAAAAAGATACAAATCATTCCAATGTAAAGCATAGAGTAGCCAAGGTAGGTTACAAAAGTTCCCCAAAAGTCGTGATTTACCGAAAGTCGCGTTTGTTCTACTTCACCAGACAAGTCGTAACTAGCTTGAAAGAACTTATACCCTTTATAGTCTAGTATGTTGTTCATGAAAATTCGATAATCAAAGGTTTCATTGGGTGCAATTACGGTTACTTCACTTGCAAATGAAGCTGCACTTTCAGATCCAGGGTATTTCTCTAGTTGAAAATCATTTAATTTAATCTTAAAAGGCGTTTCTAAAAACTTTGAACCATATAACATTCTGAAGTTTAAGTTTGCAACCGTAACTTCTTTGGCGCCTTGAGTGTTGTATTGCCCTCCAGTTAATTCTACTCTTTCGGTTACGTTGTTTGTGGTGATATCAAAAATAACTACATCCAATTTTGTATCGTCTTTGGGACCACTCACCATTTGTAAGGTTCCTTTTTCAGCTGGTCTTGGAATTACAAATTGAAGTCCAGCAATATTATGAAGTGTTAAGTATTGAAAATTTTGAACAGAATCTTTAACAACAATTCCTTTTTTCTGATCTGCCATTCGAAACCAATCTCCACTTTCTTTGGTTACCATTTTAAGGCTGCCATTTTCTTTAAAGAAATTGACACTTGCATTTTGATTTGGGGCATCGAAGCCTACCAAAATTCCGTGAATATTTTGTATCGTACCTTTTTTGATATAGTGTTCGTGTCTTGAACCTTCAGAAGATTCTACAAAGAAAAGATGCTCCTCTCCATTTTCATTAAGTACAAGTTTTTTTTCTGCCCATGGAATGTAATCCACTAGTTTGAAGTTAATTTCTTGTTGCTCATTGCTGTTTCTTCCGAAAGAAGTATCAAATTCAAAATTGTTTTTTCCCCATGCGGAAAGCAACATTTTTTTATGAATTTTTGGCGCTTGATCTTTATTGTCATCAATTACAACATTTAAATAAGTTGTTTCAGAAAGAAATGAATTGGTAGTTTCTCCTTCGTCAATTGGCATTACTCCTTCATATCCCACATATCGTGTGATTCCTGCGCCTATTAAAATCAATAAAAAAGACACATGAAACAACAATACAGGCCATTTCTCTTTTCTTAGCAAGCGATACCTAAAAATATTTCCAAAAAAGTTAATTACGAAAAAAACCATAATCAACTCAAACCACCAAGCATTATAAATTAATGCTTTCGAAGTTTGTGTGCCAAAGTCATTTTCTATAAATGTGGCTACGCCCATTGCGGTTGCATAAAGAACAAATAAAATAGCCATTAAACGTGTGGAGTACAAAAAACCGATTATTTTTTTCATCTGAAATGATGCTTTTTTTTAGTTCGACAAATTTACGGATAAAACGATTAAAAAGAAGACAACTTT
>JABJPX010000013.1 GCA_018663625.1 Polaribacter sp. | reverse complement strand
TTCTCGATGCTGTCACAAAAGATCCTATTGAAAATGCGCATATTTTCATCACAAAAAAAGTGCTTGTTACCAATAAAAAAGGGAAGTTTTCTTTTAATTTTAAAAAAGGAAAACAAATCCGATTCAGTGTTTCTCATATAAAATACAAAGACCAAAAAGTAACCTTTAATACCAGCGAGAACACTCTGACAATTCTCCTATTTCAGAAACAAGAAGCGTTGTCAGAAATTACACTTGTTTCTAAAAAGAACTTGAAGTATAAAATAGATTTCACAATACTACCAGTACTTCCAAAATCAACGCACTCTTTTGCAGCAGTTATAAAAAACAATCAATTATATGTTATAGGAGGTGACGCCTCAAACGTAAGAGATGAGTTAAGAAGAGGTATCAGTGAATTAAGAGGAAGTAGTGAGCAAGAAATAATGAAGTTAATAACCAAACCAAAATTTCAAGACTTCTTTTCCTATTTGGGAGATTTACAAGTATACGATTTTGAATCAAATCAATGGATATTGAAAGAGAATGTGTTTAGAAAGAAGGCAAATCACAATGTCATTTCTTTTGAAAATAAACTCTATTTGCTAGGAGGAAAAAGACTCTCAAGAACCAAAAAGAGAGATTATTTAGAAGACAAAATTGAAGTTTATAACCTCTCTAATGAAACCCTAGAAATTGACGATACCAATCCGCATCAAGCAGTAAATTCACTTGCACTTCTGTACCAAGATAATATTATTTTAATGGGAGGATCTATTAAAGAAAATAAGCAAGGCATCAAAAAATATTCAGATCAAATACATGTATATGATTTAAAAACAGGGTATTGGTACTTTTTTTCAAAAATGACCAAAGGCAAAGAATCTCAAGGAATTGTTTTAGAGAATAACCTTTATTTGTTTGGTGGTTATCGTGAAAAAGAGCTAACGGAAATAGAAGTATTTGATCTAAAAACAAACACTTGGAAAGCGGTTGGTCATTTGTTTAAAGGAATGCGTAAGCCAGCAATAACAACTCATAAAGACATTATTTATTTGTTTGAAAACCAACAACTCCTTATGTATAATACCACATCAAATGAATTGCGAAGTTATGCTATAGATTTAAACCTTTTTGGGGCTACGATGCACTTTTATAAAGACAAATTGTACATTTCTGGAGGGTATTTATCTAGTGAATTTGATCAAATTCCAACCAACGGATTTTATAGCGTTTCTTTGAAAGAGTTTAAAAATACAAGACCTTTAAAAGCAACGTTATTTTAAAGACTTATTTAGCGAGTATCCCTCTTTTTTTAATTTCAGAAATCATGCGCAATCCCCCTTCTTTAATGGAGTTTTTTTCAAAGAGAAACGTTTTGTCTTTCAGTTGATTGTTTTCAAAAAAAGAAACTTGAAAACGATTGTTCAATACAAACAACTCAGGTTGAATGTACTCTACCTTTGCAAAAGAATTTGCAGGCAATGTCTCCAATTTTTTTCGAAGTAAAGAAGTTGTTTTTGTTTCAGAAAACCCTTGAGAAACAATGACAATCATTTCTAAATCTACGTTTTTATTATTGATGATGTAAATGTTCCAATCATCTGTTTTATAAAGGGCGTTGTACTCATAAACAACAGCAATCTCTACACCAGATACTTCAGGAATTTGGATGTCTTTCTTCAAAATTAATTTTTAAGGGATGCTACAAAATTAGATCACCGATTTGAACTGCTCTAGGAAACGTTTGTCGTTTTCATAAAACATTCTAATATCTGGAATTTGATACAACAACATGGCAATCCGCTCAATCCCCATCCCAAAGGCATAGCCAGAGTATTTTGTAGGATCAATATTTGCGTTTTCTAAGACGTTTGGATCTACCATACCACATCCCATTATTTCTAACCACCCTGTTCCTTTAGTAATCTTATAATCGGTTTCTGTTTCCAAACCCCAATAAATATCAACCTCAGCACTTGGTTCCGTAAACGGAAAATAAGAAGGGCGTAAACGGATTTTAGATTTCCCAAACATTTCTTTTGTAAAGTACAAAAGGGTTTGTTTTAAATCTGCAAAAGAAACATCGGTATCGATATACAAACCTTCTACTTGATGAAAAATACAATGCGAACGCGCAGAAATATCTTCATTTCTAAAAACGCGTCCCGGAGAAATCGTTCGAATGGGTGGTGTGTTTTCTTCCATATAACGAACTTGCACAGAAGAGGTATGTGTTCTTAGTAAAATATCTGGGTCTTGTTCAATAAAAAAAGTGTCTTGCATGTCTCTTGCAGGATGGTATTCAGGCAAATTCAAAGCCGTAAAGTTATGCCAATCATCCTCTATTTCTGGACCTTCAGAAACAGTAAAACCAATTCGGTTAAAAACATCAATAATTTTATTTTTCACCAAAGATATTGGATGACGAGATCCTAATTCAATGGGTTCAGAAGGGCGTGTTAAATCTCCGAAAAAGCTTTTTTGTTCTATTGAGTTTTCTAAAGTGTCGTTTAGCTCAGCAACTTTATTTTCGGCGGCTTTCTTTAAATTATTTAAAGCCTGTCCACAATCTTTTCGCAAAGCAGCGTCCACATTTTTAAATTCAGCAAACAACTCTTTTAAAAGCCCTTTACTTCCTAAATATTGAATTCTAAAAGACTCAATATCTTCTTTAGAAGTCGCTTTAAACGCACTTACATCACCAATTAATTCTTTTACTTTATCTAACATTTTCGGCTGAAATTAAAGCACAAATTTAGTGTTTTTTATAGAGTTTTGGAATGCTTTTTGTCACAAAAGAAAAACAGCTTTCGAAATCGATTGAAATAAGGAAGTATTATGTTTAAATTATAAATAATTTATTATTTGTGGATTCAGAAATTTATTATATTTGTGCGCAGTAAATTTTATAAAATTCGCAAAAAAGAACACTAAAAATTATGGAATTAAAAGTTAAAGAGTTTATGGACTTGGTGATTAAGAGAAATAATCATGAGCCAGAATTTTTGCAAGCCGTTCAAGAGGTGGCAGAAACCGTAATCCCTTATATCGTTCAACACGATATTTATCACGGGAAAAATATCTTATTAAGAATGGTAGAACCAGAAAGATTGATTTCTTTCCGAGTTTCTTGGGTAGATGATAGTGGAGAGATACAAGTAAACAGAGGGTACAGAATACAGATGAATTCTGCCATTGGACCCTATAAAGGTGGGTTGCGTTTTCATCCAACAGTAAACGCAAGTATTTTAAAATTTTTAGCTTTTGAGCAAGTCTTTAAAAACTCATTAACAACACTCCCAATGGGTGGTGGAAAAGGAGGTTCTGACTTTGATCCTAAAGGAAAATCAGACAACGAAATCATGCGTTTCTGTCATGCTTTTATGGGAGAGTTATTTAGACATATTGGTCCAAACACAGATGTGCCCGCAGGAGATATTGGTGTTGGCGGACGTGAAATTGGATTTATGTTTGGAATGTATAAAAAGCTAAACAATGAATTTACAGGAGTTTTAACTGGTAAAGGGGCTTCTTGGGGAGGATCATTAATAAGACCTGAAGCAACTGGTTATGGAACCGTGTATTTTGCACAAAACATGTTACAGCGTAAAAACGATTCTTTTGAAGGAAAAAAAGTAGTTATTTCAGGAGCTGGAAACGTTGCTCAATATGCAGCAGAAAAAGCAATCGAATTGGGCGCAACAGTTTTAACCTTATCAGATTCTGGAGGGTATATTTATGACTCAGAAGGCATCAACACCGAAAAGTTGAAGCACGTGATGTATATTAAAAATGAAAAAAGAGGAAGAATCGGCTCCTATATAGAAAAGTATCCGAACGCCAAATACATTCCAGGTGAAAGACCATGGTCTATAAAATGTGATATTGCTCTACCCTGTGCAACTCAAAATGAGTTGAATGGAGTAGAAGCAAAAACATTGGTTGAAAACGGATGTATGTGTATTTCTGAAGGAGCAAACATGCCTTCTACACCAGAAGCAATTCAGGAATTCCAAAAAGGAAAAATTTTATTCGCACCAGGGAAAGCAAGTAATGCAGGAGGAGTTGCAACATCAGGCTTAGAAATGAGTCAAAACTCATTGCGTTTAAGTTGGTCGCGTAAAGAAGTAGATGATAAATTGAAAGTGATTATGGAAGACATTCATGATTCATGTGTACAATATGGAAAAAATGAAGATGGTTCTATTGATTATATCAAAGGAGCAAACATAGCTGGTTTTGTAAAAGTTGCAGATGCTATGTTGGCCCAAGGGGTTGTATAAATAGAATTTTAATATAAAAATAGAGGCGCATCAATTTTTTTGATGCGTTTTTTTGTACAACTTATTTTTAAAAGGTTTCTTTACCTAAAATATACTTTAATGAATTTGATGACGCATTTTATAATTGGTTTTTTAGTCGCTTTTATAGGCTCTATAACACCAAGTATGCTGAACATGACAGCGTTAAAAATAAGGTTACAAAAGAATGTAAAGTCGGCACACAAATACGTTTTAGGCGTTTCTGTAGTGGTATTATTACAAGCCTATATTGCGGTAGTTTTGTCTAAATACATACTAGAAAACCCAACAATATTGGATGTAATTTCGCAATTTGGAATCGTTATTTTTATACTATTGTCAATCTATTTTTACAAAGAATCGAAAAAACAAAAAAGAGTTGTATCGAACCAAAAGAATTCTAAAACCCTCTTTTTTTTAACAGGCCTCATACTTTCCTCTTTAAACATGTTTGCCATTCCCTTTTATTTTGGAGTTGTTGCTTTTTTAGATGTTTTTAATTGCTTTCGTTTCGATATTTCTTTTGTAGTTTCCTTTGTTGTCGGTACTGGGGCCGGAACCTTTAGCATCCTCTTTTTCTATGTAAAATATGCACCTAAAATCCAAGAAAAGACAGGAAAACTTACAAAAGATATCAATCTTGTTTTGAGTATTCTAACCGCTTTTCTGGCGCTTCTATCCCTCCTGAAAATTGCGTATAAACTAATTGTCATATGAAGATTTTAAAGAATTTTGTGATTCAAGGAAAACACCAAAAACCAATTGTAACCGATGTTTTTTACAATGAAACACAACAATCCAAAAAAGTAATAATTTTTTGCCATGGTTATAAAGGATTTAAAGATTGGGGTGCTTGGAACTTAATGGCAGAAAGGTTTGCAAATGCAGGATATTTCTTTATAAAGTTTAATTTCTCACACAATGGAGGAACTTTAGAACAGCCCATTGATTTTCCAGATTTAGAAGCATTTGGAAATAATAATTACACCAAAGAATTAGACGATTTACAAAGTGTTCTTGACTGGATTTCTAACAATTCTCAATTTAAAAACACCGTTGATTCAAATCAAATTTCGATTATTGGACACAGCAGAGGGGGCGGAATTGTAACCTTAAAAGCGGCCGAAGACTCTCGAGTAAAAAACATTATTTCTTTAGCATCCGTGTGTGATTTTGCCTCAAGATCGTCAACAAATAGTGATTTATCTGCATGGAAAAAAACAGGCGTAAAGTATGTATTAAACGGAAGAACCAAACAACAGATGCCTCATTTTTATCAGTTTCATGAAGATTTTGTTCAAAATAAAGAGCGTTTAAACATTCAATTTGCTGCCAAAAAAATAACCATTCCCCATTTAATAATTCATGGCGACAAAGACACCTCTATTTCAGTAACAGAAGCAGAAAAGCTCCATGCATGGAACCCAAAAAGTGTTCTAAAAATCATTGAAAATGCCAACCACGTTTTTAACGTTTCCCATCCTTGGACTGAAAAAAAGTGCTCCGAGGCATTTGAAAAGACAATCAAAATTTGTATCGATTTTTTAAGTCAGTAAACGCTTTTTGTTTTTGTATTTTTGAAGAACTAAAAAAGATGTTCATGAGTGGCGAAAAGAATTTAAACAATTTACTAAAAGAACTTCAACCAGTTTTAAATACTGGAGAGTATGTTTTCGCAACTGTTTCAGATTTTGAAAAAATTGGAAGAAAAGACACCTTATTTGAGTTTAAAGAAGCGGAAGGAATTACGGTTGTTTTAGAAAAAAACAAAGCCCAAGCATTGAAATTACCCTATCAATTTGAAAGTGCTTGGATTACTTTAAAAATTCATTCCTCTTTAGAAGCTGTTGGTTTAACTGCAGCCTTTTCTACTGCATTAACAACGCACCAAATACCGTGCAATGTGGTTGCTGGATATTATCATGATCATATTTTTGTAGCTACAAAAGAGGCTCATAAAGCACTTGAAATCTTAACAAATTTAGCTCAAAAATAACCGTGGAATTACAGCCTCCATATCGGAAAATAATTCATGTAGACATGGACGCTTTTTACGCCTCTGTAGCAGAGTTAGATCATCCCGAGCTAAGAGGAAAAGCAATTGCAGTCGGGGGAAGCGAAGTGAGAGGAGTTGTTTCTGCGGCAAGCTATGAAGCCCGAAAATTTGGAGTAAAATCGGCAATGAGTGGTTTTTTAGCCAAACAGAAATGTCCACATATTATTTTTGTAAAATCAGATTTTCCACGCTACAAAGAACTATCTACTCAAATCAGAGCAATTTTTTATGAATACACCGATTTGGTAGAACCGCTCTCCTTGGACGAAGCCTATTTAGATGTTACTGAAAACAAGAAAGGAAATCCATCTGCAAATAGTATAGCCAAAGAAATCCGTCAGAAAATTTTTGAGAGCACTGGTTTGCGTGCTTCGGCAGGGATTTCAATTAATAAATTCATTGCAAAAGTAGCTTCGGACATCAATAAACCCAACGGACAAAAAACAGTACATCCCGACGAGGTGATTTCATTTTTAGAAGAACTACCTGTGAATAAATTTTACGGAGTTGGTAAAGTAACCGCTGCTAAAATGTATAATTTAGGGATCTTTATTGGAAATGATTTAAAGAAAAAAACCCAAGAAGAATTGGTGGCATTATTTGGAAAGTCAGGCGCCCATTATTATAACATTGTCCGCGGCATTCACAACAGTCCAGTAGTGCCCAATAGAATTCGAAAATCGGTTGCTTCTGAGAGAACCTTTAATGAAAATATTTCCTCTGAAATTTTTATGCTGGAACGCTTAGAACAAATTGCCGAAGAGCTGGAAAGACGGATGGTGAAAAATAAAACCAAAGGAAAAACAATTACCTTAAAAATTAAATATTCAGATTTCACACAACAAACAAGAAGTAAAACAAAAGCGCATTTTATGCAGTCGAAAAGCGAATTTTTTCCCGTGGTAAAAGAATTGTTTTTTCAAGATGAATTTACAAATTCAGTAAGACTACTAGGTATTTCTTTTGGAAATTTAAACACAGAAAAAACAGCACCCATTTGGGTTCAACTTAAATTTGAGTTTTAAGAGACTCTAACCGTTCAAGAGAAAGAAGGGTCTTTAAGAAATCAGCTTATACCCTCTAGAGTTTCCTTTTAGCAACCTAGAAATTAAAAAAGAGATAATGAAGATAGCCAATTGCACAATTGAAGATTTTGAAGAGATTCTAAATTTGTACGAACAAGCCAGAGCGCTTCAAACACAATTAAAAATGGTGGTTTGGCCAACCTTCTCCAAAGAGATGATTCTTCAAGAGATTTTAGAAAAAAGGCAATTCAAAGGTGTCATAAACAATGAGGTTGTGTGTGTGTGGGCGGTTGCTTTTTCGGACCCACTCATTTGGGAAGAAAAAAACAAAGATGCAGCGATTTACATTCACAGAATTGCAACGAATAAAAAGTACAGAGGACACCATTATGTGAAAAATATAGTAACTTGGGCTGTAAAGCACTCCTTAAAAAACAATTACAAATACATTCGTTTAGATACTGTAGGAGACAATACGGGGTTGATAAATCATTATAGAAAATGCGGATTTCAATTTTTAGGGCTTTACAAATTAAAAGAAACAAAAGGATTGCCCAACCATTACCAAAATGCAACGGTGAGTTTATTTGAAATAGAACTTCCATGAAAATACGAAGAACCAATTCAGAAAATAAAGATTTTGTACGTTTGATAATAGCTCTGGATGCCTATTTAAAAATTACAGATGAAGACGAGCATGATTTTTACAATCAATTTAACAACATTGATGTTTTAAGCGAGGTTGTGGTCGTTTACGAAGACATAAAAACAAGTTCAAAACCCTTCGCGATAGGCTGTGCTGCCATGAAAAAGTTTGATCAAAAAACCGTAGAAATAAAAAGAATTTATGTTTCTCCCGAAAAAAGAGGCACCGGAATAGCTCAAAAAATAATGCAAGAGTTGGAAGATTGGGCCAGAGAATTAAATTATGAAAAATGCATTCTAGAAACTGTATTGGAAAAGACAGGGAGAAGCGGTACATTTTTACTACAAATGCAACTATAAAATGATTGAGAATTATGGACAATACAAAGGAATGCAAAACAGTATTTGTTTTGAAAAATATCTATAAATGAATTACAGTTATTGGGAATTAAAAGCGTGGTTTACCAACATCGATTTTACTATTGTTGGAAGTGGTATTGTGGGGCTTAATTGTGCATTACAATTAAAAAAAACCTACCCAAAAGCAACAATATTAATTCTTGAAAAAGGAATATTACCACAAGGAGCAAGCACCAAAAACGCAGGGTTTGCTTGTTTTGGAAGCCTTTCAGAACTCATCGATGATTTAAATACTCACACACCAGAAGAAGTTTTTGATTTGGTAGATAAGCGCTGGCAAGGATTGCAGTTATTACGAACGAATTTAGGAGATAAAAATATTGATTTTCAACAACATAAAGGATTTGAATTGTGTGAAGACGAAGCATTCTTTGAAGAGTGTATTTCCAAAAAAGAAGAAGTAAATCGATTGTTAAAACCAATTTTTAATGCCGATGTTTTTTCTACTTCTGACAATACCTTTGGGTTTCAAAAAGTACACAATACATACATAACTAATAATTTTGAAGGCCAAATAGATACGGGAAAAATGGCGGCACAACTCCTTTACAAAGTACAGCAATTGGGAGTAAAAATAGTAAATGGAATTACCGTTGAAAGCTTTGCTGAAAACGGTACAGAAGTCGCTGTAAAAACAAACCAACTTATCTTCAAAACCAAGAAAATATTTTTTGCTACAAATGGATTTTCTAAAGAAATTTTAGCCGAAAACGTACAGCCCGCAAGAGCACAAGTGTTGATTACAAAACCCATAAAAAATTTACCCATTAAAGGAACGTTTCATTTAGACAAAGGTTATTATTATTTTAGAAACATTGATGATAGAATTTTATTTGGAGGTGGTAGAAACCTCGACTTTAAAACAGAAGAAACCACTAATTTTGGGCAAACTAAGCGCATTCAAAATGAGTTGGAAAAAATCTTAAAAGAAACAATTTTACCAAAGACCCCCTTTGAAATTGCCCATCGATGGAGTGGAATCATGGGAGTAGGAAATCAAAAAAACGCGATTGTAAAACAACTGTCCAACAATGTTTTTTGCGGAATTCGTTTGGGAGGAATGGGGGTTGCAATAGGAAGTTTGGTTGGTAAAGAATTAGCACAATTGATCGATTCATGAGAGCAAATACAACAATACCCCAGGAAGGCACTTTAGATGTTTTTGATGTGATTATTATTGGTGGAGGTTTGGCGGGGTTGTGCAATGCAATTCACTTGTCAAAATTTGGCACAAAAGTGCTATTAATTGAAAAAAACGAGTACCCAAAACACAAAGTTTGCGGCGAATATATCTCAAATGAAGTGTTGCCCTATTTAAATTTCCTAGAGATTAATCCCTTCGATTTTGGTGCCGTTAAAATTGATAATTTTGAACTCTCTACCACAAAAAATAAACGCATTGAAGCCAAACTTCCATTGGGAGGATTCGGAATTTCTCGCTTTCAATTAGATTTTGTATTATCAGAAAAAGCAAAGAAAAATGGCGTTAACATTTTGCAAGACGCTGTTGTAAACACTCTTTTTAAAGAAGATCTTTTTTTGGTGACAACAAAAAACAACAACGTTTTCAGTGCTAAAATATGTATCGGCTCTTTTGGAAAACGCTCTCTGTTAGACATCAAAATGGATCGAGATTTTATTCAAAAAAAAGCCCCTTATTTGGGGGTAAAAATTCATGTAAAAGGAAATTTCCCTGAAGATTTAGTGGCGCTACATAATTTTAAAGGTGGTTATTGCGGGGTTTCCAAAGTAGAAAATAACGCAATCAATTTATGCTACATTACCAGTTATGCAGCGTTTAAAAAACATAAAAATATTAATGATTTTCAGGAGAATGTTGTTTTTAAAAACAAATTCCTAAAACAAATTTTTAAACAGACCTCTCCTATTTTTGAGAACCCACTCTCCATTAGTCAGATTTCTTTTGAAACAAAAAAGCCAGTTGAAAACCACATGATTATGTGCGGAGATTCCGCAGGAATGATTCATCCACTTTGCGGTAATGGAATGAGTATGGCCATTCAGTCTGCACAAATTGCGTCTAAATTGATTCTAAATTATCTAAAAGGAACCCAGACAACCCGTCATCAACTTGAAAAAAGTTATATTAGGCAATGGAATAAACAATTTAAATGGAGGCTAAAAGCAGGGCATTTTATCGCGCTACTGTTTCGAAAAGATAAAATAGCCGCAATGATGTTGCAACTTCTAAAGAAGTTCCCTTCTTTGCTAACGATAATAATTAAACATACACATGGAAAACCAATAGACAATTAATGGATTTTTTTATCAGTACAAAACAAAGAACAGACAAAGAAGAGTTGATGGACGATTTTTCTATAGGAGGCGATTTATTACGTGACACTTTAGACAAGTTAGAAAACATAAACCGATGGCTGGGAGGAAATAAAGTGACCTTAAATGGGTTAAAAAAACTCCTTAAAAATCATCCAAAAGAACAAGAAGTATCTATTGTAGATATTGGTTGTGGGCATGGAGATATTTTGCGTGATGTAGCCAAGTTTGGTCGAAAAAATGGATATCGTATGAATTTATTGGGTGTAGACGCAAATCCAACAGCAATCCAATATGCTATAGAATTGTCTGCCGAATATCCAGAAGTACATTTTAAAACAGAAGATATTTTTTCAGAGACCTTTCAAAAAAGACAATTTGATGTGATTTTAGCGACACTATTTTTACATCATTTTAAAGAAACACAACTAATTACATTTTTGTCTAATTCCTTACAACAAACTAAAATTGGAATTTTAGTAAATGACTTACATAGACATAAATTAGCCTACTATTTATTTCTATTATTGTCTCTGTTTATTAAAAATAAAATGATTATTGAAGACGGATTAACATCCGTTTTAAGGGGTTTTAAACGAAAAGATTTAGAAGGCATTTCAAAGAAAATAAATGCAAACACACAAATTTCATGGAAATGGGCATTTCGATTTCTATGGATAATAAAAAAATAGATGGCAGTAAAAATAATAGCAGTTGCAAAACAACTTCCGAAATATCATAGAGAAACAAAAGACATCATTCCGTTTGTTAAATTATGGATGCAAGGTCAAGAAGAGCGTTTTCAAAGAAAAGTAATCAAACTTTTTGAAGGAGCGGGTGTAGACAAACGCTACTCTATTATGGATCCTGAAGAAGTTTTTAGCGCCACTTCTTTTGAAGAAAAAAATGACATTTACACGAGAGAAGTGATTCAATTGGCTGAACAGTCCCTCTCAAAATCTCTAGAAAAGGTGGGTTTGGAAGCCAACGAAATTGACTATATCATTACGGTAAGTTGCACTGGAATTATGATTCCCTCTGTAGATGCCTATTTAATTAATTCTTTAGGAATGAAGCAAGACATTGTTCGTTTGCCTGTCACAGAAATGGGTTGTGCAGCGGGAGTTTCGGGAATTATTTATGCCCAAAACTTTTTAAAAGCAAACCCAAACAAAAGAGCTGCTGTTGTTGCAGTAGAAGCACCAACAGCGACTTTTCAGTTAGAAGATTATTCGATGACAAATATTGTAAGTGCTGCTATTTTTGGAGATGGTGCTTCCAGTGTTGTTTTGTCCTCATACGAAGAAGACAAAGGGGCAAAAATCATTGATGAAGCGATGTATCATTTTTATGATGCAACCAGTATGATGGGTTTTAAATTGGTAAACACTGGCTTGCAAATGATTTTAGACAAGGAAGTTCCAAAGAAAATTTCCGATCATTTTCCGGCGATAATTCATCCTTTTTTAGAAAGAAATAACTTGACAATTGATGACATTGATCATTTAATTTTTCATCCCGGAGGAAAGAAAATTGTACAAACTGTCGAAGACTTATTTGGTGTTTTAGGAAAAAACATTGATGATACAAAAGAGGTATTACGTTTATATGGAAACATGTCAAGCGCAACCGTACTATACGTTTTAGAACGGTTTATGGACCGAAACCCAGCAAAAGGAGAAAGAGGAATTATGTTGAGTTTTGGCCCTGGGTTTTCTGCACAACGAATTTTATTGGAATGGTAAATGAATAAGCCCTAATAGGGAGGTAAACTCTTATGTAATTTTTAAGCGAAACAAAATGAATGCAAGTCAAATTATAAAAAAGTTACCCTATCAAACTCCTTTTTTATTTGTGGATGCACTTACAGAAATTTCAGAAAAGGGAATCACAGGAAATTATACATTCAAAGAAAACGCTTTTTTTTATGAAGGTCATTTTAAAGAAAATCCAATCACACCTGGAGTTCTCTTAACAGAGACCATGGCACAAATTGGGGTGGTCTGTTTGGGGATTTATTTATTGAAAGATGAAATTTATTTAGACAAAAAACCCAAAATAGCGCTTACTTCCAATCAGATAGATTTCTTTATTCCTGTTTTACCAAACGAAAAAGTAACGGTAGTTTCAGAAAAAGAATATTTCCGATTCAATAAACTGAAATGTACCGTTAAAATGTTAAATGAGAAAGACGAACTGGTTTGTAGAGGGACGATCTCTGGAATGATAATCGCAAAATAAAAATGAAGAATCGAGTTGTAATTACAGGTATAGGCGTTGTAGCACCTAACGGTGTTGGGGTTGCTGATTTTACAAAAGCAATAAAAGCAGGCACTTCTGGAATTACCTTTCATCAGTCTTTAAAAGACAAAGGGTTTTCATGCTGTATTGGCGGAATTCCAACTGTTTCCGAAGAAAAAAAAGCAACCTATTTGTCTCCGTTACAATTGCGAGGATTTAATAGTACGTCTATTTTATATGGGTGTATGGCAGGAATAGATGCATGGAAAGACGCAGGTTTTAAGGTAGATGAAAATTCGGACTTGGAGCACGACTCGGGTTTAATTTTTGGAACAGGAACCTCTGGTATAGAGAAATTTCGAGAAGCGATTTATAAAATTGACGATCAAAAAGTAAGGCGACTAGGAAGTACTTCTGTGGTCCAAACCATGGCTAGTGGAATTTCAGCTTACTTAGGCGGGCTTTTAGGATTGGGTAATCAAGTTACCACAAATTCATCTGCGTGCACTACAGGAACAGAGGCTCTATTAATGGGTTTTGAGCGGATTAAAAATGGAAAAGCGAAACGAATGTTGGTTGGCAGCTCTAGTGACAGCAGCTTGTATACCTGGGGAGGGTTTGATGCGATGCGTGTAATGAGTTACAAGCACAATGACTCCCCAGAAAAAGGCTCTAGACCTATGAGTGAAACCGCTGCGGGGTTTGTACCTGGAAGTGGCGCAGGGGCTTTGGTTTTGGAGTCCTTAGAGAGTGCTTTGGAAAGAAAAGCGACTATTTACGCTGAAGTTTTAGGGGGAGATATCAATTCTGGCGGACAACGAAATGGAGGCACTTTAACAGCACCTAATTCAGAGGCGGTACAAAGATGTATTACAAATGCCTTGGTAGATGCACAGATTTCTTCCAATGAGATTGATCTGATTAATGGACATTTAACAGCAACTTCTAAAGATGCATTAGAAATAGAAAACTGGACAAAAGCGTTGCAAAGAAAAGGAACTCAATTTCCCTACATCAACTCTTTAAAATCAATGGTGGGACACTGTTTAGCAGCAGCTGGAGCAATTGAGTCTGTGGCGTCTGTAATCCAATTAAAAGAACAATTTATGTTTCCGAATATCAATTGTGAAGATATTCATCCAGAAATTTCAGCATTAATAGCTCGAGAGAAAGTTCCACAAAAAACAATTGAAAAGAAGATCAATATTATAGCAAAAGCTAGTTTTGGTTTTGGAGATGTAAATGCTTGTGTTATCTTTAAGAAATATTCAAAATAAGGCTTCGACAAGCTCAGCCTGACACTAGGAATCTTTATTGTTTCTTTGGATTAAGATAAGAATTGGAAAAAAGGAATTAGATAGTAAGTTAATTTGGAAGCACAATGTCACACTGAGTCTGACACAAGGAGACTTTATTGTTTCTTTGTATTAAGATGAGAATTGGAAAAAGGAATTGAATTAGACAGCTAGTCAATTTGGAAGTACAATGTCACACTGAGCTTGTCGAAGTGTAAAAATAAAAACAAAATGAAAAAAGAAGAAATAGTTGAGATTTTAAGGACCCTTGTAAAGCCGTATGTACAAAATGAGGAAGCTTTTATAAACCTTACAGAGGACACCGATTTTATCAACGATTTAGAGATTAATTCTGCAAATTTGGTAGATATTGTTCTCGATGTAGAAGATGAGTTT
>JABJPX010000002.1 GCA_018663625.1 Polaribacter sp. | reverse complement strand
TGATTTAACAATAGGAGAATCAGGATATCAGTTGGTTTCTAACCTTGAAGATTGGAAAAAAATATTTGATGCAAGCAATGGAAACAATTCAGAAATGCTTTTTGAAGTACAAGGGTCGTCTATTGTAGAACAAGGAACAGCGGTTTCAAACTTGTTTAGCCCAAGAGGAGCTGGCCTGAGTGGTGGAGGCTGGGGAGGAACGAACAAGTTTCAAGCAGGTTTTATCAATAAAAATATCGACAAAACAGATATTAGATTTCAAAATTCGATTGTCCGAGAGTATCAGGATGCTACTAAATCGTATGTGTTAAACGCAAATAGTACGGGTTATGTTAGAACGATAACAGCAACAGGAATAGCAAATGGTAATTTAAACTTGGTGTATACTTCAAAATACATTGATCGCAATGCTACCACCGAATATACGAGTCAGCAAAACTGGCACATCATTAGGTTGGCAGATGTGTATTTAATGCGTGCAGAGGCAATAGCAGAATTGAATGACGAACCAAGTTTGGCAAACGCAGATTTAAACATGCTGAGAAACAGAGTTGGGATGGATTACTTTGATGGTACAGGAATGACAATGGAAGATTTTAGAACCGCACTTTTAAGAGAAAGAGTAGCAGAACTTTCTATGGAGGGACATCGATTTTTTGACTTGACGAGAATGGGTGTGTATCATGAATATTGTACTTCAAGTTATGGAGCAACAAATGGTGCAAGACAACCAGAAGATTACACATGGCCAATTCCATTAATTGAGTCGTCTGCCAATGCAAATATTGATTAAAATTAGTTAAAGTAATTTATGAAACAACGAATTATTTTTTGTAGTATTTTACTGTTGTGTGGAATGTCTATACATGGACAGAAAAACCAAGGAGAAAAACCAAACATTGTTTTTATAATATCCGATCAGCATAAGTTAGAATCAACGGGGGCCTATGGTAATAATCTTGCCATAACCCCCCATATTGATGCCTTAGCAAAAACAGGTATGGTGTTTAACAATGCTTATACACCTGCGCCAGTTTGTGCCCCGGCGAGAGCTTCTCTAATGACTGGAATGTATCCTTATGCCAATGGAGCCATTTACCACAAGGCGCCGATAAAAATGCCCAATGGGAAAGTAAAAAATATCGGAAGTGGTTACTTAAGAGAATCGGGTTACCATGAAGGCATTGTTACTCTGGCTGATATTTTTAAAGAGCAAGGCTATGTCTCGGCTTCACCAGGGAAGATGCATGTGCATGGAGAGCTTCAAAAAGATGTAGATGAAGACTACAAAGTAGGAAACAGTATGGGCTTTGATGAAATCAGTTTGCGATACTATACGTATTTTCCAGGAGGACATTACCAAGATGAGGTTGGCGAAGATACCTACATGCGGTACCGACAATTTAAAAAATACGGTAAGACCTACAAGGGAGGATCGATGCATCTGAACGAAGATTATGTGCCAACGCTGGTAAAAAATGATGAAGATAATTTTGATATGGCGGTGGCAAATAAATCCGTAGAATTTATCAACAAACGAGCTGAAGATGGTCAAAACTTCTTCTTACACGTTGGTTTTGAAAAACCACACGCACCTTTTACTACGACTCAAAAGTATTTGGACATGCACAAGCCATCAGATTACCAGTTGCCAGAAACATTTGACGATTGGTACAAAAAAGGGAAATACCCGTGGGTGCCTAATTGGGTACATTCAGGACTTCCTAAAAATCCAACAAAGGCTAAAAATGTAATGGCAGCTTACAACGCCTGTATTACCGAAATGGATGATATGGTGGGTAGAGTTGTCGATGCGTTAAAAGAAAATGGACTGTATGAAAACACCGTAATTATTTACACAACCGATCACGGTGAGCATTTGTTTGAACACGGTTTGAGAGGCAAGCACAATATGTATGAAGATGCCGTTAATGTGCCTTTCATTATTTCATATCCAAAGTTGTTTCAACAAAATACAATTAATAATTCTCACGTAAGTTTTATTGATTTGATGCCTACTTTTGCGGAATTAATCAATGGTGTGACTCCAAAAACCGCTCAAGGAACTTCACTAATAGAAGTATTGAAAAATGGAAAAGAATTAAAAGACAGAGTTGTGTTTTCAGAATTTAGAGGAGGCGATTACAAATTATTACCTGGCGCTAAAAATGTGCCTTCAAGAATGATGTGTAAAGGAGATTATAAATTTATTTATACACATGGAATTATTGATCAGTTGTACAATGTAAAGCAAGATCCAGATGAGTTGAATAATTTGATTTTTGATAAGAAGCACAAAGAGGTTTATCAAAATATGTTTTTTCAAATTTTGGCAGAATGGAGATTTCAGGAATACAATCCTCTAAAAATTAAGTTGAAAAGAAGAAAGCTAAAATGGAGCAAATCAGATGAATTTAGTAGCTATTCAATTTATTTTTCAAAAACGAAGGAAGTAGTAAATGCAAAATTAATTGTAGAAAAGGTAAAAGGCAATTCTTTTGAAGTAAAAGAGGAAGGTTTTTACTGGCTTGCTGCCAAACCTCTATTGTCAAAAACTTCTAAATTTTATGGAGAGGAAATACCAGTTGCGGTAGCAACCTATTCACATTCACTCCCAATTTCGGATGCTGTTCAATATGTGAAATAAATAGTTTAATAAAGTCTAGAAAAGATGTTCAAAATTACTTTTAAAAAGTTAAAAAACATGTCTTTTCTGGGTTTTTTTATGTTGTTAAGTAGCATAGAGGCCCAGGAAAAACCAAATATTATTTTCATTCTTGCAGATGATTTGGGGTATGGAGACCTCAGTTGTTATGGAGCCAATGATTTGCAAACTCCAAATATTGACATTCTAGCAAAACAAGGTATTACGTTTACAAGAGCCTATGCAAATAGTACAGTCTGCTCACCCAGCAGAGCATCAATTCTAACAGGAAATTACCCAGATTTAGTAGGCGTTCCAGGTGTAATACGCGATATGCCAGAGAATACTTGGGGAAATCTTAGAGATGATGTAGTAACACTACCACAAGAACTACAAAAGCTTAATTACAATACAGCACTTATTGGGAAATGGCATTTAGGTTATCAAAGCCCTGATTTGCCTAACGATAGAGGTTTTGATTATTTCAAAGGCTTTGTTGGAGATATGATGGACGATTATTATACCCATAGAAGAGCTGGCGTAAATTGGATGCGAGAAAACAATCAGGAAATTGACCCAAAAGGGCATGCAACAGATTTGTTTACAGATTGGACTTTAGACTACCTGAAAAAACAAAAGAGTACCGACAAGCCTTTTTTTCTTTTTTTAACCTACAATGCACCACATGATCCTGTTCAGCCACCCAAGAAATGGTTTGATAAAATTCAGCAAAGAGAAAAAGGAGCGCCTCTAAAAAGGCAAAAGATGATTGCATTTGTAGAACATCTTGATTACAATATTGGTCGAATTTTAGAACAGTTGAATTCTTCAAAGCTTGCTAAAAACACGATGATTGTATTTACTTCGGATAACGGAGGCGCATTGCATTATGGAGCTAGCAATAAACCCTTTTCTGGAGGAAAAGGAGATCTCTTAGAAGGAGGTATTAGAGTGCCTTGTTTGGTTAAGATGCCTAATTTTCGCGAAGAAAAGGAAATTAATGAACCTCTGCTTTTGATGGATTTTTATCCGAGTATCTTACAATTGGTTGGAGGTAAAATAGATGAAGAATTGCCTTCAGAAGTGATTCCTGAAATTTGCAATGAGACACAATTAATTGATGGAGTTTCACGTGATATGGTCTGGATGCGGAGAGAAGGACATAAATTTGGAGGAAGAATCTATTACGCTATTTCAGATGGACGGTATAAATTATTACAACGCAACCCCTTCTCAGGTTATGAACTGATCGATTTGATTAATGATCCAAATGAAATATCTCCAATCAATTTACCTAAGGTAAAAATCGCTTTAAAGAAAACTTTAACAAAACACATTCAAGCTTCTGGTAAGGTTCAATGGCAGTAAGTACCTGCTAGTTTCAGTAAAAAATTTAATTATTTGACTGGTATTTAAACCATTATGAATTGTATAAAAACCTTACTTATAAATCTTCTAAATACATTTATAGCAACATTAACTTATATACTAATTGTTCAAATGAAAAAACTAAAATTAATTATCACACTGTTTGTTTTAATCATTACGATTAATGTAAATGCTCAGGCAAAACCAGAAAAAAAAGCAAAAAAAATAGCAACGGAAATGTCCAAAGTATTGTCACTTGACAAAAAGGAATCCAAAGCAGTGTACAAAATTCAACTCAATCGCTTTAATGAAAGTAAATCAATTGTAAAAGAATACACCAATCAACCCGAAATAAAAAAGCAAAAGCTCAATAAATTGGGTAGTAAAGTATACAACCAGTTAAAAGACTTGTTGGGAATGGAACGTTTAAAAATATGGAAATCATACAAAAAAAATAAATAATTAATTAATTAATTAATGAAGGTTAACTAAAAACCAAACAATTAACTAAAAACCAAACATTATGAAACATAAAATTACTTTTTTAATAATAGCTGTTTTTACAAGTATGCTTTCAGCACAAACAGTCAGCATTGAGG
>JABJPX010000012.1 GCA_018663625.1 Polaribacter sp. | reverse complement strand
TAATCACATATGTAGATGAAAATGGTGAGGTTGTAAGTGTTAAAGATGGTGCTATTAATCAAGGAGATAATACGTTAGAAAACCCAGGAGATTATAGCGTAATAGGTAATTCCGAACCTCGTTATCAATTCGGGTTTACCATGCATGGGGAATGGAATAATTTTGATTTCAATGCTTTCTTTAATGGCGTTGGAAAAAGAGATTTTTACCCAGCAGTAGGGACAAATAATTTCTGGTCTGTTTATAGTAAGAAATATGCAGTATTGCTAAATCATGTTGTTGAAGATAGTTGGACAGAAGAAAACCCAAACGCCTATTTCCCAAGAAGAAGAGCTTATTTAGCGGATGATCATGAATTGAGCATTCCTCAAACTCGCTACTTACAAAATGCAGCGTATATACGTTTGAAAAACGTAACTTTTGGATATACAATACCAAAAGAAGTTTCTAGAAAAATAAAAATTGAAAAATTGAGAGTTTATTTCAATGGACAAAATTTATGGGAGCACAGTTCTTTAAAAAAGTATTCTCTTGATCCAGAAGGCTTGGAAAAAGATCCAGATGCAAGTGCTGGAAGTGTAGGAAATGGAACAGCATATCCAATAGCGCGGGTTTATTCTTTAGGAGTTCAGGTTAAATTTTAAAATTTTAAAAATGAAAAAGCACTATTTAATTACAATATTGACAATAGTTGGTGTGTTTACTTCCTGTGATGATGATTATCTAGATAGACTTCCGTCAACAGATCCAACACCTGAAACATTTTTTGAGTCAGAACAAGCGTTGGAGTTATACACAAATTCGTTTTATACCTATTTGTCCAAAAATGAGTTTCAGCAAGACTACAAAAGTGATAACATGGCGACGTTTGATTTGCCAGTAGATCAAAAAACAGCTTTGTATGAGTCACCAAATGAGCTTGGTTCTGGTGGTTGGTCTTGGACGAGAATAAGAGACATCAATTTTTTTATTGACAGATGTTCTAATGCTTCAGCAATTAGTACAAGTGTAAAAAATGAACAACTAGCCATTGCTAAATTTTTCCGTGCATGGTTTTACTTTGACAAAGTGAAAAAATTTGGAGATGTGCCATGGTATTCAAAACCTTTGAGGTCAGATGATGTAGAACAATTATACAAACCTAGAGATTCTAGAGAGGTAGTAATGGATTCTGTTTTAGCAGATATTGATTTTGCTGTAAAGTATGGAATGGCAAATATTTCTCAAAACAGAGTAACGAAATGGACTGCCTTGGCTTTAAAATCGCGTATTTGCCTTTATGAAGGAACTTGGAGAAAATACCATACAGAAGTAGGATTGCCTAATTCAAATAAGTTTCTTTCTGAGGCTTTCGAAGCAGCAAAGCAACTTATTGATAGTAAGAAATACACCCTATATACTACAGGAGATATAAAAGACTATTACAATTTCTTCAACTTGGAAAAGGCAAATTCGGAGGAAGTCATTATGGCAATTGATTTGGCGGAGGGCAATATTGGTGATTATAATAAAAATTTCACAACTACTTCCGTAGGAACTAGAGGAATTACAAAATCGTTGGTACATGAATATTTGAATGTGAATGGAACCCCGTTTAATTCATCGGAAACAGTTCCATGGTTTGATGAATTTACAAATAGAGACCCTCGATTGGCACAAACTTCAATGCCTATGAATTTTAAACGTATTGGTGAAACAGAAATTGTATTGCCTTGGTTTGGACAAAATCATACAGGATATCAGGTTGTAAAAAGAGTGGGGTCAGCAGATTATGATAATGGAGACCCAAGAGATATTATTGTCTTTAGGTTGGCGGAAGTGTATTTAAATTATGCAGAAGCAAAAGCGGAATTAGGAACCATTACCCAAGAAGATTTGGACATGACAATTAATGAATTGAGGGACCGAGTACAGATGCCTCATTTGACATTGGCTCCAACATTGGATTCATATATTGATAACTTATACCTAAGTACATCCAATCCTTTAATTCTTGAAATACGAAGAGAAAGAAGGGTAGAATTGGCGATTGAAGGTTTTCGATTTGATGATTTGATGCGATGGAAAGAGGGACAATTGTTACGTAACAATTCTGAAGGAATATATGCTCAATTAAACACCTATATGGATAGGGACAGAGACGGAATATTTGATTTATATGTATATGATAATGACAAACCCTCAGATGCTGGAAATTTCCCCAAAGTTGATTTTTTCAAATTGAGTGGTAACAATTCTCTAAGTAATGGTGCGAATGGTAGAATTTTACCGTATAACAAACCATTACCTGCTTATCAAGATTGGGAATATTTATTACCAATTCCAACGGAAGAAATTATATTAAACCCTACACTAATTCAAAATGAAGGATGGGATAACTAACATGTAACTAATTAGAAAAGTTAAAGATGAAGAAAATAAAAAATTTATTAGCGGTAATATTTATAATTACGCTGTTTTCTTGTGGGGATGATGAAGACGATAAAATGGAGTGTTGTATACTGCCTCCTAAACCTAGTGCTCTTAATGTTTGTAGTTTTAATATACGTTTTAGTAATGATACTCCAGATACAGGAAACCGAAACTGGACGGTAAGAAAAAATTGGATTGTTGATTTTGTCAATAATTATGAGATCGATGTTATTGGAATACAGGAAGAAAAGGACGATCAAACGGCGGACTTAAAAGTTCTTTTGGCAGAAAAGTACAAAACAGTAGGAAAGGCAAGTAGTAGAGAACCAGGGTATGAATATAATGGAGTTTACTATAAAACAAGTACAATAGCGTTGTTAGATTCTGGACGTTTTTGGTTGTCAGAAACCCCAGATGTAGAGAGTATCGGATGGGATGCTATTTACCAGAGACAAGTGACGTGGTGCCACTTCAAAGAGATTGGTTCGGAAAAAGAGTTTTTCTTTTTCAATACCCATTTTTCTCATATAAAAGGGCCAGCTCAGATTACCGATAATTCTATAGCAAGAGCAAATAGTACAAAACTCTTAAGAAACAAAGTGAAATCTATTTCAAGAGGGGAGGCGGTAATTGTCACAGGTGATTTTAATATTTGGCCTACAAGTGATACCTATCAAACATTGACAGGAAGTGAGTTGCCAGGCACACAATTGATAGACTCAAGAACACTTGTAAGTACACCTTTAGGACCAAATTATTCAGGACATTGTTTTGGTGAATGTATAGTGGATGGTAAGATTGTAGACTATGTATTTGTGAATGATATGGTTACTGTTGCAAAACATGAAATTGTAGATGAACAGCCAAGTCCTACTTCGTATTTATCTGATCATTACCCAGTTTTTGCTGAAATATCAATTGATTAATGAAAAATAAAAAGAGAGGAGATGTCAAAAATTAGAAGGCTTTCTCCTTATTATAAATTTTAAAAATTTAATAAAATGAAAAATACTAAAAAAATAACATTGCTTTTAATGATTTCAATTTTCACGCTTCATGGCTGTAAAGAAGATGATAATGAACTTGTAGATATTACAGCACCAGACGAAGTTACAAACCTTGTGGCAACTTCTGGTGATTCAAAAGTAACTCTTGAATGGGAAGAGCCGGACAATGTTGATTTTGCTCAAATTCAGGTTACGTTCACACCTGAAACTGATTTGGTACAACCCATACCTTTAAGCCCAGGTTTTCCTTCGAAAGAATTTTCGGGATTGGAAAATGGGGTAGAATATACATTTACTGTAAAAACAGTGGATTGGGTCGCTAATAAATCTGAAGGAGTTACTGCTAAAGCCACCCCTGCTGAGGCGATTGTTTTGCCACCTGAAGAAATGACAGATGCACGTGATGGCAGAAAATATAAGATTGTTACAATTGGAAATCAGGTTTGGATGGCTGAAAATTTAAAATATGTTCCTACAGGGGCTACTTTTTCTCCAAGTAGTTCAGGTAGTAATGGAGGTGCTTATACAAAACATTACTATGTATATGGATTAGATAATGGAGGGACCATAGATGATGTTAATAACAATCCAGCTGTTAAAGCAAATTTTGATACTCATGGCGTGATGTACAATTGGTATGCAGCAATTGATCTTCCTAATACCGTAACGGATCCTGCAAGTTTAGATGCGTATGTGGCGGAAAATTCAGAAATTCAGGGATTGGCTCCAGAAGGATGGAGGGTTCCTTCTGATGAAGATTTTAAAATAGTAGAGGCAACTCTTGGAATGAGTGCTGAAACTGTTGATAAAACGGAATATAGAAATGATAATTCTGAAGGGATGAAATTAAAATCTGAATCAGGATGGTTGGAAAATACAGGGACTGATGAAGTAGGTTTTAACTGGATTGGAAGTGGACGTTGGAAAACGGATAAATTTCAATTTTTAACAGAATATTCATATTTCTGGACGTCTTCTTTTAGTCACTACGAAACTAAAACAGACCAGGATGACAATGAATACCAACAAGTAAGAGCATGGCTTCGTTATGCTAAATACAATCAAAATGGAGTAGGGCGCGCAGCTTGGGAACATTTTAATGGCTATACTATTCGTTGTGTAAAAGATGCAGAATAAGAGACTGTATTACTTTAAATCTCTTTACATAATAGCTGTGATTTTTGGTAGGGTTTGTTTTTTAAGCCCTATCAATAATCGGAGGCATAACTTTTTAATATGAAAAAAACACGATACTTATTGCTGCTTTTTATTGTTTTTTCCTGTGTTGATAAAAATAAAAAGGCATTGCGAAATACCCAACAAGAAGTAGCTATTCGAAATGCTTCTACACTTTTAGAAGAGTATTTAGAAGAACAGAATATTCTTGTTATAGCCCACAGAGCAGATTGGAGAAACGCCTGTGAAAATTCAATTTTAGCTATTGAAAATTCCATAGACATGGGTGTTGATATTATTGAAATTGATTTAAAGAAAACATCTGATAATGAATTGATTTTAATGCATGACCACACTTTAGATAGAACCACAACAGGCACAGGATATGTGAAAGACTATACTTTGGCAGAAATCAAGGAATTGTACCTAAAAGATGGTGCAGGGCATAAAACACTATTTAAAGTGCCTACGTTAAAAGAAGCCTTATTAGTAGCAAAGGGTAAAGTCCTTATAAATTTAGATCAATCCTTCAAGTATTTTGAAGATGTATTACCAGTCCTAAAGGAAACAAATACGATGGATCAGATCATTATTAAGGGATATAACAAGCCTCTTGATAAGGTAAAAGAAACGTTGGGAATCTATATAGATTCTGTGCAATATATGCCAATTATCAAACTTGGAAAAAAAGGTTACAAAGCATTATTCAATGAAGTTTTAGAGCATCCTTTTGAAGGTGTAGAATTTACTTTTGCTTCAGATACAATCCCTGAAGTAGCCAAGTTTCATGAATTTGAAAAAAAGGGAACACGTGTTTGGGTAAATGCATTGTGGTCTGAACACAATGGGGGACATCATGATGATAGAGCCTTAAAAGAACCAGATAGTGCTTATGGATGGTTAATCTCTAAAGGGGTTAATATGATTCAAACAGACAGACCTCAGTTATTGTTAGAATATTTGAGAAAAAAGAACCTTCATAATTAAGAGCTTATTAATAGCAAGAGTCAGTCTTAAATTTAGTTGTTTAAGAGGGCATAGTAATGTGCTGTGCCCTTTTTTTTAATTCAAAAAAGTATGCATGAGGAAAATATGTAATAAAACTTTATTAGCAATAGCTATGATATGCATTAGCATTACTAAGGCGCAAGAAGAAATAGACACTACAAGATTTAGTAAAAAATATTACCATATGCAAAGTGTATTCGAGAGCTTGCCTAATGGAAAAAAAGAAATAGTATTTCTAGGCAATAGTATTACAGAGCAAGGACGTTGGTCAGAGCTTTTTAATAATAAACATATTGTAAATCGAGGTATTGGAGGAGATAGAACAGATGGCGTATTATTTCGTTTGACCGAAGTTATTTCTTCTAAACCCAAAAAGATATTTTTAATGATAGGTATAAACGACGTACGTTATGGAAGAAGTATTAAATACATCGTAGATAAAAACCGTCAAATTATAAAAAGAATAAAAAAAGAAAGCCCAAATACTAAAATATATCTACAAAGCTTGTTGCCCACCTATGGTAGAAAAGAAAGACCCATAAAAACTATTGAAGCGATCAATCAAGGATTTATATCCATAGCACACCAAGAAAATATTACCTACATCAACCTTTTTCCTCATTTTATTGATGAGACTGGAGCTTTGGATAAGAAATACTCTTTAGATGGTCTGCATTTAAATGGGTTAGGCTATTTAAAATGGAAAACACAAATAAAAGCTTTTGTAAAAAAATAATTTGTTAAAAATCATAACTATGCTTAAAACACTGACTAAATTTTATACTAAATCAGAAGACATAAACCGTGCTGAAAGTCATGAGCAGATTAAGGATAGGTATGACCGTTTAAGATGGTCGGTATTCATTTCAGCAACCGTTGGTTATAGTCTTTTTTACGTTTGTAGGTTAAGTTTAAGTGTCATAAAAAAACCATTGGTAGATGCAGGAATATTGAATGAGTCAGAATTAGGTATGGTTGGTTCAGCCTTATTTTTTACTTATGCCATAGGCAAACTTACCAATGGTTTTTTAGCTGATAGAAGTAATGTTAAAAGGTTTATGTCAACGGGACTATTACTAACAGCGTTAATTAACTTAGTACTGGGTTTTGAGACTTCCTTTATTGTCTTTACTGTTTTATGGGGGCTGAGTGGTTGGTTTCAATCTATGGGGGCGGCACCAAGTGTGGTTTCCTTATCCAGATGGTTTAGTAATAAAGAACGAGGCACCTATTATGGCGTTTGGAGTGCAAGTCACGGATTAGGAAAAGCCATTACTTTTATAGGTGTCGCCTTTTTAGTAAGTGTTTCTGGTTGGCAATGGGGGTTTTGGGGTGCAGGATTGATAGGTCTTGCAGGAGCTATAATTGTTGCTTTATTTTTACATGATTCACCAGAAAGTAAAGGATTGCCTCCTATTGCCGATTATAAAAATGACCACGCACCCATTTCAACCAAAGGAAAAACAGTGAGCTGCCTACAATTTGAAGTCTTAAAAAATCCATATATATGGGTATTAGCAATAGCAAGTGCACTCATGTATGTAAGTAGGTACGGTATTGAAAGTTGGGGTATTTATTATTTAGAAGCCCAAAAAGGCTATACAACACTAGAAGCAAGTTCCATAGTATCAGTAAGTGCATTTAGTGGCATCTTAGGAACCATGATTTCAGGAGTTATTTCCGATAAATTTTTTAAATCAAGTAGAAATATACCAGTGTTAATTGCAGGAATTTTAAATGTAACCGCAATTTCATTATTCTTATTTTATCCTGATGGAAATGCTTGGATGGATACAGGCAGTATGCTGCTATTTGGATTTGCAGTAGGGATATTGATTACGTTTGTAGGTGGATTAATGGCAGTGGATATAGCTTCAAAGAAAGCATCGGGAGCAGCCTTAGGATTGGTAGGAATAGCTAGTTATATAGGAGCAGGAATTCAAGATGTAGTTAGTGGTATTTTAATTGAAGAAAATCACACCTCATTAAATGGAGTAGAATCTTATAATTTTTCAAGCGTAAGTATGTTCTGGTTAGGAGCAGCAATACTATCGGTAATATGTGTACTGTTTGTTTGGAATGCCAAAGCAAAAGATTAAAAAGATGACAGATTATTTACAAAACTACTCCCATCTTTGGCTTTTTTTGTTTCCAATCTCCAAACTGAAGTTTTCTTTTTTTTAAAGCATTTTGTCAAAAGGGGGGCAAACATTTTATTACAGAAAAAAGTTGTTATTTAGAAATTTAAACTTAAATTTGTCAATCAACAATAATTATGGATTACAAAAGCACATTTACAAGTTTCTTTTTCTTCTTTTATTTTTATAAGAGAAGCGAGGCTTTCCGTGTGTTGTTTAGATAAAACAAAAGAATACAACTAAGAAAGTCTCGAGAAATCGGGACTTTTTTTGTGTAAAGGAAAAATAGCAAATGAAAATAGCCATTCAAGGAATACGAGGATCTTACCACCACATTGTTGCCGAAAATTATTTTGGGCAAGACAATGCCTTTTTGGAATGCATGACATTTGCTGAAATGCCAAGCTTGGTTTTGAACGGGAAAGCGGACGTTGCGGTGATGGCGATTGAAAATTCCATTGCGGGAGCGATTCTTCCCAATTACGCTTTGATTGATGAATCCAGTTTGTCCATCGCCGGGGAGTATTACTTGCCCATCCATCACAATTTGATGGTTTTGCAAGGTCAAAAGATAGAGGATGTAAAGGAAGTGTATTCCCATCCCATGGCCTTGTTGCAGTGCCGTAAGTTTTTTAACAGGTACCCTCACATTCATTTGGTAGAAGACAAGGATACGGCAGAAGTTGCCAGGCGCATCCAAGAAGAACAATTGAAGGGGGTGGCTGCCATTGCGAGTTCCTTGGCTGCGGAGATCTACGGCTTGGATATTTTGGCCTCTGAAATCCAAACAATCAAAGACAACCATACGCGGTTTGTCATTTTAAAGAAAAAAGAAACACCGACGGTTTTGACCAAAGCTTCTCTCAAATTCGTTTTGAAAGACACGAGTGGTTCTTTGGGAGAAGTGTTGATGGAGTTGGCAAAACACCAAGTGAACCTGTCCAAAATACAATCGTTGCCCATTATAGAAAAACCATGGGAATACGCCTTTTTTGCCGATTTGGTATTTGAGGATGTGCAAGAGTATAAAAATGCGTTGAAAGACATCAATGCCAAAGTGTCCAGTTGTAAAATTCTGGGAGAATATCAAAACAATTACAAATGATGATTGCAAAAGCAACCCGACTCGCTGAGGTAAAGGAATATTATTTTTCCAAGAAATTGAGAGAAGTAGCTCAGTTGGTGTCCGCAGGAAAACCAATTATTAGTTTGGGAATCGGAAGTCCCGATTTGGACCCCCCCAAGGAAGTTGTGGCAGCCATGTCGGCGTCACTTTCTGATCCGATGGCGCATGCCTATAAAAGTTACCAAGGAATTCCGGAGTTGAGAGATGCCATGGCGGACTTTTACAAAAATCATTACGGGGTAGATTTGAATCCTTCACATGAAATTTTGCCTTTGTTGGGCTCTAAGGAAGGAATCATGCACATTTCGATGGCTTTTCTAAACGAAGGTGATCAGGTTTTGATTCCCGATCCTGGCTATCCAACCTATAGTTCAGTAACCAAGTTGGTCGGAGCCGAACCGGTATATTACAACCTAACGGAAAAGAAAGCTTGGTGGCCAGATTTTGAGGACTTGGAAAAAAAGGATTTGTCTAAAGTAAAAATCATGTGGGTCAATTATCCTCACATGCCTACGGGAACCGATGCGAATGCTGTTTTGTTTGCAGCGCTGATCGCTTTTGCAAAAAAACACGAGATTCTTTTGATCAATGACAATCCCTACAGCTTTATTTTGAATGAAGCTCCAAAAAGTATTTTGCAATACGAAGGCGCCAAAGAGGTCGCATTGGAATTGAATTCTTTGAGCAAGTCTTTCAACATGGCAGGTTGGCGTGTTGGGATGGTCAGTGGAGCTGCAGCGTATTTGTCTGAGATCTTAAAAGTGAAAAGCAACATGGATTCGGGGATGTTTTACGGCATTCAAAAAGGAGCAGTCAAAGCCTTGGAATTGTCACGCGAATGGTTTGATAAAATCAATGCAGTTTACGCAGTGAGAAGACAGCTTACTTGGAATATTTTAGACGCCTTGGACTGTGAGTATAACAAAGAAAACGGAGGTATGTTTGTTTGGGCCAAGTTGCCAAAAGGCATTCGTTCGGAGCAGATGACCGACATGCTGTTGTACGAAAAAGATGTATTTCTAACACCGGGAACTGTTTTTGGAGCCAATGGAGAAGGCTACATCCGACTGTCTTTGTGTGTGACAGAAGAAAAATTAAAAGAAGTCTTAAAGAGACTGCAGTAAGGTCTGTAAACGATAAGAAAATGAAACAAAAAGTAGCCGTAATTGGATTGGGTTTGATCGGAGGTTCTTTGGCTTTAGAGCTGAAAAAGCACTTCGATTGGACTGTTTTTGGAGTCGATTCCAATGCCGATCATGCCAGAAAAGCCGTGGAATTGGGTATTGTAGACAAAATATCGGATTTTTCCATTGTGGAATCTGCAGACATTGTGGTTTTGGCAGTTCCCGTCAATTATGCGCCAGAACTGGCTTTGCAGGTTTTGGATGTGGTGAAAGACTCTGCTTTGGTATTCGATGTGGGCTCTACCAAAGAAAACATTTGCAAAAAAGTTGTAAAGCATTCAAAAAGAGTTAATTTTGTCGCCGTTCATCCCATTGCGGGTACTGAATTTTCTGGACCCCAAGCAGCCATTTTCAATTTGTTTGATGGAAAAGTAAATATCATCTGCGATTGTGAACTCAGTAGTGAGGCCTCGTTAGAGAAAACCTTGTCGATCTTTGAAGCTTTGCAGATGCGTACGATTTTTATGAATAGCACGGAACACGACAAGCACATAGCCTATGTCTCTCACTTGTCGCACATCAGCTCTTTTATGTTGGGCAAAACGGTGTTGGAAATGGAAAAGGAAGCGCAGAATATTTTTGATATGGCGGGTAGTGGTTTTGAATCTACTGTTCGTTTGGCCAAAAGTTCGCCCAAGATGTGGTCGCCCATTTTTGTAGAAAACAAGGAAAACGTTCTTACTTCTTTGGATGCATTTATCAAAAACTTGTCAGCGTTTCGAGACATGATTGCTACTGAAGACACATTGGCATTGCATCAAACTATGCAGCAGACCAATTATATAAAAGAAATTTTAAATGGAATTAAAAAGTAAATACAGGATTTAAGCAAAAATTAAACAAGACGATTAATAAATACACAATGGAAAACACAAAAGAATTCAGAACTTGGTTAGATGACATGCAGTTAGACCATCCCTTGGTGATTGCAGGACCTTGTAGTGCAGAAACGGAAGAGCAAGTATTAAAGATTGCTCACGAATTGAAAGATACAGATGCCACTGTTTTTAGAGCAGGCGTTTGGAAACCGAGAACACGACCAGGAGGTTTTGAAGGTGTTGGCGCTTTGGCATTGCCTTGGTTGCAACGCGTCAAAAAAGAAACGGGAATGATGATCGCTGTTGAGGTGGCGAATTTGGCACATGTTCAGCTGGCATTAGAAGCGGATGTGGACATCCTTTGGTTGGGTGCAAGAACGACGGTAAATCCTTTTGCTGTGCAAGAAATTGCAGATGCGTTGGAAGGAACAGATAAAATCGTTTTGATCAAAAACCCCATCAATCCTGACTTGGCCTTATGGTTGGGTGGGGTAGAGCGTTTGTACAAAGCAAACATCAAAAAGTTAGGAGTTATCCACAGAGGATTTTCTTCTTACAAAAAAACCAAATACAGAAATGTCCCTCAATGGCAATTGCCAATTGCTTTGAAGCAACAATACCCAGATTTGCCAATCATCAACGACCCTTCTCATATCTGTGGAAACAGAACAGGGATCCAAGAAATTTCTCAAATCGCTTTGGATTTGAACTTTGAGGGATTGATGATTGAAACACATGTCACTCCAGACGACGCTTGGTCAGATGCAGCCCAACAAATCACTCCAGATCGCTTGGTGGCGATTATGAACGATTTGAAAGTAAGAGAGCCCAAAGCAGAGGGAGAAGCGTTGGATCAACTGCTGGGATTGAGAGCAGAAATCGATGTCATCGACAACCATATTTTAGACACTTTGTCAGAACGTATGAAAGTAGTGGAGCAGATTGGCGAAGTAAAAAAAG
>JABJPX010000011.1 GCA_018663625.1 Polaribacter sp. | reverse complement strand
TGTGATAATTCCAAAGCTGCATCAAAAATAGATGTAACGAATTTAGAAGTTGCAAAAAAAAGAGACGCAGAAATTAATAAAGGAGCAGCAAGTATTTCTTTCGACAAAATTGAATTTGATTTCGGAACTGTAAATGAAGGAGATATTGTTTCAACGACTTATAAGGTAACAAATTCTGGAAAAACAGATTTGATTATTACCAATGCAGAAGCGTCTTGTGGTTGTACAGTACCTGTTTGGCCAAAAGAAGCAATTAAACCGGGTGAAACGGCAGACATTGCAGTTAAATTTAACACAAGAGGAAAACCAAACAGACAATCAAAAAGCATCACTTTATCGACCAATACAGCGGTGGGTAAAGAAGTCTTAAAGTTATCTGGAATGGTAATACCAACAATTAAAAACTAAATAATATGTTTCAAGTGATTTTTTTACAAGCAGATCCTGCTGGTGGTTTTATGAGTATGTTGCCTATTTTGGCAATGATTGTAGTGTTTTATTTCTTTGTGATTCGTCCACAAATGAACCGTCAGAAGAAGGAGAAAGCTTTTCAACAAGAAATGGGAAAAGGAACAAAAGTGATTACTTCAAGTGGTATTCATGGGAAGGTTGTGGATTTAAATGATGCCGATAACACAGTAACGATAGAAACTGGAGCAGGAAAAATTAAATTTGAACGTTCTGCAATTTCTTTGGAGTTGAGTAAGAAATATTTACCAAAAGAAAAAAAATAATTTTTTTACATAGCATTTAAAAGTGAGCAATTTGCTCACTTTTTTTTGTACCTACTTTTTGTGTAAATTGCATTCAAAAATAAATCCTTTTGAAATTCACTAAAAACATCCCTAAAACCTTTTTTGTATTTCTGACATTGTCTTTGCTAATTTGGTTGCTGATTACGCTATCAAAGGAATACGTAGCGCAGGTTTCTCTAAATGTTTCTTATGAAGCGCTACCTCAAAGCCAACTGCTTCAAGCATCCCCCAAAGAAGAAATTCAAATCATTGCAAAAGGAACAGGTTTTAAGTTGCTCTCTACACGGTTTTTTAATCATAGCGTACAATTAAAAACGAATAACTTATCAAAAAAAGGAAAAGAAAAATATTTCTTTTTAGCATCCAATCAAAAAATACACATCCAAAAACAATTGGTTTCAGGACTTTTATTAGAGGCTTTTTTGAAGGATACGGTCTATTTAGAAATTGGAAATTTAGTTTCAAAAAAAGTACCTGTTATCTCCAATTTGAAAGTCAATTATCATATTGGTTTCGATGCTTTAAAACCCATACAAATTAAGCCAGACTCTATTTTGGTTACGGGGCCTGAAAACCAAATAAAAGGGATAGAGAGTTTGTCTTTTGCTCCGCTACTTCTAGAGAATGTAAGCGTTAATTTCTCCGAAAAAGTATCACTTTTAGTTCCCAAAAATCTCAAAAATGTCAACTATAATAAACGTGAAGTCGTTGTAAACGGATTTGTAGAAAAATATACTGAAGGTAGTTTTTCGATTCCCTTTACCGTTAAAAACCTCCCTGATAATTTAAATATTACCACTTTTCCAAAAGAAGTGAAAGTTGTTTTTAAAGTAGATTTACCGAGATTTAATCAAGTAAAAGAAAGCGCATTCACTGTTGTTTGTGATTATGGTGTTTCAGAAACAAATGGTTTTTCTTATTTGATTCCCAAAATTATATCGAAACCAAATTTTGTTAAGAATGTAAAAATTATTCCTACCAAGGTAGAATATTTAATTCAGAAATAAGATGATTGTAGGTCTTACAGGTGGTATTGGTAGTGGCAAAACAACGGTTTTGAATTTCTTTAAAGAATTTGAAAATGTTGCGGTTTACATTGCTGATGTTGAAGCCAAAAAATTAATGAATACTTCGCCCATTATTAGAGAAAAACTAATCAATGCGTTTGGGGAACAAACCTTTATTGATCAGGATTTAAATCGTGTATTTCTCGCAAAAATTGTTTTTAACGATAAGCAAAAACTACAAGTGCTCAATGCCATTGTTCATCCGGAAGTAGCCATTCATTTTAAGAATTTTGTCAATAAAAATAAGAATAAAGCGTATGTCTTATATGAAAATGCAATTTTATTTGAAACTAAAAACGATCGATTTTGTGACTGTGTGATTACCGTTTACGCATCACTAGAGGAACGTATTTCTAGAATAATTAAAAGAGATACAACTACAAGAGAAGCTGTTTTGGATCGAATGAAAAATCAGTTTTCAGATGAAAAAAAAATGCTACAATCTCACTATGTAATTGACAATAATTCATTGAATTACATGAAAGAAAAAATTCATAGAATTCATAATTTTTTAACATAAAAAGAAGGTTATTTTTTTGATTATCTATGTTTTTTCTTAAAATACTCTTAAAAAAACGTTTTTTTTGTTAATAATAGTTAAAAACAATAATAAGCAATTTTTATTAAACTAAATTTGACTTTATGACTAAGAAAATGTTTGTTTTAATTGTTTTACTGATGAGTGTATCGCTCGTTGGTATTATTGCTGTTCAAGTATATTGGATAAATAATGCTCTCGAAAGTAAGAAAGCTCAATTCAATAAAGATGTTTTTAAAGCCCTTGTTGCCACTGCAGAAAGAATTAAAGCAAGTGAAAACGACAAACTGTATCAGAGACATAAAAGCATTTTAGAAGACATAGAATTGGCCGATAAAGCCATGGTAAAAAACATACTAATTCAACAGTATGACAAAACTAAAAAGCAACGTTTTTCAATAGGAACTACGATTTTAGAAGAAAACTTTAAAATTCCAACCTATTTCCTCGACAACGATTCTATTTTAATAAAAAGAATTACGACTAAAAAAGATTTTTTCAGAACCATATCCATTAAAAAAGAAGGTGATTTATATGGTTCCAAAAGTGAAGAGCGGTATTCGTACTCTTCCCGAAATAAAAACGAAGAAAAGAAAAGTATTATTTCAGCTTTAGAAGAAATCCGAGACAGTTTGCCAATCACCGAAAGGATTTCAAATCGAGAGCTAAATGAAACTTTAAGAGAAGAGTTGATTAAAAGAAATGTTTCGATTGATTATAAGTATGGGGTTTACAATAGTGATGGCTTAGCGACGCCTTTAAAATCGGGTTATTATACTGTAAATACAAATGGCAACCAAGGATATCCACTTTTAAAGAATGGAACCGGAGGTTATTATAAGCTCTTTATTACTTTTCCAACAAGAAACAAACTAATTTTATCAGGAATTAAAAACGTTTTACTGCTGTCACTGTTCTTTATATCTATCATCATACTTGCTTTTTCTAGTTCTCTTTATCAATTAATGAGACAAAAAAAAATATCAGCAATAAAAACAGATTTTATTAACAATATGACCCATGAATTTAAAACGCCAATTGCTACAATTAATTTAGCGTTAGATTCAATTAAAAATCCTAAAATTATTAATGATACAGATAAGGTCTTGCGGTATGTACAAATGATACGTGACGAAAACAAACGCATGCACGCTCAGGTAGATAATGTATTAAGAATTTCTAGATTACAAAAGGATCAACTTGAAATTCATAAAGAGATTATTGATGGTCATGATATCATAGAAGATGCCATTACGCACATAAGCTTGCTCATTCAAGATCGACAAGGTCTAATAAGTACCCACTTTAAAGCGTTAACATCAGAGATATCTGCCAATCAATTTCATTTGACAAATGTGGTTGTTAATATATTAGAGAATGCATTAAAATATTCTGAAGGCCCTCCAAAAATTGAAGTGCACTCAGAGAGCACCAACAAATATTTTATTTTTAGCATAAAAGATGAAGGAATAGGAATGAGTAAGAGTGTTCAGAAAAACATTTTTCAAAAATTCTATAGAGAAGAACGTGGAAATATTCATAATGTGAAAGGTCACGGTTTAGGACTCGCATATGTTAAGGAAATTGTTGAAAAACATCATGGAACCGTTTTTGTTGAAAGCGAAAAAGGAAAAGGAAGCATATTTACAGTAAAATTACCAATAATATAAAAAAAGAAAGATCATGGGAAGTAAAAGAATTTTATTAGTTGAAGACGATCCAAATTTTGGAATCGTTTTAAAAGATTATCTAGGGTTAAATGATTATCATGTAACACACGCTAAAGACGGAATAGAGGGTTTGATTATGTTTAAAAACAATTCATATGACTTGTGTATTTTAGATGTAATGATGCCTCGAAAAGATGGTTTCTCTTTAGCACAAGACATTCGAGCAACCGACAAAGAAGTGCCAATTATTTTCTTAACAGCAAAAACATTAAAAGAAGATGTTTTAAAAGGATATTCCGTTGGTGCAGATGATTATCTAAACAAGCCCTTTGATTCGGAAGTGCTATTGTATAAAATTAAAGCAATTTTACAGAGAAAAGATTCAGACACATCGTCTGATTCAGAACAATTTGAATTTGTAATTGGACAATTTTTCTTTAACTCTAAACTACGTCATTTGTCAATTGGTGAAAATGGAGAACCACAAAAACTATCACCAAAAGAAAGTAAGTTATTAAAAATGTTGGCCATTCATAAAAATGATTTAATGCCAAGAGAATTGGCCTTGACTAAAATCTGGAGAGATGACAATTACTTTACATCGAGAAGTATGGACGTATATATTGCAAAATTGCGTAAATACTTAAAAAGTGATGAGAATGTTGAAATTCTAAATATTCACGGAGAGGGATTTAGATTGTTAGAAAAATCGTAAAATTCCATCATAGTATAAATAAGAAAAACTTCCCCAACAAATAACCTGATTGAAAATTCAATCAGGTTTTTTAATGTAATTCATTATCAAAAATTTATTGTTATTTTTACCTAATGGCACAGTTTATTAAAATATATGACGAAAATCCCAATCAAAAAGAGATTGATAAAGTTGTAAAAGTTTTACAAAATGGGGGATTGGTCATTTATCCAACAGATACCGTTTATGGTTTAGGATGTGATATTACTAAAATAAAAGCCATTGAGAAAATTGCAAAAATAAAAGGAACTAAGATTGAAAAATCTAATTTTTCATTTGTCTGTAATAATTTAAGCCATCTATCGGATTATGTAAAACAGATCGATTCAGTTACATTTAAGTTGTTGAAAAGAGCACTGCCTGGACCTTATACTTTTATTTTGCCGGGAAGTCAGAATTTGCCAAAAGCATTTAAAAAGAAGAAAACAGTTGGGATTCGAATTCCAGACAATTCCATTATTAGAATGCTAGTTGCAACTCTTGGTCATCCAATTATTACAACTTCGATCAAAGATGATGACGATGTTTTAGAATACACAACCGATCCTGAACTGATTTTTGAGAAATGGCAGCACCTCGTAGATGTTGTAATTGACGGAGGATATGGAGGCAATCTTGCATCTACAATTATAGATTTAACAACAGATGAGCCCACTGTTATTAGAGCAGGAAAGGGAAGTTTAGATGTGTTGTAGTTTTTTTAAGTAAGGCAAATAAAAAAGAGTCCTTTTTATTTTAACTGCTCATACTTTTTTCTCTTCATTACAAAATATTGCCATACAACACTCGTGTGTAAATTGTAGTTCAATTTCTTTTGAAGTTTCTTTCGTTTTCTTAAAAATTTAAAGAAATTTTTATAAAAACTAAAATGTGCTTTTAAAATGGCTAATGTATGAATCGGTCTCAATTCAATCAAAAACTTGATTCCTGCAATTCCATCCAATAATAAACGAGAAAAAATGACGAATAAAAACCATTTTTTAGGAACGTTTTTTACTACATTTAGAAGGCTGTTTCTGAAATTTAAAAAGGTTTTATGCGGATTAGTTTCTTGTAAAGTAGCACCGCCAACATGGTAAACAGTCGATGTGCCAACATATTTAACAGCGAGGCCAATGTTTTGTGTCCTCCAACAAAGATCTATTTCTTCTTGATGTGCAAAGTAATCTTCATCAAAACCATTTAATTGATGGTACACATTTGCGCGAATAAAGAAACAAGCTCCAGAAGCCCAAAAAATATCAGCAACATCGTTAAACTGATGGGTATCTACTTCTAAATCATTAAAAATCCGTCCCCGACAATATGGATATCCATATAAATCGATAAAACCACCACCAGCCCCAGCATATTCAAATTTGGTTTGCTCTTTAAAATCTAAAATTTTGGGCTGAATAATTGCTGTGTTTTTTTCCTTTTTAAAAACTTCCAAAATAGGAGGTAACCAATTTTTTGTCACAGCGACATCCGAATTGATAAGACAATAAATATCCGCTTCAATGAATTGAAGTGCATCATTATATCCTTTTGCATACCCTCCATTTAAAGCATTTTCAACAATATTTACAGCAGGAAAAAATTCTTTTACATAGGCAATAGATGCATCAGTAGAAGCATTGTCTGCAACATAAATTGCAGCTTCATTTGAGCTGAAATTTACGATAGATGGTAAAAACTGTTCTAAGAGTTTCTCTCCATTCCAATTTAATATGACAATTGCTGTTTTCAAGGTTGCAAACTTACAGTTTATAAATTAGTTAATTTCCTATTTGCGATTAATAAATGTAGGGCTCTTTTAAACGCTATAGCTTCTAGTTTCTTCGCTATGGTTTACTATTGAGAATTTCTTAGGATATATAATCAGGGATACCTTTTAAGAAAATATACGTTTCTTTTTCAAAATCCATTTTACAATAAAAATGCTCTAATCCATTAGTAACAATTAAATAATTGGCTTTTAGTTTTAAATTATAACGTGCAATTTGGTCAAAAGTTGCTTGCGTTATTTTAATACTCGGAGCTTTGCATTCAACAATAATTTCTGGATTACCTGCTGTATTAAAAACTAAAATATCGGTTCTTTTTTTTCGGTTATTGAGGACGAGCTGTTTTTCAACCGCAATCAAAGACCTTGGGTATCTCTTTTCTTCAATTAAATAAGAGACATAATGCTGCCGTACCCATTCTTCGGGAGTTAGTACCACATATTTTTTTCTCAAATTATCAAAAATAAGCGTCTTATTTTCATTACTTTTGAGTTTGAATTTATAGGTTGGTAGCTTAAGTTCTTGCATCAATCAAAAGTAACAAAATGAACGAAATTAACACAATTGTTTCCGATATTAAAAAAGGGAATTTAAAACCCATTTATTTTTTAATGGGCGAGGAGTCTTATTACATAGATAAGATTTCTGATTTTATTGAAGAAACAGTTTTAGATGAAGCGGAAAAAGGATTCAACCAACAAGTAATGTATGGTCGAGATGCTACGATTGAAGATATTGTTGGTGCAGCCAAACGCTATCCGATGATGGCAGAGCGTCAGGTTTTGATCGTAAAAGAAGCGCAAGACTTAAGTAGGAACATAGAAAAGCTAGTTTCCTATGCAGAAAACCCTCAACCGACAACGGTTTTAGTCCTTAACTATAAATACAAAAAATTAGACAAGCGAAAAAAATTATATAAGGTAATTGCAAAATCTGGATTAATTTTCGAAAGCAAGAAGTTGTATGAAAATCAAGTTTCAGATTGGATTCGTAGAGTTTTAAGTGGTAAAAAATATCAGGTAGAACCGAAAGCTGCACAAATGTTGGTGGAATTTTTAGGAACCAATTTAAGTAAAATTTCAAATGAATTGGACAAGTTAATGCTAATTCTACCCGAGGGTACAATTATCAATCCTACCCACATTGAAGAAAATATTGGCATTTCTAAAGACTATAATAATTTTGAATTAAGAAAAGCTGTAGGAGAGAAGAACGTGGTAAAAGCGAATCGAATTATTGCTTATTTTGCAGAGAATCCTAAGAACAATCCTTTGGTAATGACAATTTCATTACTGAATAGTTTTTTTACGCAACTTTTACTCTTTCACAGTTTGGACGATCGATCTAAAAATTCGGTTGCAAAAATGTTGGGTGTCAACCCCTTTTTTGTTGATGAATATTTCCTTGCAGCTAGGAATTATCCCATGCGAAAAGTAGCACAGGTAATTGCTTTTTTAAGAGATGCAGACATTAAAAGTAAAGGAGTGGGTGCCAATCAAACCAATGAAGATGTATTAAAGGAATTGTTATTTAAAATTTTGCATTAACAATGACCATGAAAAACATATTTAACGAAGCCGAAGCCGAAGCAGTCATAGGTAGAATAGAAAAATTAACAGTTACATCCCTCCCAAAATGGGGAAGCATGTCTGTCTCCAAAATGTTGGCACATTGTTGTATAACCTATGAAATGGTGTATACAGGCAAGTATCCAAGACCGAATCGATTGACCCGATGGATTTTGAGAAAATTTATTAAGAATAGTGTCGTTTCAGAAAAAGCTTATCCAAAAAACGGTAAGACAACAGCACAGTTTATCATTAAAAATGATCCAGTTTTTGATATTGAAAAGGCACGTTTAATTGCATTTATCAAGCAAACACAAGCATTGGGCACAGCTGCTTTTGAAGGCAGAGATTCTCATTCTTTTGGACGCTTAACAGCCAAAGAATGGAATGTTTTATTTTACAAACACTTAGCACATCATTTAACGCAATTTGGCGTTTAAAATTTAGGAAACAAGAATTATGAAAACAACAGCAATTATTTTAGGGATTTTATTGGCATTATTTTTTGGACTTCAAATTTACTCGTATGTCAGCAATGGAAACATCGAGAAGTATTCTTACACAGTACTTAAGGAGTATGACGATTTTGAAATTCGAAATTACGATGCAGGGTTGTTTACATCCGTAAAATTAGATACCGATTCTTATAACGAAGCATCCGGAAAAGGGTTTTCTATTTTAGGGGGGTATATTTTTGGGAAAAATGAAAAAAAAGAAGCTATTGCGATGACCTCACCAGTTAGCATGTCTTTAGAAAAAGAAACGACCATGCTGTTTTTAGTGCCAAAAGCGTATACAAAAGAAACGTTACCCAAACCAGAAAATGGAGCCATACAATTTGTGGAGGTACCTGCAAAGAAAATGGCGGCAATCACTTTTGGAGGTTGGGCAAATGATGAGAAAATAGCAAAATATAAATCGAAACTGATTGCACTTTTAGCTAAAAATGGAATTAAGCACACTACTAATTTCTCTGTATTGGGGTACAATCCGCCCTATGAAGTTCTCATTCGTAGGAATGAAGTTATTGTAGAGCTGGAGTAGTTTAGCGTTCTAAATTAAGATATAAATTCCTCCATATCTATATTTTTTATTTAAAGACACAAAAAAACCGAACAAAATTTGCTCGGTTTTTCTGTTTTTAAAAAGAAGAGAACTATTTGCTTTCTTCTTCTTTAACTGCTTTGTCAGGAACAATTCTTGTTTCCATATTGGCAACTTCCCATGCGGTGTGAAATACCAATCGGGCTCTGTTTTCTAACAATTCATAATTGATTTTGTCAGGAGTGTCAGAAGGTTTGTGGTAATCTGCATGGGTTCCATTAAAGTAAAAAATAATTGGAACGTTGTGCTTGGCAAAATTATAATGATCTGATCTGTAGTAAAAACGATTCGGATCGTTTTCATCATTGTATTTGTAATCTAAATTGATGTTGGTATACTTCTTATTTACAGCTTCCGATAGGGCGTGTAATTCGGTACTCAACTTATCAGAACCAATTAAATATACATAGTTTGGATCCGCTTTGTGTCTGTCGTCAATTCTACCCACCATGTCAATATTTAAATCACATACGGTATTTGCTAAAGGGTATACTGGGTTTTCTGTATAATATTTAGAACCTAGCAATCCTTTTTCTTCTCCAGTTACATGTAAAAACAAAATGGATCTTTTTGGACCTTTTCCAGCATCTGCAGCAGCTTTAAAAGCTTGTGCAATCTCCAAAATGGCTACTGTACCGGAACCGTCATCATCGGCTCCATTATAAATTTCTCCATTTTTAATTCCTTCATGATCTAGATGTGCAGAAATCACAACAACTTCATCTGGCTTTTCACTTCCTTTGATAAAGGCAAGAACGTTTTCAGATGATTTCAATCCTCCTCTACGAGAATTTTTATTCAACCATGCAGCAGGTACTTCTTGAAAATAATCATCCCCACCAAGTCCTGAAGCAATTCCTTCTGTTACATAGAAGTTTTTTAAATACTCTACGGCTTTTTTCTGTCCTGGTTCTCCAGTATTTCTACCTTCAAATTCATCCGAAGCGTAAATGAATAGATGAGTTCCTAAATCTTTTGCAGTAATCGTACTCGCATATTTTGCTGCTTGATCTACATTTTCGTCGGCTGTTTTTGTTGCATCTTTACCAGAACCACAAGCTATAAAAGCTAATGTAATGGCTGCATAAAGTATTTTTTTCATTGATAGGTTATTAATTCGATTTGAATATTAGTATCCAAATGTAACAAAAAATTTACACTGCCTTCAATTTTCAATAAAAAGAATTTTTTGATGTGAATCCGTTTTTTTTAAAACGATTGACTATTGATGACAAATTGCTGCAAAGCACGATCGAATTTAACAATTTTGGAAGTGAATAAATTTTCAAAAGCATTTTGTTGTATCAATTCTGCTGTTGTGCCTGTATAGATTTTATTCTCAGATAATACGATCAATTCATCACACATTTTAGTTGCTAAATTAATTTCATGAGTAGAAATTAGAATGGTTTTTTGGGTGGAGCTAGTCAATTTTTTTAAGAGCTCAAAAATGGCAATGGTTTGATGCATATCTAAATGAGCGGTAGGCTCATCTAAAACAATGATTTCGGTATCCTGAGACAATGCTCTTGCAATTAAAACACGTTGCATTTGTCCATCACTCAATTCGGAACAACGATTGTTTTGCAATGCCGCTAAATTGGTTTGTTCAATCGCCCAATGTATTTTTTCAAGATCCTTTTTAGTTAAGGAATCAATCCAGTTTGTGTAGGGTTGTCTCCCCAGGGCTATGACTTCAAATACCGTTAATTGACTTTCTGGAAGTCGTTCGGTTAAGACCAAACTAATGGTTTTAGCCAATTCTTGATGTAGATATGCTTTGCTGTTTTTTTTGTTGATAAAAATAGCTCCTGCTAGTGGTTTTTGTACTTTTGAAAGGGTTCTTAATAAGGTGGATTTTCCGATCCCGTTTTTACCGACAACGGCATTTAATGTACCTTTTTTAATTGCGAAATTGATTCCTTTCGCAATAATCTTTTGCTGTTTTTTTTGCTCATAACCGATGGTCAGATTTTCGATAGTAAGTATGTTGTTTTCATCTGTTTTCAAAACTTCATTTTTTTTAGCGCTTGTCTGACTTAGTTTGTCAAATCCTAGCTATTTTAAAATCGTACTACACAACTATTTTCTTTTTTCGAAGTAACAACCAAATTACAATTGGCGCACCAAATAAAGAGGTGATTGCGTTAATGGGTAATGTAAATTCGCTAGTGGGCAATTGAGCAATACCATCACAAATTAATAATACAATTCCGCCAATAATTGCAGAAGCGGGAATTAATATTTTATGATTGGATGTCGTGAATAGCATCTTTGCAATATGGGGTACTGCCAAACCAATAAACGCAATTGGCCCTGAAAAAGCAGTAATAACACCCGTTAATAAACTGGTAATGACTAAAATAATAGTCCTACTTTTTTTGATATTAATTCCTAAACTTTTGGCATAATTTTCTCCTAACAAAAAACTGTTTAAAGGTTTTATAATTGATAAGCAAGCAAGCACTCCTAAGAGATAAATACTTCCAAAAACACTCAATTCTGACCAGCTTAGGTTTCCGAGGCTCCCAAAACTCCAAAATAAGTATTGTTGTATTTGAGTTGCTTCACTAAAATACACTAAAACAGCAATAACTGCTGCTGTCAAACTCCCAAACATCAATCCTATAATTAAAATTGACATTGTGTTTCGTATGCTATTTGCAGCCATGATTACTGCAAAGAGTACGAGGAAAGCTCCTAAACTGGCAGCAATTGCCAAAGACCAATTTGAGATTGAACTTGTTAGTAAAAAACTTCCAAAAATGGACGAACCTAAAATTAACAGTGCAACACCTAAGCTTGCGCCAGAAGAAATTCCTAGTACAAAAGGACCAGCTAATGGGTTTCTGAAAAGTGTTTGCATGAGCAGTCCACAGATCGAAAGACCAGAACCTACTAAAATTGCCGTTATAGCTTTGGGTACTCTAAAATCTAAAACGATTGTTTGCCAACTGTCTTTTATACTTGTATCTCCTATCAAAGTATGAAATATTTCTTTAAAAGGAATGGAAACAGAACCCAAGCTAATGTTTAAGAAAAACAGTACAATCAGTAAAACCGAAAGTAAGATAAAGTGTTTTTTGTAGGTTTTTTGTTTCATTTATTTATGGCTGGGAGCGCAAATCTATTTTTTATAGGCGACTAAAAATGTTACTAGTTTTTCAATTGCCAATCCTCGATGAGAAATTTTGTTTTTTTCATTTCGTTGCATCGTTGCAAAACTTTGTTGGTATCCTTTGGGTTGAAAAATAGGGTCATATCCAAAGCCTTTTTCGCCTTGTTTTTCTGCTAAAATTTCACCTTTGCAAATGCCTTCAAATAAAAATTGTTTTCCGTCAAGATGTAAACAAATTGCTGTTCGAAATTGTGCTTTTCTATTTTTTTTGCCATTTAATTCTTGCAGTAGTTTTTGCATGTTGTTTTCAGAATTTGAGGGTTCTCCAGCAAAACGAGCGGAATAGACTCCAGGTTTCCCATGTAAACTCTCGACTTCTAAACCGGTATCATCTGCAAAACAATTATAAACAAATTTTGCTGTAATATGAGATGCTTTTAAGCGTGCATTACCCTCCAAAGTAGTTTCAGTTTCATCAATTTCATCAAAACAATGAATGTCTTTTAAACTCAATAATTCAATTGAATTGGGAAGCATTTCTTGTACTTCTTTTAATTTATTTACATTGTTGGTCGCAAAGACTAATTTCATATGGTAAAAATACTCAAATTTATATTTGGAAAGAACGAATACAGAAAGTAGTTCAATTATTCGTGATGATACGGCTCATTCTTTAAAATTGTAAAACCTCGATAGAGTTGTTCAACAATGAAAAGACGAATCATTTGATGTGAAAAAGTCATTTTTGACAACGAGATTTTGCCGGTTGATTTTTTATAGACAGCTTCCGAAAATCCATAGGGACCTCCAATGACTAAAACAAGTTGTTTGATGCCTGAATTCATTTTCTTTTGTAAATATTGTGAAAACTGAATCGATGAATACACATTCCCTTTGTCATCTAATAATGCCAATTGGTCTGTGTTTTGAAGTTTCGATAAAATGAGTTCGCCTTCTTTTTCTTTTTGTTGCACCTCACTCAGATTCTTTACGTTCTTGATGTCTGGAATGATTTCTAGTTCAAATTTTATATAATGTTTCAGACGATTTTGATATTCATCAATGAGCGCAATCAAATTTTTATTGTCCGTTTTTCCAATGGCAAGTAACTTTATTTTCATTTTTCAGATCTCGTCTAATAGGTTCTAAGACTCACTATTGTCTCGATTTTACCTTTGGTTCGACTGCAAATTTATTCGTTTTCAGCTATAAAATCAATAGAACTCATAAAAAGTTGAAAATCATTCCTATTTTTACATCAGAATAAAATGCAGAATGATATCAAAAGCACAATTTGAAAAGGAATTAGCGATCATTATTGCGAATGCAATAAGAGAAGATATTGGAGATGGAGACCATACTTCAAACGCTTGTATTTCACCAGATGCTCAAGGCAAAGCAAAGTTATTGGTCAAAGAAGCTGGAATGATTGCAGGTGTCGCATTTGCAAAACAAGTTTTCGCGTATGTGGATGCAGATTTAGAGGTAACAACATTTTTAAATGATGGAGACAATGTACAGGTTGGAGATGTTGTTTTTCATGTTTCAGGGAGGTCTCAATCCATTTTAATGGCAGAAAGATTGGTGTTAAATGCCATGCAAAGAATGTCTGCAATTGCAACCAAAACAGCCTTTTTTGTGGGATTATTAGCAGGAACAAAAACGAAGATACTAGATACTCGAAAAACCACACCAGGGATTAGAGCACTCGAGAAATGGGCAGTAAAAATTGGGGGAGGAGAAAACCATCGATTTGCCTTGTATGATATGATGATGATTAAAGACAATCATATTGATTTTGCAGGAGGGATTACACAAGCAATTACGAAAGCAAGACAGTATTTGATTGCAAAAAAAAGAGATATTAAAATTATTGTTGAAGCCAGAAGTTTAAAGGAAATTAAAGAAATTCTTTTGAATGAAGGGGTTTACAGAATACTAATAGATAATTTTAATTATGAGGACACCAAAAAAGCGGTAGCATTAATTGGAGATACCTGTTTAACGGAGTCCTCTGGTGGAATCAATGAAAAAACAATACGGAAGTATGCAGACTGTGGCGTAGATTTTATTTCATCAGGAGCATTGACCCATGCCGTTCACAATTTAGACTTAAGTTTAAAGGCGATCTAAGTAAATAATAGCACTAAAAAAAATAGGAGTTTAAAACAGCAGAATAAATGACAGATGCTTACTTTGATAGCGAAACGTATACAAAAATTGATTTTTCGAAGACAAATATCATAAAAGGAGAATATGACAATTGTACGTTTATAAATTGTAATTTTGAAAATATACATACGTCTAATATTCAGTTTGTAGCATGTGATTTTATGGATTGTAATTTTAGCAATGCCATCGTAAAAGATACCGCGTTTAAAGATGTGAATTTCGTTAATTGTAAATTAATTGGAGTCAAATTTAATGAGTGCGATCCCTTTTTGTTGCAAATGCGTTTTAAAGAGTGTCTATTGAACTTTTCTTCTTTTTATCAATTAAAAATACCAAAAACGGTTTTTGAAAATTGTAATTTGGAAGAAGTAGATTTTACAGAAGCAAATATCAGTAGTTCTTTTTTTGATAATTGTGATTTAAAAGGTGCTATTTTTGAAAGAACTAATTTAGAAAAAACGAATTTTAAAACGGCTTTTAACTTTACTTTTGAATTAGAGAAGAATCGGGTAAAAGGCGCAAAATTTAAAAGAGATAGCATTGATGGATTGCTATTCCACTATAAAATTGTTTTGGAGTAATAAATTGGACTTATAGCCAAAAGACAATGTTATTCTAAATTTAATATTGAAACGCGTACGAATGAGTAAAGAAATCGAGGACAGTTTAACAAAAATACCCGTCATTAAGACTTTAGTGAAGTTTGGAAAGAAAATGAAAGTTCCAGGTTTGCAAGGAATGTCTTTGTATGATGTCATAGAAATGTATTTTATTGGGATTATAAAAGGGGCTTTAACCTCCAGAGCAGGGGGAATTGCTTTTAGTTTTTTTATGGCCGTTTTTCCTTTCTTACTTTTTATTTTAACATTAATACCCTACATTCCAATAGACGGATTTCAAGAAGGACTCTTTTCTTTTATTCAAGATATTTTGCCACCACAAACATTTGAAGCAGTCAATTTTGTCATTGGCGATATCATAAACAATCAATACGGAGGTTTACTTTCATTTGGTTTTATTCTGTCGATCTTTTTAATGACTAATGGCATCAATGCTATTTTTGGAGGATTCGAATATTCCTATCACGTCACCGAGTTTCGTAATGTTTTTAAAACCTATTTTATCTCCCTAGGGGTTTCGCTATTAACCTCATTTTTCTTAATTATAACGGTTGTTTTAGTGTTGTTGTATCAAGTGGCATTGTCTAAGATAGATGATAGCGGTTGGTTGAATACCAGCGATTTAAACCTGTTTTTTTACGGACGCAGCGTCTTGTTTTTAATTATGATTTTCACCATCGTTTCGTTACTTTTTAGATATGGTACAAAGCAAGGGAAAGGTTTGAAATTCTTCTCTGCGGGTGCTATCTTAACGACATTTTTGTCATTAAGTACCTTTTATTTATTTGGAATTTATGTTGTTAAATTTGCCCAATACAATCAATTATACGGTTCTATCGGAACCCTGTTAGTATTGATGTTATTTGTCTGGTTAAATGCAATTATTCTATTGTTAGGGTTTGAATTAAACGCTTCCTTATATCAATTGAGGCAACAAAATAAAACAGTTCCAACCACCTAAAAATGCTAACTTTTTTCACGATATTTGCGCTTACAGACCGTTTTTGTAATTCACTTTTGTGAAAAATCAATTTTCGCACAGTCTGTGATTCCTGTTAAGGCAGGAATCCATAAAAGTATTAAACGTTTAAAATTTTGAGTGATTCGTTTTGAGTTTAGCAACTAAAAACTAAAAATCAACAACAAATAACTATTTTAATGAAACCAAGCATCCCAAAAGGAACCAGAGATTTTTCACCAACAGAAGTTGCCAATCGTTCCTACATTATGAATCTGATTAAAACAACTTTTGAAACTTTTGGATTTCAACCTATTGAAACGCCAAGTTTTGAGAATTCTGCAACCTTGATGGGAAAATATGGTGAAGAAGGAGATCGACTGATTTTTAAGATTTTAAATTCAGGAGATTATTTAGCAAAATTTGATGAAACCTTATTGTCTGAAAAAAACAGTTTAAAACTAACTCCTCAAATTTCCGAGAAAGCGTTGCGTTACGATCTTACAGTGCCCTTTGCACGCTATGTGGTTCAGCACCAAAATGAAATTACATTTCCATTTAAGCGTTATCAAGTACAGCCAGTTTGGAGGGCAGACAGGCCTCAGAAAGGACGCTTTAGAGAGTTTTTTCAATGCGATGCAGATGTTGTTGGTAGCAAATCTTTGTGGCAAGAAGTAGAATTTATTCAACTCTATGATACCGTTTTTACCAAATTAGGTTTGGTGGGAACGACCATAAAAATCAATAACAGAAAAATACTTTCTGGAATTGCAGCAGTGATTGGTGCACAAGACAAACTCATCGATTTTACCGTTGCGCTAGACAAGTTAGATAAAATAGGGAAAGAAGGAGTTGTTAAAGAAATGCTCTCCAAAGGAATTACGGAAGAAGCAATTGAAAAAGTACAACCATTGTTTGATTTTTCAGGGACCAACTTAGAAAACTTGGCTTCTTTAGAAAGTATGTTAGCGGGGTCGGAAGAAGGCCTAAAAGGCGTTGAAGAGTTGCGTTTTGTAATTCATTCTATAGCAGCACTCGGGTTGGCATCAGCAAGCCTAGAAGTGGATGTAACGTTAGCAAGAGGTTTGAATTACTACACAGGTGCAATTTTTGAAGTAGCAGCTCCAAAAGAGGTGAAAATGGGGTCTATTGGAGGCGGAGGAAGATATGACGATTTAACAGGAGTCTTTGGTTTGAAAGAGGTTTCTGGAGTTGGAGTCTCTTTCGGTCTCGATAGAATTTATTTGGTGTTAGAAGAATTGGGCTTGTTTCAAGCAGTCGCTTTGCCAAAGCCTAAAGTTATTTTCTTAAATTTTGATGCAACGACAGATCTAACGAAAATGCAAGCAATAAAAAAGCTGCGAGAAAATGGTGTGAAGTCTGAGTTTTATCCTGATTTAGGTGAAAGCAACAAGGCACAAAAACGACAATGGAAATATGTTTCGAACAGAGAGATTGAATATGTCGTATCTAAAGTAGAAAAAAATCTTTTTGTTCTAAAGAATATGCTTTCCAATGATCAAGTAATCTGTTCATTGTCAGAATTAGTAGCGAAAATGACCGCGTCATAGGTATTTCAAAAAATATCTTTCCTAGGATTTTTTATTTAGATTACAATCTAAAATTGCATTTGTAGAAGTCTTGACTTGTAATTATAGCAGCATAATTATAATTGATAAAAAAATTAAAATAATACGTTGTAAAGACCTAAATTTGCACTTTAACAACAGATTGAAAATGTTTGAATTGAATCGTAAAATGAACGAAGAAAAAATAAAAGAAATAGGTGATAACCATGTAGCAACTTCTGCAGAAAACCCAATGAGAGCAGATGCGTTTGATATCTCCGATACCGAAAAAATAGAAAAAATTCAAGAAAGTGTAAAAGATATTTTACAGACTTTAGGAATGGATTTAACAGATGATAGTCTTCAAGGAACTCCTAAACGAGTTGCCAAAGCATTTGTAAATGAAATATTTATGGGGTTGAATCCTGCAAATTTGCCAAAAGCATCTACCTTCGAAAATAATTATAATTATGGTGAAATGTTGGTAGAAAAAAACATTGTTGTTTATTCTACTTGTGAGCATCATTTATTACCAATTATTGGAAGAGCACATGTTGCTTATATTTCTAATGGTAAGGTAATTGGATTGTCTAAGATGAACAGAATTGTGGAATATTTTTCTAAGAGACCACAAGTTCAAGAGCGTTTGACAATGCAAATTGTACAAGCAATGCAAGAAGCATTGGGTACAAAAGATGTTGCTTGTGTCGTTGATGCGAAGCATTTGTGTGTAAACTCAAGAGGGATAAAAGATATTGAAAGCTCTACAGTTACTTCAGAATTTGGAGGTAAATTTAAAGAGAAAGAAACTAGAAAAGAATTTTTACAGTATTTACAAATGGATACAAAATTCTAAATTGTACCCGATTGTTATTTTATAAAAACCCGTTTTGAGTTACTCAAAACGGGTTTCTTTTTGTAATTCTAATAAGATTGATAAGAGGTAATTTTAGTTGTTTACAAGTACCCATTCTCCTTTTTCAAGTAAAGGAATGGCTTGTTTAAATTTCACTTCTTTCTCTTCGCCACTCATTACATTTTTAATCCTAACTTTTTCGTTTCTACCAATTTTTGGTTGATCTCTCACAACGGTTTCAACAGGTTCTTGTTGTTGTTGTTGTTGTTGTTGTTGTTGTTGTTGACGAGAGTTTGAGATGGCTTGTTCTGTAGAGTTTTGAACAGCTGCTTTAGAAGTATTTAAATTTTCTCTCTTTTTACTGCGTGCTTCTGAAATTTGATGGGTGTCCTTTGCGGGCAACTCCCCTTTAAACAAGAAGGATAAAACGGCTCTGTTAATTTCTGCTACCGTTGCTTTAAACAATTCAAAAGCTTCAAACTTGTAGATCAATAAAGGATCTTTTTGTTCGTAAGATGCATTTTGTACCGATTGTTTTAAATCATCCATTTTACGTAAATGATCTTTCCAGTTTTCATCTATGATTGCTAAAGTAATGTTCTTTTCAAAATCTGTGACTAAACTTTTCCCTTCACTCTCGTAGGCATCCTTAAGATTGGTTACTACTTGTAGTGACTTAGTGCCATCGGTAAAAGGCACTACTATACGTTCGTATTTGTCTCCTTCGTTCTCAAAAACATCTTTAATTACAGGATAGGCCAAAACAGCATTTCGTTCGATTTTGTCCTTGTAGTGTGCCGAAATGATTTCATACAAGGAATCAATGATCTCTTGTTCAGACTTACTTTCAAATTCTTCTTCAGAAAAAGGAGATGTCATTGATGAGAATCGAATCAATTCAAACTCGAAGTTTTGAAAGTCTTTTGTTGGTTTGTTTTGGTTTACAATGATTTCACAGGTTTCATAGATCATATTTGCAATGTCAATCTGCAAACGTTTTCCATCCAAGGCATTTCGTCTTCTTTTGTAGATAAACTCCCGCTGAGCGTTCATAATATCATCATATTCTAACAAACGCTTTCGAACACCAAAATTGTTTTCTTCTACTTTTTTCTGTGCACGTTCAATGGACTTGGAAATCATAGAATGCTGAATTACTTCGCCTTCTTTTAAGCCCATTCTGTCCATCATTTTTGCAATTCTATCCGAACCAAACAAACGCATTAAATTGTCGTCTAAGGCTACGTAAAACTGTGTAGAACCTACATCACCTTGTCTACCTGCACGACCTCTTAACTGTCTGTCAACTCTTCGCGAATCGTGACGTTCTGTTCCAATAATTGCCAAACCTCCTGCATCTTTTACATTTCCAGAAAGTTTAATATCGGTACCACGACCTGCCATGTTTGTTGCAATTGTTACTACACCTGGTTTCCCAGCTTCAGCAACGACATCGGCTTCTCGTTTGTGTAATTTTGCATTTAAAATATTGTGTGGAATTTTACGCATTTGTAACATTCGCCCTAATAGTTCTGAGATTTCAACGGAAGTGGTTCCCACCAATACCGGACGCTTGTCTGCGACTAACTTTACGATATCCTCAATCACTGCATTGTATTTTTCACGTGCAGTTTTGTAAACTAAATCTTCTTTATCATCTCTTTGAATTGGCTTATTTGTTGGAATTTCTACAACATCTAATTTGTAGATTTCCCACAATTCTCCAGCTTCTGTAATTGCAGTACCTGTCATTCCAGAGAGTTTGCGATACATTCTGAAGTAATTTTGAAGGGTTACCGTTGCAAAGGTTTGTGTAGCATCTTCAATTTTTACATTTTCTTTTGCTTCAATGGCTTGGTGCAATCCGTCAGAATAACGACGACCGTCCATAATACGACCCGTTTGTTCATCAACAATCATTACTTTGTTATCCATCACCACATATTCCACATCTTTTTCAAAAACAGTATATGCTTTTAACAATTGATTCATGGTATGAATGCGCTCACTTTTAATGCTAAAGTCTTTGTAGAGCTCCTCTTTTTCAGCAGCTTTTTCTTCGGGTGTGTTTTCTGAAGTTTCAATTTCACCCACTTTTACACCAATATCTGGCAATACAAAGAACGTGTCATTTTGTGTTTTTTCAGATAAGTATCCAATTCCTTTGTCTGTTAAATCAATCTGATTGTTTTTTTCTTCGATGACAAACCAAAGATCTTCGTCTACTTCTGGCATTAACTTGTTGTTGTCTGCCATGTAGGTGTTTTCTGTCTTTTGAAGAATTTGCTTCATTCCTTCTTGTGACAAAAATTTAATCAATGCTTTGTTCTTTGGCAATCCTCGATACACTCTCAATAATAGAAATCCACCTTCTTTTACGTTGCCGTCTGCCAATAATTTTTTTGCTTCTGCCAATACACTTACCAAGTGTTGTCTTTGTAGGGTAACCAATTCAGAAACCAAGGGTTTTAATTCTGTAAATTCATGCCGATCTCCTTGTGGTACAGGACCCGAGATAATCAATGGGGTTCTTGCATCGTCAATTAAAACAGAATCTACTTCATCAATAATGGCATAATTAGGCGCTCTTTGAACCAAATCATCTTTAGAACTTGCCATATTATCTCGCAAGTAATCGAAACCGAATTCGTTATTAGTTCCGTAGGTAATGTCTGCATTGTAGGCTTTTCTTCGTGCATCCGAATTGGGTTGATGGTAATCAATACAATCTGTTGTAAAACCATGAAACTCAAAAATAGGTCCCATCCATGCTTTATCACGTTTTGCCAAGTAATCATTTACGGTTACTAAGTGTACTCCTTTTCCAGTTAGTGCATTTAGGTAAACGGGTAGGGTAGAAACCAATGTTTTTCCTTCACCTGTCATCATTTCTGCAATTTTCCCTTGATGTAATACAGATCCACCAATTAACTGCACATCATAATGCACCATGTCCCAGGTTACTGGTTTTCCAGCAGCATCCCATGAGTTTGCCCAAAAAGCTTTGTCGCCTTCTAAGCTAATGTGGTCTCTTTCTCCAGACAATTCTCTGTCGTAAGCCGTTGCTGTTACTTCAAGTTCTTCATTTTCTGCAAAACGTTTTGCCGTTTCTTTCACGACTGCAAATGCTTCTGGCATAATTTCCATTAGCGTTGCTTCAGAAACCTTATAGGCTTCGTCTTTTAAAGCGTCAATTTCTGTATAGATTGCCTCTTGTCGATCGATATCTGCTGTTTTTGCTTCTGCTTCTAAACTTTCAATCTTGCCATCAAATTCCTTTGTAGCCTCTTTTAGGATGTTTTTAAACGCAAGCGTTTTTCCTCTCAATTCGTCGTTAGACAATAATTGGATTGTAGTTTCAAATTTTTGTACATCATCGACAACAGGTTGTAATATTTTCAAGTCTTTTTGTTGTTTGTCTCCGACAAAAAGTTTGATTACAGAATTTAATATGCTCATTGCGTATTTATTTTTTAGGACAACATCGTGTATGTTGCTTTATTTTATTGTGAATCAAGTTTTTACTTTTTTAATTGATCCTTAAAAAAGGGATTGAAATATAACAAAAAAAAAGCCTCTTTAGAGACTTTTTATATTGTTATTATTTAGTATTCATCTTCATTCCAAAGATAATCATCTTCGGTGGGATAATCTGGCCAAATTTCGATAATGGAATCATATGCATCCCCTTCATCTTCAATATCTTGTAGGTTTTCAACTACTTCTAAAGGAGATCCAGTTCTAATTGCATAATCAATTAACTCATCTTTGGTTGCAGGCCAAGGTGCATCTGCTAAATAAGATGCCAATTCTAATGTCCAATACATTTCTTAATTGTTTAATTTTGTGCAAAAATAAATTTTTTACGCAATTATGCAAGTCTTTTTTAAGAAATATAAAATCAATATATAAAGAACTTAATTATTTTTTTTTGGAATCCACTTGATTTCCTCCACTGATAGGTCTTTAGACAATTTCCGTGCCAATACAAAAAGATAGTCAGATAGGCGGTTTAAGTATTTTAAAATGTCATTATTAATGGTTTCTTCGTCATTTAGCTCCACACAAAGACGTTCAGAACGTCTACAAACACATCTTGCTACGTGACAGAATGACACAGATTGATGTCCTCCTGGTAAAATAAAATGGGTCATTTGAGGAAGATCCTCTTCCATCGAATCAATTTCATTTTCTAAAAAAAGGATTGAATTGCTATCAATTTTTGGAATGTTCAGTCTTTCTGCTCCACTTTTTAAGGTTTCTTTTTCTGTAGGGGTTGCCAGCATAGCGCCCAATGTAAATAATTCATTTTGAATTTTTAATAACGAATCTTTAATCGATGTTGAAATTTCTTGATCTTTAATCAATCCAATATATGCATTCAATTCATCAACCGTTCCATAACTGTCTATTCGTAAATTGTATTTTTTTACCCTACTTCCTCCATAGAGTCCAGTAGTACCATTGTCTCCTGTTTTTGTATATATTTTCATTTTAAATGAGTTTCAAAGTTTCTATTTTAGTGTGTGTAACCGTTTTACTTTTTTAGAGGCGTATCTTAAAATGTTCTTTTTGCTGTTCTTTTCTCATGAAAACAAATCCGTAGTCATAAACATCGACGGTTACTGTTATTTTTGGATGTTGTTTTATTTTAGCCCAAGTAGTTCTCATTTCTTTACTTTGGTAAAGATCTTTAAAGATAAAGAATGTTTCGTTATGAACACTAGAAAGACAGCTTTCAAAATACGACAAAGTTGCTTTTTCGGTACTATTAAAAAAAATCATATCATAGGGTTTGTTTTTAATAGCTTTTAATAAATTCGCTTTATCATCAGCAGTTTCAGGAGTATTCGCTATGGTTGTCACTGTTGCATTGTGCTGGGCAATTTTTACTGTGGATGCAAAGTGTTCGGAAGCATTGCCAATTTCTAAACTTGTAATGGGTTTAAAATAGCCAATGACTTTTAGGAGTAGCTCGGGTTTCTTACAGCTTAATTTTGAAAGGTTTACATTTCTAACCTGCAAGGCATTTTTCTGGATTTCTCGGTATTGCGCTATCTGCTTTTTATCCACCTTCGTGTAAAAACAGGTTGTAACTAAACGATACACAAAAGGGGAATGCACTCCGTGTTGATTTGTGGAATTCAAAAGAAACTTTACATACTGAAAAAAATGAAAAAACATGCAATAATTTTGAAGTGCAAATTTAAAGATAAAAAAAGAGTTAAGGCCTTTAGAAAAAGAATATTTGCAAGTATTTTCCTTTAAATTACCGAATTAACGAGTGGCTTTTTTCCCTTTTAAATAAACGGTTTCTATTAAATGATCTCCAAAACGATAGGGGAGAAAGCTATAAGAAGCTATTTCTTTTGTAATGAAAAAATTGGCCAATTTTCCTTTGGTAATACTGCCCACTTTGTGGGATAGATTCATGGCAAAAGCACCATTTATTGTTGCGGCATTCATAGCTTCTTCAGGAGTCATTTTCATTTTGATACAGGCAGTTGCCACTACAAAATTCATGTTTCCAGAAGGCGTAGAGCCTGGGTTGTAGTCGGTGGCCAGTGCCAAGGGCAAGCCTGCGCTAATAATTTTTCTAGCAGGGGTGTATGGAATGCTTAAAAAGTAAGAGCAAGCGGGCAGCGCCACAGGCATCGTATTTGTCCCTTTTAGTGCATCAATATCTTCCTGTGTCAATTCCTCTAAATGATCTACAGACAATGCTTCATGCGCTACAGAAAGAGCAATTCCTCCAAAAGCATTGAATTGATTTACATGTACTTTTGGAATCAGACCATATTTCTTTCCTGCTGCTAAAATTCGTGCGGTGTCTTCTACATCGAAATAGCCAATTTCACAGAAAATATCGATAAAGTCTGCTAAATTTTCTGCTGCTATTTTAGGAAGCATCTCTTCAATAATTAGATCAAGATACGCTGCTTTGTTCTTTTTGTATGCAGCTGGAAGCGCATGTGCACCCAAAAAAGTGGCTTTTATAGGCGTGTTAAAATTTTCTTTCAATCTTTTAATGACCCGCAGCATTTTTAGTTCTGCTGCTACGGTGAGCCCATAGCCCGATTTTATTTCGATGGCGCCCGTTCCCAATGCAATTACTTCTTGCAGTCTTTTGGCAGCTTGTTGGTATAAATCGTCTTCTGAAGTTTCTTGTAGTTTTTTTGCTGAATTTAAGATTCCGCCGCCATTATTGGCAATTTCTTCATAACTCAATCCCTGAATTCGATCTATAAATTCTTGCGTTCTATTTCCTGCATAAACAATGTGTGTGTGTGAATCGCACCAAGATGGGAAGATCATTTTTCCGCTGCAATCGATGGTTTCATCTGCTGTTTTATTTTGCAGCGTGTCCATCAAACCATAGTCTACAATCAATTCATCTTCAACGCGTAAATACGCATTTTTAAGGGTTGGTAAAATGCCCATTTCTTTCCCGGATACTTTTTGAATATTGGGTTCTCGAACCTGAATGAGTTCTTTGATATTGATGAATAATTGCGTCATATAAAATGCTTAGTTTTACAAAACAAACTTACATAAAAGAAAAGGAATGATTCCAAAAAATGAATACGCAGCTTATTTTGAGCATTACATCCAATTGGTTGCAGTGAAAAATAGATCGATTATAGAAAATTTACAGCATTCTCAACAAGAGTTTGATTCCGTTTTGCGAAACCTACCCGAAGAAAAACACAATTTTTCCTATGCAGCAGGGAAGTGGACCCTTAAAGAATTGATTCAGCATATTATTGATACGGAACGTATTTTCTGTTACCGCGCCTTGTGTTTTGCTAGAAATGACAAGACCGCTTTGCCTGGTTTCGATCAAGATTTATTTGTGGACTATGGCAATGCCAATCAATTGAATTACTTCGATTTATTGGATGAAATGGCTACGCTTAGAAAAAGTTCCATTCAATTGTTTCAAAGTTTTACTGAGGAAGCCATGTTGCACATAGGAGTTGCTTCTGAAAATGAAATGTCTGTTAGAGCTTTAGGAGTTCTGTTTTCTGGACATCAAATGCACCATTTGAATGTTGTAAAAGAACGGTATTTGTAAACTGTTTTAGAAAAAAGAGATCGATTTTATTGAGGGTTTTAAAATCTTACTGTTGAAGGTTTCGACTATGAACAGTGCCCCGAAGGGCAATGCGTATAGGTGTTGTTGTGGCTAGTTATTTTTTTTACCATCAATCATTTCATCCCAATAATCACTGTCAAGCTTTTTGAGTTCAATCACTTTTTCAGTTTGCACACCAATATTATACTCATAAATATAATGTGCACTAAATGAAGGGATTTATTTTGGATATTTCTCTCTAATTTTATCTAAGGACAAATTATGAATGCTTCCCACGTGCGTGTGTTCTTTTCCAAGATCTGGGGTATAAGTGCCTGCTTGAACCTGACCGCCAATTTGTTGGTAAGCCTCTCTAAACGACATGCCTTCCACCACTAAATTATTAATACTATCTACTGTAAATAAATACTGGTATTTTTCATCCTTCAAATCAATATCTTTCACAATAACTTGCTGAATGGCGTAATTTAAAATGTCTAAAATCTCTTTTACATCCTCAAAAGCATTGATAATATTCTCTTTCAATAACTGAAAATCTCTGTGATATCCTGTTGGAAGGTTGTTGGTAATTAAGAGCATTTCGGTATGTAGTGCCTGAATCTTATTACACTTTCCACGGATGAGTTCAAACACATCTGGATTTTTCTTATGGGGCATAATGCTACTCCCAGTAGTCAATGCATCAGGGAAACTAATAAAGCCAAAATTCTGACTCATGTACAAACAAACATCCATAGAAAAACGCGCTAAGGTGTTGCACAATCCGCCCAAGGCAGCGGCAATGCTACGTTCACTTTTCCCTCTGCTCAATTGGGCCGCAACCACGTTATATTTTAAGGTGGCAAAATTCAGTTCTTGGGTGGTTAATTCTCGATCGATCGGGAAGGAGCTACCATATCCTGCAGCAGAGCCTAACGGATTTTGATCCACTACTTTAGTAACGGCGTTGAGCATGTGTACATCATCAATAAGCAATTCTGCATAGGCTGAAAACCACAATCCAAAAGAAGAAGGCATGGCAACTTGTAGATGAGTATAGCCAGGCAATAGCTTTTCTTTGTGAGTTTCTGCCAAATTTAAAAGAGTGTCAAAAACTGTTTTTACTTTCTCATTCACCACCCCCAAATTTTCTTTATAATAGAGTTGAAGTGCTACTAAAACCTGATCGTTTCTGGATCGTGCTGTGTGAATTTTCTTTCCTACTTCGCCCAGTTTGTTGGTCAATTCCCATTCAATTTTAGAATGTACATCTTCAAAAGAAGCTTCAATTATAAACGTACCGTTTTCGATATCGGTAGCGAGTTCTTGCAAACCTTTCTGCAAATCTTTCAATTCATCGGCTGTAATAATCCCAATTGATGCTAGCATAATTGCGTGAGCTAAAGAAGCTTGCACATCATATTTTGCAATGTGAAGGTCAATCTCTCGGTCGTTTCCTACTGTAAAAAGTTCTATTTGTTTGTCTATTGTAAATCCTTTGTCCCAAAGTTTCATATAACGATTGTTTAATGGTGTAACTGTTTTGTTGTTTTATTGCGGTTAAATTCCTGAAAGGAGTAAACGATTCAGCAATTCAATATACAATTGAATGCCTTCTTCAATTTCTGATAGGTAAATAAATTCATCTGCAGAATGGGAACGCGTACTATCGCCAGGCCCCAATTTTAGGGATTGACACGACAACACTGCTTGGTCTGATAATGTGGGAGATCCATAGGTAGTTCTGCCCATTGCAATGCCTGCTTTTACCAATTCATGGTCGGTGGAAATTGCCGAGGAGTTCAATCGGAGGCTTCGTGGAGTTATTTTTGTACAAGGGGATTCCGTTTGTATAATGGTTGCAATTTCTTGATTTGAATAGGCATCATTCACTCGAACATCGACCACTAAATTTACTTGAGCAGGAACCACGTTGTGTTGAGAACCCGCAGCAATTTGTGTGACAGTCATTTTTACATCACCGAGTGCTTCGGATGTTTTATGAAACTTAAAATTTTGAAACCATTGCAACACTTCAATACTATTGTAAATGGAATTGTTAGTGTTTGGATGTGCGGCATGACTTGGAGTTCCTGCAACTACAGCATCAAAAACTACTAAGCCCTTTTCGGCAACTGCCAACTGCATTAAAGTAGGTTCGCCTACAATCGCAACATCAATGTGTGGAATGATTGGAAGCATGCTGTTCAATCCGTTTTCGCCACTATTTTCTTCTTCTGCTGAAGCCACAATCACCAAATTATAGGAAAGGTTTTTTTGGGCATAAAAATGTGTAAAGGTTGCGATTAAGGAAACCAAACATCCTCCCGCATCATTGCTTCCAAGTCCGTAGAGCTTTCCATCTTCTACAATGGCTTTAAATGGATCTTTTGTGTAGGCGGTATTTGGTTTTACAGTGTCATGATGAGAGTTGAGTAATAGGGTTGGTTTGCTTTCATCAAAATATTTATTCGTTGCCCAAATATTGTTTTTTGTCCTATGAAAAGACATGTTGTGGTTTGTAAACCAGTTTTCAATTAAAACCGCTGTTTGCGCTTCTTCTGTGGAAAAAGATGGGGTTTCGATCAGTTCTTTTAAAAGTGATATGGCATTTTCTGTTAGATATTTAATTTCCATAGCTAGAGAGTGATTTTGGTATGTAGATTGTTTTCTTTTGAGAGTAGCGTTGTATTTCCAATAAGAACTTCTTGTACGCCCTTTTGCAAAGCATCAAAGCAATTTTCTAATTTCGGGAGCATTCCTGCTGAAATGGTACCGGCTGCTAAGAGTTCTTGATAGGTTTTTGAATTGATTTTTTGAATCACCGATTCCTTGTCTTTAATATCGTTTAAAACCCCCTTCAATTCAAAACAATAATAAAGAGACGTTGCATAAATTTCACTCATTCCAATGGCAATCTGACTTGCAATGGTATCGGCATTGGTGTTTAACAATTGTCCGTTTCCATCATGTGTAAGGGCACAAAAAACAGGTGTAAATCCTGCAGTCATCAACGTATCAATTCCATGATGATTGACCTGGGTTACATCACCTACAAAGCCAAAGTCAATTTCTTTTACGGGTCTTTTTTCGGATTGAATACTATTGATATCGGCACCTGTTAAACCAATAGCATCGGTGTTATTTGCTTGCAATTGCGCCACAATTTTTTTATTAACCAAGCCCCCATACACCATCGTAATGACCTCCAATGTTTCTTTGTCAGTAATGCGCCTTCCATCAACCATTTTAGAAGCAATACCTAATTTAGAAGCGAACTGTGTTGCACGTTTTCCGCCACCATGAATTAAAATTTTCTTCCCTTCTAACTTCGAGAATGATTGAAGAAATTGCTTTAAAACTACTTCATCTTCAATGATGTTTCCACCAATTTTTACGATCGCTATTTTTTCTTTAGTCATTTTCTATTATTTTTTTTAGGACCAATTGTGCGGCAAAAGTCCTGTTATTCGCCTGTTCAATAACCAATGAGTGGTCGCTATCTAATACTGCATCTTCAACGACTACATTTCTACGAACCGGCAAACAGTGCATAAATTTTGCATCCCCAATCTTCTTTTTGGTGAGCATCCAATCCATATCCGTTTTGGATATGTTTCCATAGTCTTCATAAGAACTCCAGTTTTTAGCATACACAAAATCAGCATTTTTAAAAGCCGCTTCCTGATCGTGATAAATGCGTGTGTTTTTGGTGATTTCTGGATTTAAATCATACCCTTTTGGATTTGCAATGACAAAATCAACGTCCATTTTTTGCATGGCTTGTATAAAACTATTCGCGACAGCATGTGGGAGTGCTTTCACGTGTGGCGCCCAGCTTAAAACTACTTTGGGTTTCTTCTTTGTCGTATTTTCTGAAATGGTAATGGCATCTGTCAATCCTTGTAAAGGATGCCCAGTAGCACTTTCCATATTCATAACAGGGACTGAGGCATAGTTCATAAAGGCAGTTAATACTTCCTCTGATTCATCTTTTTCTTTGTCTGTGAGCGAAGGAAAGGCGCGGACAGCAATGACATCACAATATTGTGAAACTACGGCTGCTGCTTCTTTTATGTGCTCTGCGGTACTGCCGTTCATAATGGTTTTATCTCCAAATTCAATGCCCCATGCGTCCTCAGAAATATTCATCACAATTGGAGTCATCCCCAAATTTAATGCTGCTTTTTGGGTACTTAAACGCGTTCTTAAACTGGAATTAAAAAACAACAATCCAATGGTTTTATTTTTTCCTAGTTCTTGGTTTTTTAATGGATTCTTTTTTAGCGCTTTTGCTTCCTCGATCCATGAATGCAGATCGTCTATATCGTCTATATGCGTGTAGTTTTTCATGATAATTCGCTGATTAATGCTTCGAAAAATGTGTCTATATGACTTTTTTTGATGGTTAATGGGGGCAATATTCTTAATACATTTGGGTTTTTGGCGCTTCCTGTAAAAATCTTGTGTTTGTAGATTAGGTTTTTACGGAGTTCGGCGATTGGGAATTCAAATTCCAATCCCAGCATCAATCCGCGCCCCTTTACCATTTTTAACCTTGGAACGTTTAGTGCTCTTCTTAAAAAATGTGTTGAAACTTCTAGTGTATTTTGTAGTAAGCGTTCTTTTTCTAGGACTTCTAAAACCGTTAAAACAGCAACACAGGCTAAGTGATTTCCGCCAAAAGTGGTTCCTAATAAACCAAAAGAAGCCTTAATGTTAGGATGTACTAAAATTCCACCAACAGGAAACCCGTTTCCCATTCCTTTAGCGATAGAAATGATATCTGGTGTCACATTGTATTTTTGAAAAGCAAAGAAATCGCCCGTTCTTCCGAAACCAGATTGCACTTCATCAGCAATAAAACAGGCATTGTATTTTTTACAGAGCTTGTCAATTCCTTCGTAAAATACGGCAGTACTTTCGTCCAATCCACCGACTCCTTGAATGTACTCTATGATCACCGCACACACATCGTTTTTTGAAAGTGATTTTTCAAGGCTTTCTAAATCGCCCAAGGCTAAAATTTCAACTTCTTGTTGTGCATTGATCGGGGCAATTATTTTGGCATTGTCAGTTACTGCAACAGCTGCAGAGGTTCTGCCATGAAATCCATTTTTAAAAGCGATTACTTTCTTCTTTCCAGTATGAAAAGATGCCAGTTTTAAAGCATTTTCATTGGCTTCTGCACCGGAATTGCAAAGAAATAATTCATAAGAATTACAGCCGGATACCCTAGCTAGTTTTTCGGCAAGTGCAACTTGTAAAGGATTCTGAATAGAATTGCTATAAAACCCTATTTTTCCTACTTGCTCTTGAATGTTTTTTACATAGGTTGGATGTGAATGGCCAATTGAAATTACAGCATGACCGCCATACAAATCTAAATATTGACAGTTGTTTTCATCGTATACAAAGACATCTTTCGCAGTTACTGGCGTAATGTCAAATAAGGGATACACATTGAATAAACTCATAATTGTTCTTTTTTAATGGTATTAATTTTATTGAAAGAGGCAACCATTCCTTGAATCAAAGCCGCGCTTAGTCCCTGATGTTCCATTTCATTCAAACCTTCGATTGTGCAACCTTGGGGGGTTGTAACACTGTCAATTTCTTCTTCTGGATGCTTTCCATTGGTAAGTAATAAGCTAGCAGCTCCTTCACTGGTGTACATGGCCAATTCTTGTGCTTCTTTTGCATCAAATCCTAATTGAATTGCTGCTTGTGTTGTGGCACGTATTAAGCGCATCCAAAAAGCGATACCGCTTGCACACACCACAGTTGCGGCTTGCATTTGCGCTTCTGGAATTGTCAATGAATGCCCCAATCTGTTAAAAATTGCTTCAGCAATTCCAATGCGTTCTTGTCCTTGTTGGTTTGCACACAAACAAGTCATCGATTTTCCAACGGCAATTGCTGTGTTTGGCATGGCTCTAATAATAAAGTTATTGGCACCAATTTTTGCTTCAATTTTTGAAATTGAAAAGCCAGTGATGGTCGATATGACCACATGATTCGCTGTTAAAATTGGTTTTATTTGATCTAGGATTCCTTCAAAATGAGCAGGTTGTACTGCAAATAGAAGAATGTCGGAGTTTTTTATTGCTTCGCTATTATTTTTAGTGAGATACACATTTTTATATCCGTTAAAATCTGCAATTCCGTCTAAATTTCTTTTGGTAAGATATAAGGAGGTAATTGCATTGTTGGTGATCAATCCTTTTGCGATTGATTTCCCTAAGTTTCCAGTTCCGATGATGGCTATTTTCATTGTTTTGGCTTTATTATTACAGTTTAAAAGTAACTTGCTTTTAATTGCAAGCCTGCTGTTTCTTCAAAGCCATACATTAAATTCATATTCTGAATGGCCTGGCCCGATGCTCCTTTTACTAAATTATCTATGACGCTGGTTATTAATAACTTGTTGTTGTGTTTTTCTAGGTGAAGCAAACATTTATTGGTGCCTACTACTTGTTTTAAATGAATTACGTTATCAGAAACAACCGTAAAAGGAGCGTCTTTATAAAAGGTTTTATACAGTTCTTTTGCAGCTTCAATAGTACCTTCATATTTTGTATAGATTGTTGCAAATATTCCCCGAGAAAAATTTCCACGATTGGGTACAAAATTGATTTCACTCTCAAAATCAGTTTGCAATTGCCCTACTGTTTGATGTATTTCGTCTAAATGCTGGTGAGTAAAAGCTTTGTAATGGGAGAAATTATTGTCTCTCCAGGTAAAATGTGTGGTTTTAGATAAGGAAGTTCCAGCGCCAGTTGCTCCAGTTACGGCATTGATGTGAATGTCGTTTGTAAGTAAGTTATTTGCTGCTAAAGGTACTATAGCCAACTGTAAAGCTGTTGCAAAACAACCTGGATTGGCAATGTAATTTGCTTTTTGAATTGTTTCTTTATGCGTTTCTGGTAATCCATAGACAAACGCTTTGTTTTCGAAGTTTTTGTTTGCTAATAATCTGAAATCGTTACTTAGATCGATCATTTTTGTTTGCTTAGAAAAATCATTTTTTGATAAAAATGCAGTTGAGTTCCCATGCCCCAAACACAAAAACAACAAATCAACTTCGGGATTGATTTTTGATGTAAAACGAATCTCGGTATCTCCAATTAAATCTTGGTGCACCTGATGGACTTTATTACCCGCATTGGAGGTACTATACACAAAATTGATGTTTGTTTTTGGATGATTTAGTAGCAAACGAATCAACTCACCTGCTGTATATCCAGCACCGCCTATAATTCCTATTTCTATTTTTTTCATTTTGAATACGATTTGTTTAGAATTCAGACCTAGGGGTTTTTAAAACCAGATAGGTCCGTTTTGACTAACTGCTATTTTATGGGTTTACTTGTTGGTATATTTTATTCTGATTTCCAATTATTTTAATGAACCCTTTTGCTTCATCGGCAGTCCACCCTTTATTTTCTTCGCCATAACTTCCAAATTTAGCATCCATTAAGTCATGTTTTGAAACGATTCCGTCTAAAGAAAAATGATAGGGTTTTAGGGTAACAAAAACGTCGCCAGTGACTTTGTCTTGTGCGCTTTGTAAAAAGGCTTCCATATCTCTCATAACGGGATCTAAATACTGTCCTTCATGCAAATGCATTCCATAAAAATTTGCCAAATACGCTTTGTGTTGCAATTGCCATTTTGTGAGGGTATGCTTTTCTAATAGATGGTGTGCTTTTATGGTAATTAATGCTGCTGCAGCTTCAAAGCCAACCCGTCCTTTCATACCTACAATAGTGTCACCTACATGTATATCTCTTCCGATTGCATATTTGGAGGCAATGTTGTTTAATTTCTCGATGTTGTTTTGTGGGGTATCCATCACATAGTTTAAAGCAATGAATTCGCCATTTTTAAAACTCATTTTTATCTTTTCGCTTCCATTATTTTCTAAAGGAGATGGATAGGCATTTTCAGGCAACGGGTTTTCAGATGTTAAGGTTTCAACACCGCCAACACTGGTTCCCCACAATCCTTTGTTTACAGAGTATTTTGCTTTTTCCCAAGAAAGATCAATTCCGTTGTTCTTTAAATATTCAATTTCTTGTTGTCTGGTGAGGTTTCCATCTCTAATAGGTGTAATAATTTGAATATCAGGAGCCAATGTTTGAAAAATCATATCAAAACGAACTTGGTCATTTCCTGCACCAGTACTTCCGTGGGCAATGTATTTGGCATTTATACTTTTCGCATACTGAATAATTTCAATGGCTTGAATAATTCTTTCTGCACTTACGGAAAGGGGATAGGTATTGTTTTTTAGAACATTTCCAAAGATCAAGTATTTGATTACTTTGTTATAAAAAGTAGCCACTGCATCAATGTTTTTATAGGTTGAGACGCCCATCTTATAAGCGTTTTTTTCGATGCTAGTAATTTCTTCAGAAGAAAACCCACCTGTATTTACGCTAACTGCATGTACATCATATCCTGCTTTACTGAGGCTTACTGCACAATAGGAGGTATCTAAGCCACCACTATAAGCGATTACTAATTTGCCAATATTATTTTTTTTCATTTTTGTTTTTTTTAAGGAATAAATGCTGTTTTATATTTTTCAATCTTTTAAAAACGTTTTCTTTTATTTTTTTTGGTTTTTCAGATTTTTTCAATGTAGGATCATAGAGCATGCCTGTACACAAGCACATTTGTTGTGCTGTTCGTGTTAAGACATCATAATTTTTACAGGTTTGGCAGCCTTTCCAAAAAGATTGATCGTCCGTCAATTCAGAGAAGGTTACGGGTTTGTATCCCAGATCGCTATTCAGTTTCATGACTGCCAATCCAGTGGTGATGCTAAATATTTTAGCATTGGGAAATTTGCTTCTAGAATGTTGAAAGACAATTTCTTTTATTTTTTTTGCCAAGCCTATTTTTCGATACTCCGGATGTACAATTAATCCAGAATTGGCCACGAATTTTTCATGTCCCCAAGCTTCTATATAACAGAACCCTGCAAATTTCTCATTATCTAAAGCAATGACTGCATTACCATTTTCCATTTTGGTAATGATGTATGACGGTTCCCGTTTAGCGATCCCTGTACCTCTTACTTTTGAAGCTTCTTCTATCGTTTTACAGATAATTTCTGCATAGATGCTATGTGACTTATTCGCAATTACAATTTGCATTGTATTGATGTTTTTTAAATGGATGTTGTTGAATTGTTGTTTTTGAAAAGTGGAAATGGACACACCTAATTCCGAAAATTATAATACACCCAAAGGGCGACGTGTTAAAAATCGGCGTACAAAATCGGGGTTATTTAGAGAAATAACTTTGTGGTGATTGTTGAAAGAGAATGTAAGAATTGACATGATGAAAAATAAATAAATGAATATACCTTGCGCTGTTAATTGTAGAATTAGCGGTTTGTTTTGCGACAGCGCAAAATGGGGTTTATTGATTTTATTTTATTTCTTGTAGTAAACATCGAAACAAATATATTGTATATTATTTTAGATTAAGGCGTGTTTTATTCTTTTTTGTGAAGTTTTATGTTTTTATGATTTAAAGCTACTTTTTTTTATAATTATATCATTTTTAAACAAGTAAAAATGATAATTATTAAAATATTGTTTTTATAGTGATGTTCTTCAACGAGTTATCCATTCCTTTTAACAATATCAACTCAAAATTACATTTGAACCTCTAAAATATACAGTTGGGTATCCTTTTGTTTTTGGAGTACAATTTGGTTTGCATCTTTGTATCAATAAATAAAAAAATATGAAAATTTTAGTGACCCTTTTACTCGGAGCTATGCTATTTGTATCGAGTATATTAATAGCTCAAAAACAAATGATTACCGTACATATGGAAAATATTTCGACTGACAAAGGAACTGTAAAATTTGCGTTGTACGATGAAACCAACTTTCGATTGCAATCTTTGCAAAGCGTTGCGGGTACAATTGAAGCAGGTAAGACTACGATAGTTTTTAAAGATGTTCTTCCTGGAGTGTATGCAATTGTTTGTTATCATGACAAAAACGAGAACAATCAAATGGATTTTCATCCCAACGGCATGCCTTTAGAAAATTACGGTACCTCTAATAATTTTATGACTTTTGGCCCGCCAAAGTTTGAAGATGCTAAGTTTGTAGTTGCAGATAAAAATATATCTTTAGCCATTCGATTTTAATACCTTTAACAACTGTTGAAATAAAAAAAAGTCACTGAAAATGAAAGTTCGCGAAAAAGGAACCCTACAATATAATTTAAAAAAAGGAATCAAAAATTGTTTGATAGTGACCCTCATGTCGGCTCTTTTCTTTTTAGTTGTTTTTCAACAATTCACAATAGAAGGTATCGGGTCTACTTTTTTACTTTCAGCGATGTATTCTTTTGCATTGGGTTTCGGGAATAGCTATTTAAATAGTTATTTAAGCTCTAAATGGAGTTGGATTACACAAACACGACAGCGAGTTTTAACAGGTATTATTGCTACAGTTTTATATACTGTTCCAGTTGTTCTGGGGATTAATTACTTTCAATTTGTGGTATTATCGAATCAAGATCCTGTTAATTTTTTTAAGGGAAACATGATTTTCTTTCATTTATTTTGGATTTTATTTGCTTTTGCTTTTTCAATATTTTTTCATGCGAAAGGTTTTATGCAGTATTGGAAAGCAGCAATGACCAAAGAAACGACCATTCAAGAAATTGTTGCAAAAACAGAAACGGCAAAATTTGAATCGTTAAAAAATCAATTAGATCCTCATTTCCTATTTAATAGTTTGAATGTTTTAACAAGTTTAATTGGAGAAAACCCCTTAAAAGCTGAAAAATTTACCACCAAACTTTCTAAAATTTATCGCTATGTCTTAGAACAGCGAAATAAAGAGCTAATTCCCTTAGAAGAGGAATTGCGTTTTGCGAGCGCTTATATGGAATTACTGGGCATGCGTTTTGAAGATGCGGTAAAGTTTACTCTTCCAGAGTCTGTGAGTGATCGTGAATTAAAGATTGTGCCTCTTTCTTTACAGTTATTACTAGAAAACGCTGTGAAGCACAATGTAGTTTCGACTTCCAAACCTTTAGAGATTCACATTTTTGAAAAGGAGGGGTACCTACATATTCAGAATAATAACAATCCAAAAGAAGCGATTGGGAAAAGTACCAAAGTAGGTTTGCGAAATATTGCGGATCGCTATGGATTGCTCACTCACAAAAACGTATTAATAGAAAACAATAGCAAAACATTTACAGTGAGTTTACCATTGTTAGAAAAAACACAATTAATGATGCATACAGAAGATTTTGAAAACAGCAACTATGTAAAAGCAGTAGAAAAAGTTCAACGTTTAAAAGAGTTTTATCAGAACCTAGCTTCGTATTGTTTAGTAATTCCATTTTTAATATTTATTAACGTTCAATTTTCTCCCGGTTTTCAGTGGTTTTGGTTTCCCGCTTTTGGATGGGGAATCGGCCTAGCGTTTCACTTTTTAGATGTTAATAATTACAATCTCTTTTTAGGAAGTGATTGGGAAGAAAAAAAGATTCAAAAATTAATGAAAGATAAAAAAGAAAAAAAATACTAACATGGAAAAAAATCATTTAGAAACTCAAAAATATCAGAAAGCCAAACAGCGCGTAAAGGCAATGAAAGGCTTTTACAATCACTTAACGGTTTATTGCATAGTTATTCCAACACTTATTTTTGTAAACTTAAAATTTGAACCTCATTTCCACTGGTTTTGGTTTTCTTTGATCGGTTGGGGAATTGGACTTTTTACGCATTGGTTAAAGGTTTTTGGATTTCTTAAAATTGGTTTCGGAAAAAATTGGGAAGAAAATAAGATCAAAGAAATAATGGCTGCACAAAACAGTAAAAAAGGGTAAAATGGAAAAGAATTTTATAGAAGAACGAGAATATATTGCCGCAAAAAAGAAAGTAAAAAAAATCAAAGGATTCTACATACACTTCTTGGTATATGTATTGGTAAATATTTTTATTAGTGGTGTAATTGTTTTTGGATTGACACGAAGCGATGACCGTACTTTTTTTGATGCAATTACTAATTTTGGGGTGTACTCGACTTGGGTGTTTTGGGGAATTGGTGTGTGCTTTCATTGGATAGGTGTTTTTGAAATTTTCTCTTTTATTGGAAAAGACTGGGAGGATAAGAAGATTAAAGAACTGATGGAGAAAGAGCAACAGCAACGAAATAAAAGATTATAAAATGGAGCAGATTGATAATTTTCAACAAGACAAAGCATATCGTAGGGCAAAAAAAAGAGTCAAAGATTTGAAAGAATTTTACAAACACTTTTTGCTGTACTTTTTGGTCAATGCTATTTTTATTGGTAGAAGAATTTATAAAGACATCGATCAAGGAGATCCATGGGTTGAAGCTTTTACAGATCGAGGGAATTATGATTTCTTTTTTTGGTGGGGGATTGGATTGATCATTCACGCAGCTACTGTATTTATAGCACCCAATATTTTAAGTAAAGAATGGGAAGAAAGAAAGATTAAAGAACAGATGGAAAAAAATGAAGTAGGATGAAGGTATTAATTATAGAAGACGAAAAGCCTGCAGCTCGAAGACTGAGTAGAATGTTGGCAGCTTTAAAGATAGAAGCAGAGGTGCTGTTACATTCTGTGGAAGAATCGATACAATGGTTTCAAGAAAACAAACACCCAGATTTGATTTTTTTAGACATTCAACTTTCAGACGGATTGTCTTTTGAGATTTTTGAAGAAATAGCGGTAAAATCGGCAATTATATTTACAACTGCTTATGATGAGTATGCCCTTAAAGCATTCAAATTAAATAGCATCGATTATCTGTTAAAACCAATTGATGAGGAGGAGTTAAAAGTTGCTGTCGCTAAGTTTAGAAGTCAGCAAACAATAATTTCAGACGTAAATGTGAAGATTGAAGATATCCGTAAACTATTAATCAACCCGGTTGGTCAACGGTTTAAAAAAAGATTTACAATTAAAATTGGGCAGCACATAAAAATTATTCATGTCGATGAGATTGAATGTTTTTATAGCGAAAATAAAGCTACATATATTCACACAAAGGAAAATAGAAGTTACCTTTTAGATCATTCTTTAGAGCATTGGATCGGACATTTAGATCCAGAAGTATTCTCTAGAGTGAATCGTACTTTTATTGTGCATGTAAACGCCATAAAAGACATTATATCCTATACCAACAGCAGATTAAAATTAATCTTACACAGCTATTCCGAATCAGAGATTATTGTGAGTAGAGAACGGGTGAAGGATTTTAAGAATTGGATTGATTAAAGTACCTCCTGTGCTTCTGAATGTGCTTTTTTCTTATAAGAAACCTTATTTTTTATTCTTTACCAATGAAACTTTGATTATTTTTATCAAAAATTTATTTGGCGGGTAATATCAATGCATCGTGATTATTAATGATTGTATTCCGATTGCAGACCATTTAAAAAAAAGTGTAAAAGAAAATAAGAATTTATTTAATTTTACGTTAGCAATATAAATCAACTAAAAAAATACAATGATCAATAAAAAATTAGCAACTCTATTCATAGCAACCTCTTTATTCATTATGGGTTGTTCTAATGGTGATTTTGAAATTAAGAAAGGGAAAGTAGGCCAATTAACCACCAAAACAACGATGAATGATTTAGCACAACTGTTTGCAAATGATTCAATTGTTAAAAATTTAAGTGAAGGAGCAACGGGCTATAATTATTTACAAGATGATGATGAATACTTAATCTTTGAAAAAGGAGGGAAGCATTTGCTTACTATTGTTCCAAAAGAGCAATTAGACAGTACATCTACCATTAAAAGTATTGAGATATTAGATTCTAGATACACTACTGAAGATGGACTTTCTTTAAATTCTAGTTTCTCAGAAATTAGGTTGAATACGACCATTAATAAGGTTGAAACATCGTTTTCATCTGCGACACTATTTATTGATGACTTAAATGCGACAGTTGCCATCGATAAAGAACAATTGGGCTTAAAAGAATATAGTGTCGAGAAAGTAACCTTAGACCAAATTCCAGATTTCGCAAAAATGAAATCATTCGTAGTTTGGTTTAATTAGAAACGACTCTTTTTTAATTTTATAGTATCTTGGAATTCAAATGAAAAAATATACCCTCCAAAAATCACCGTTTGTGGTTCCTACTACCGACGGCAAACTGATTGAAGAACATTTTGGAAATGCAACAGATAATAACACAAAGATGAGTATGGCGCACATGGTGGCACCTGCTGGTTGGAGTGAGCCGTTTCAAACACCAGAATTTGAAGAGTATACCTATATCATTCGCGGTAAAAAACAATTCATTATTGATGGAGAAACCCTGATTTTAGAAGCGGGACAATCCATTAAAATTGAAAAAAATACCCGGGTACAGTACTCAAATCCGTTCGACGAAGCCTGCGAATATATAGCAATTTGTATGCCTGCTTTCTCGATGGAATTGGTGCACAGAGAGGAAATTTAAGCCTTTTTTCGCGTTAAATAAAAAGGCAAATAAATCAATAAAAAATACGGAATTACAATCAACTCTACCACAAAAACGTATTGAGGCCAATCTCCAAAAAGATCTAATAATGTTGCTGCATCTGGCTTTCTGTTGGTATAAAAGTAATTGGATCCTAAAAAGTAATTGAGTACAAACATGAGTAGCATATATACTTGCATGCCTAAAAATGATTTCCAAACACTTTTAAGGGTAGGTCTCATTTTATAAACAAATGTCGCATACATCATAAATATAACCAATCCTGCATGTACAAACCAGTACCTGAAAAACGGGAAGTTTAAGTAATTGTATTGATCTGGTGTAATTACTGATTGTAGTGTCCCGGCTAAAATTAAGAAAAAGAAGACCTCGTAATACACAATTTTTTTTGTGAGTGAGAGTAGTGGTGCGGTGAGTCCTAAAAAACTACATAAATGTAGGGGTAAATCTTCTTGGTAATTAAAATCACCTTTGTATATTTTTAAGAAAGTTCCAAAAATAATGGTCGTTGCAATTGAAATTGTTAAGAGGTTTCCGACGCGTGTCTGCGTTTTTTCTTTTTGTTTTTTTGCCCATAAAATTAAGGCAACTCCACATATGATTAAAAAAAGGACCACCCCAAAATGTTGGGTGGTAAAAGGCGTAAAATGGTTATTTTCTTTAAGGAAAAAATCGATCAAATTAATGGGCTATTGTTGCTTACAATATATAAAAATTATCCGTGAGCTCTTTGACAAGCTAATAACGTGTTTTTTAATAGCATAGCAATCGTCATGGGACCAACACCACCGGGAACTGGGGTAATGAATTCAGATTTTTTAGCAACCTCATCAAACGCAACATCACCTAGCAATCGGTAGCCACTTTTTTTAGAAGAATCTCCAACTCTGGTAATACCAACATCAATTACAGTTACATTGTCTTTAACCATATCTGCTTTTAGGAATTCAGGAATTCCAATGGCTGCAATCACAATATCTGCTTGTAGTGTAATCTCTTTTAGGTTTTTGGTTCTACTATGGCACATGGTCACTGTAGCGTTTCCAACCTTTCTTTTTTGTGATAGTAAAATACTCATAGGACTTCCTACAATATGACTTCTTCCAAGAACCACAACGTGTTTTCCTGATGTTTCAACATTGTATCGTTCTAGCAATTCTAAAATACCAAATGGTGTTGCAGAGATAAATGTAGGAAGGTTTAATGCCATTTTACCCACATTTGTAGGATGGAAGCCATCTACATCTTTGTTTGGGTCTACGGCCATTAAAATCTTTTGTTCATCAATGTGTTTTGGTAATGGTAATTGAACAATAAAACCATCTATATCTTTGTCAATATTTAAAATTGCAATTTCATTTAGTAGCTCCTCTTCAGTCGCTTCCTCCGTTAAACGGATTAATGTAGATTCGAAACCAACACGTTCACAAGCCTTCACTTTAGCATTTACATAGGTAATACTTGCTCCGTTATTTCCAACAATAATTGCTGCTAAATGGGGTGTTTTTTTACCATTATCTTTTAGACTTCTTACTTCTAAAGCGATTTCTTCTTTAATATCAGCTGCTGTTTTTTTTCCGTCGAGTAATGTCATTGATCTATTTTTTTTAAAGATAGTATTAAAAGTAAGTGTAATTTTTTATCGCATTCCTTTCATTCCCTGCATCATCTGCATCATTTTCTTTCCACCACCACCTTGCATCATTTTCATCATCTTGCTCATCTGCTCAAACTGCTTCATCAATTGATTTACTTCAGTTACACTCGTCCCAGAGCCTTTTGCAATTCTCTTTTTTCTACTTACGTTTATGGTTGTGGGAATACTTCTTTCTGTTGGGGTCATTGAGTGGATAATTGCCTCGATGCCTTTAAAAGCGTCATCGTCAATATCTACGTCTTTCATTGCTTTTCCGGCACCTGGTATCATGCCAACCAAATCCTTCATGCTTCCCATTTTTTTGATTTGCTGAATCTGACTTAAAAAGTCATCGAAACCAAATTGGTTTTTTGCAATTTTCTTTTGAATCTTTCTTGCTTCTTCTTCATCATATTGCTCTTGTGCTCTTTCTACTAAAGAAACAACATCTCCCATTCCAAGAATACGATCTGCCATTCTTTCTGGATAGAAGATATCAATCGCATCCATTTTTTCTCCGGTTCCAATAAATTTAATGGGTTTATTGACAACCGATTTTATGGTTAATGCAGCTCCACCTCGTGTATCTCCGTCTAATTTTGTAAGGATTACTCCATCAAAATTTAAGATATCATTAAATGCTTTTGCGGTGTTAACGGCATCTTGCCCAGTCATGGCATCTACCACAAATAAAGTTTCTTGTGGGTTAATGGCTTTGTGAATGTCAGAGATTTCGTTCATCATTTCATCATCAACAGCCAATCGTCCTGCCGTATCAATAATCACCACATTTTTACTATTTGCCTTTGCGTGTTTGATGGCGTTTTGAGAAATTTCTATTGGATTATTGTTTCCAACTTCTGCGTATACTTCAACACCAATTTGTTCTCCAACAACTTGTAATTGATTAATTGCTGCAGGTCGGTAAACATCACAACCTACTAACAAAACTTCTTTTGCTTTTTTCGTTTTTAAGTAATTTGCTAATTTTCCAGAAAAAGTGGTCTTTCCAGAACCTTGCAAACCAGACATTAAAATTACGGTTGGATTTCCTCCTAAATTAATCCCTACAGTTTCACCTCCCATTAAGTCGATCAATTCGTCCTTAACAAGTTTTACCATTAATTGCCCAGGGTTTAACGTTGTTAAAACGTCTTGTCCTAGTGCTTTTTTTTGTACGTTTTTGGTAAACTCTTTGGCAATCTTAAAGTTCACATCAGCATCTAACAACGCTCTTCGAACTTCTTTTAAAGTCTCTGCAACATTAACTTCTGTAATCTTACCATGCCCTTTTAAGGTGTGTAAGGCTTTATCTAATTTATCGCTTAAATTATTAAACATAATTTGTGTTCTTTTTTAGGAAACACAAATATAAGAATTCGTCTTTAGTTGTCCGTAATTACCTGATAATTTTTTGCAATTTATTACACTTCAAATTGAATTATAAACCTGCTTAATGATTCAGAAAAAAGTCAAACCTTTAGATATTTGATTAAAAGATAAATGAGTTTAAGGTTGTTTTTTTTCAGGGACAAATTCTAAGGCCACTCCATTTATACAGTGTCTTTTTCCAGTAGTTTCTTTTGGACCGTCATCAAAAGAATGCCCCAAATGTCCACCACAAGTGTTGCACTTTAGTTCCGTTCTTGCGTAGCCTATTTTATAATCTACATCCAATTCCACACTCCCTTTGATGGCTCTATCAAATGAAGGCCATCCAGATTTAGAGTCAAATTTATGAAGTGCATCATACAGTGCTGTCTTACAAGCCGCACATACATAAATTCCTTTTTCTTCATTCTTATTCAATGGACTTGAAAAAGCGCGCTCCGTTCCCGCTTCACGCAATACATAGTACTGCATATCATTCAGTACTTTTTTCCACTCCGAGTTTGTTTTAATAACAGCATACTTCTTTTTAGTTTCTTTTTTCTGTGCAGATGTTGTACAATTCATTAATAAAAGAATTGCGATAAAGGGAATCCATTTTTTCATAATATTAAGTTTATTTTTTTGAGTTTTGAGTAATGAAATCTACTATTTTATAGGTTGTCTTTTTATCTCTTAAAATTTTGGTATGTCCCAGTCCATTTGTGATCAATAGGCTCCCATTTTTTGAGTTTTTTCGAATATTTTTAGCACAACTAACAGCTACATCACCATCGCGTATGTCGTGGACGACTAAGATAGGTGTTTTCATTTTCTTTGCAGCCTTATAGACTGCAAAGTCACTAATTTTAACATTCCATTTCTTTTGAAAATGACGTTCTAATTTTTTAGAAATACTTTTTTTCAACCCCAAGCTATTTGTAAAATTTAACAAAACATCTTCTACTTTATCTCCCGAGCCAATGGTTACCATTGTTTTAAAAATTGGGTTATTGGCGTTAGTGTTTATTATCGCCATGCCTCCAAAAGAATGCCCAACAGCAGCCTCAAAAGGACCATGTTTCTTATCAATTGCTTCTATCGTGGTAATGTATTCTAGCATATTTGTTGTTTTACCAAAAGACTTACCATGTGCTGGTCCATCAAATGAAATGACCATGTATCCTTTTTCTAACAGTCGGTTGGCAATCATAAATAATTGCGTGCTTCTGCCAGACCATCCATGAGCAAGCAATACCTTTTTATCCGAATATCCATAACTTAAAATATGAATTTTTTTATTGATTTCGGGAACAGATAAAATGCTTTTTTGTGAACTTTCATACATTGGCAATTCTCTTTTTGGTGTTTTAAATCGAATTGGAGTCGTAAAGAGTCTTGCCGAAAGTAACACCGCCAACTTGTGTGAAACGAATTGTACAAATTTAGCAACAACTAAAAGGGGCTTAGGAATTTGTATACTTGGCGCTAAAGTTTTTGTGCGAGATTGCAGGGTCATTGAATCTTAATAATTTATGCGAAAGATACCAAATGTGTTCTTGGAAAAGAAATAATTTATTCACAATAATTAGCAACAATTCAAAGTATTAGCTTGTGCTTTGGCACTCTATAAAATCTAACATATGTTAAGGGTAAAGAAGGAATACTTTCCCTATATTGTATTTCTGTTTAAGGACTCTTGAATTGTATTTTAATTTTAAATCAGGAAGATGTTAAAAATAGGAGATAAAAAATTAATTAACGGTTGGGCTTTTTACGATTGGGCAAACTCGGTATATTCTTTGGTGATAAGTACTGCAGTTTTTCCACTATATTATTCTGGAATTACAAATGGCAAAGTGATTTCTTTTTTTGGTATCGAATGGGAACATCCAGATACGCTCTATAGTTATACCTTGTCTTTTTCTTTCTTAGTGGTTGCTTTTATGTCGCCAATACTTTCAGCTATCGCAGATTATACGGGGAATAAAAAGAAATTTTTAAAGATTTTTTGTACGATTGGAGCTGTTTCTGTAATGAGTATGTATTTTTTTGAGGGATTAGATACTGTCTGGATTGGAATTGTTTTTACTTTTTTTGCAAGTATAGGTTTTTGGTCTAGTGTGGTGTTTTACAATTCTTATTTACCAGAAGTAGCACATCCAGAAGATCAAGATCGGGTAAGTGCAAAGGGGTTTATTTTCGGTTATATTGGTTCCATTATTTTATTGATTATAAACTTAATCATGATACTTTTTCATGACATGTTTGGAATATCTGAAGCCTTTGCTTCTCGGATTTCTTTTGTAATGGTGGGGCTTTGGTGGATAGGTTTTGCACAGGTAACGTTTAAAGTATTACCAAACAATACTTTCAACAAAAAACCAGAAAAAGATTATATCTGGAAAGGATTTAAAGAACTTAAAATTGTTTGGAATGAGATTAAAGAATTGCCCACTTTAAAAGGTTTTTTAACCGCTTTTTTCTTATTGAGTATTGGAGTGCAAACCATTATTTTATTGGCTGCAATTTTTGGTTCAACAGAATTAGGATTAAGTGCAACGAGTCTCATTATTACTATTTTGTTAATACAGTTTGTTGCCATTTTTGGAGCCATGATTTTTTCAAAAATCTCCAAAAAATACGGTAATTTCAAGGCTTTAAAAATTACCATCTCTATCTGGATTTTAGTTTGTTTTTGTGCTTTTATGTTGCACAAAGACATGCCAAACGTAGCGACCTATTTTTATGCTTTAGGAGGATTATTAGGACTCGTTTTAGGAGCGATTCAATCTTTAACTAGGTCTACCTATTCAAAATTATTACCAGATACAGAAGATCACGCTACTTACTTTAGTTTTTATGATGTTACCGAAAAAATAGCCATTGTACTCGGGACTTTTGTCTATGGCTTTTTATATTCATTAACAGGTTCTATGCAATGGAGTGTCTTGTGTTTAGCCCTGTTTTTTGTAGCTTCTTTTGTTGTTTTAAGTCAATTAAAAAACACAAAAAATGTGCACTAATAAAAGATTTTCCGAATAAGTATAAATACAAATATTAAAACGGAATATCCAATAAAGAAGGGGATGATATTTGTTTTTAGTCCTAAAACTAAAAAGAGGCTTATAAGTAATAATTGAAAGCCCAAACCGAATGTTGAGATTAAAGTCATTAACCAATTTGGAAAAGGTTTTCCTTTAGAGGCATCTCGGTCTAAAGCATAAATAATTTTATCAAAAATACCGTAGAATAATTTATACAAAAAGAACAGTATGTTTACATTCTTTTGTTTTTCTCCAGGCAGTGCAATAGGAGTTTTGTCTTCGAAAACGCGACTTGTAGTATCACCCTCAAATCGATTTCTTAAAATGACATAATAGTAATTGTATAAGGTTCCTTGTAATTGAACTCCAAAAAAAGCAAGAAACGCGAATAAAAAATTTACATTGGTCACATACCAAAGAGAAAAGAAAATAATAAAGTTGAGAAGAATATCAGAAACTGAGTCTAAAAAGCGTCCTGTATAAGAAGGTGTTTTTTTAACGCGTGCCAATTCACCATCTGCAGCATCTAAAATAGATTTAAAGATTAAGAAAAAAGCTGCAGCCCAATAATATTCTTTTAGGATGCAGAAAACACCAATCAAGCCCGAAATTACAAATGCAATTGTCACATCTACTGGCGTAAATTTTGTGTTTTTTAATGAACTTGCAATCCTTCTTGCAATGGGTCTACCGTAATCTGATAGATCTAAAAATTGATGTTCTTTGGGTAGTTTTGACATTAAAATGCTTTAGAATTGAGCATTTTTAAGAATTTTTTATAAGCTTAAAACAGCACATTTTTTTATAAGTGCAAAAGTAAACTTTTTGTAACAAAATTTGATAAAAAAAAGGCACATAAAATTTATGTGCCTTTAAAAAAGAATCAAATACCTATTGAACTGTTATCGGGAAAACAGCTTGTACATCTGTTTCTCCACCAGCATTCGTAATATCTCCATTGCGAACTCCACTTGCAGTTTTCATTGGCTCGTGTCTCAAGGTTATGGTTAAACTCCCAGAAGCTGCCGTTGTAGTTGCTAAGGTAAATTGAACACCAATTGGATTTCCATCTTCGTCCATATCATTATATGAAACAGTTGCGATATTGTTCGTTGGAGTAAAAAAGAATTGATGCTCTTCATCTTCCTCTAATACTTCTATTGTAATATCATCAGCTGGACTTTCCGTTTCGTTTTCAACTTTTAAAACCCCTGTATAATTAGTATTTACAGTTAAATTTGCGGATACTGAAATTACTGGAGCATCTGGTCCATCGCCATCTAAATCTACACTTTTTAAGATAATGTCTGTTCCTCCACCACTAGGTCTTAAAGTTGCCGTTAGCGTTGTAATTAATTCTTCTTCATTCACAACTTCTGGATCATCTTCTGAACAGGCTGTAAATAGAGTTGCTACGAATAATACTAAGGCTAAATTTTTAATTGTTTTCATATATTTATTTTTTAATGTATGCATGTTATTATTGTTTTTTTAATATTTTAATTTTAATTGTAATGTATAATTTCTTCCTAAATCATCAGCAAAAAACCTTAATCTGTTTAGATTTTCTCTGTAATTAATATTCAAAATATTTGTGACGGTTAAGCCAACGGTTAAATTTGTTTTTTCTGATAGCTTAAATCTTGCATCAGAATTAAAGTTGAGCAAATGATAACTACTTGGTGTCGTACTTACATCAACTAAAACAGTTGTGTCTGTAGTAGGTATATAGGTTTCAAAGTTGTTGTTTGGAAATAAATTTTGCCTAAAAACATACTCACTTTCTATAACTGCGGAAAAGTCATACCATTTTTCAAGAGTATAACCAATACTGTTTAGGGTTTTAGCAGAAGGGATATCAATCAAATTCCGATCATTTTTAACATCTTTTCCGCGGATAAATGAACTTGTATTTTTTAATATAAAATGACTTCCGATATTTTGTGTCAGACTAAAATCTGCTCCAAATAAATTTGCATTGGTTTTTTTATGTTCCCAAACAGGAAAAGCACCACGAATCGTTTGCTCCGTTCCGGTAGGTTCTAGATACATGAAATTACGAATATCATTAAAAAATACTTCAACCAAAATAGAAGTGTTTGCACTCTTAAAACGATAATTCGCCGAAACTCTATTAGAAGTTTCTTGCTGTAATCTTAAATCTCCTAACTCAATTCTTGCGGCAGAATGATGTAAACCATCACTAAATAATTCTGATGGATTTGGTGCTCGATTTGACAATCCATAATTGAATAAAACCGAATTTTCATCATTTAACTGATAAGAAATTCCCGCGGAAGCAGAAATGTTATGAAATTGAAATTTAGGATTTACCAACCATTGCGTATTAAAATCTCCTATGATTAAATCGGAAAAGTCTAGCTCATAATTACGTTCTTCCCACCTGCTTTTTGAGTAAAACTTTTTGGCATTTATGGCATTGAAATCGTATCTAAAACCAACATCTAGTGTTGTTTCGTCATTTAAGATAAAGTTACCTATTGTGAAAAAACCAAGATCATATTTATCATAGTCTGGAATTAATCTTTTAATACCTGTATTTGGGTTTGCAAAATTATTTTGATAAGCACCCATAAAACCAACTTTGTACTTCTCATCTGTTTTTGCATCAAATTTAAAGCTAGATGTGATTGCATGAGAAGATAAATTTAAATCCAACGAGGCCTTATTTCTATCATTGCCAACTCTTATATCATACTCAAAACGATGATTGTTTTGAAAGTCATATTGCACTTTTAATTTTCCTAACTTTTTAAATCGTTTATAATAATCCACTTTTACCAATTGATGGGTAACATCTTGCTTTGGCGAATTAATATCATATGAAAAATCGTTAGTAATTAATGGTTCTGGAGAATTAATTGCGTTTACTAAATCTTCAATATTTCCTAGATGCGAAGCTCTTAATATTCCTATTTCGTTGTTTATAAATGTATAGTATACATTAAAACCACTTTCAAATTTCTTCAAACCTGTTTGTAAAGAATATGCTTTTGAATTGAGTCCTGAATTACTTAAAACATACTCTGGGCTTTCAAAATCCCCCATTTTTTTAAGCGTTGTTTTTGCATTTACATACCAACCTTTTTTTGTGGATTTTGATAATGATGAATGAAAACTATATCCACGACCATTACTTTGTCCGCTTAAAATACTTTTACCGTACAAAGAATCTTTTAAGAGTACATTACTTGGTTCAGTAACAATTACACCACCAATTGCATCCCCGCCAAACTCTAAAGAATTCGCTCCTTTAATTACCGTAATTTTTTCGGCGGTATTAATATCTAAGTTTGGTGCATGTTCAATTCCCCATTCTTGATCTTGCAAACGCACTCCATTTGTCATTACAATAATTCTACTACTATGCAAACCATTGATCACTGGTTTTACAATTGAATTCCCAGTGTTTATTGATGAAATACCTGCAATATCTTTTAATGCATCCCCTAAGTTTTGATTGCTAAATGCTTCTATAGTTTTTCCTTTTAAGACAGTTGATTGTATTGTTTTTGATTTTATATTTGCTGCAGCAACAATACTAACCTCTTTTAAAGATTCTATATGATGTTCTAAAAAAAAGTCTCTATATGTATCTTTTTCGATACTGACTGTAACATTTTTAGTTTCACATGATATGTGAGAAATCGTCAAGTTTATTTCTCCATTACAAAGCTGTTCAATTTTGAATTTTCCTTCAAAATCAGTAGTTGCATATTTATTTAGGCTTTTTATATAAACGGTTGCACCATAAATGGGGGTACCATCATGATAATCGATCACAGTGCCTTTTAAAATAGTGTTGCATTCTTGCGCATTATTTGTAAAACTTAAGCAACAAAAAAGGACACAAAAAAAGATTTTTTTAATCATTTTCAAGTATTAGAATTAGTAGTAATTTTATTGAAAAAATTATACGAATTCTGGAGGTCCACGAAGAGAAAAAGGTAATTGTTGATGTGGAAGTAAAAAATTATAAGTTGCAGTAATTGAAAAAAGATCGTCAATTACGATAATAGTTTGATTCTGTTCGAACAAAAATCCGTCCGATTTTTTGATTACATCTAATTCACAATCAAGAGATTTTTCATGAATATGTTGATCTGTCTCAGAGGTACAAATTGTATGAGAATGATTCTCAAACAAATGCACTGTTTGTATAACTGCTGGAGACAGAAATACTAGCAACAAGAAAAATACAATATGTTTTTTAAAAGTTTTAATATGCTTTATTTTTTTCTAATTTTCATATTCAACATTTCAACACCTAAAGAAAATGCGATGGCAAAGTACAAATATCCTTTTGGAATAATACCAACTGTTTGTCCAAAAATATTAGCATGAGATAGATGAGCACCTTCCGCAATTAACATAAAAGCAATTAAAATTAAAAATGCTAAACCCAACATTTGAATCGTAGGATGTTTGCTTACAAATTCACCTACAGGATTTGCAAATAAGAGCATGATACCCATAGACAAGATTACAGCAACAACCATAATGGTTATTGCACCGTTTACCCCATTTGTCATTCCAACAGCAGTTAAAATAGAATCAAATGAAAAGACAATATTGATCAATGTAATTTGAAGAATTGCTTGTTGTAAGGTGTATCCTTTTTTAGGTGTAGCTTTGTCTAGTTCTTCATCATTTCCTTCTACTTTGTGATGGATTTCTTGGGTACTTTTATACAAAAGGAAAATACCACCAACAAATAAAATTAAACTTTGACCTGTAACGCCAGCCTGAATCCATGGTAAATCAATGGTCCAAAATGGTGCTTTCATAGCTACTATATATGAAATACCAAACAGTAATATAATTCTTAAAAATAGCGCCAATACAAGACCGATATTGGTCGCTCTTTTTCTTTTTTCTTTAGGGAGTTTATTTGCAGCAATCGAAATAAAAATAATATTATCAATTCCTAAAATAATTTCCAAAAATGTTAAAGTTAATAGCGCAATCCACGTATCTGCTTGTAAAAAAAGTTCCATATTATTTCAGTTTAAAAATTGTCCCTTTTTTAGAAAATTTTGAAAACCCAATTTTAACGGTAAAATCATAGCCGTCTTTCTTGATCTTATTAATTTGAACGAACATTGGATCTTTTTGCAAGTCCGTTTTTGGATTTATATAACGTAAAGTATAGAAAAAATTATTTTTCCATTTGATAGACAAGGTATCTATTTGGTCTCCATACTTACTGATTTGGATGCTGTCTTTTCGAATAATCGTTTCTTTTACAAAACCTTTTCCTGAAGGAATTTCAAAAACACCCGTTTTAAATTGATCTGAATTGTCATTGATGACAGTCTCACAAGATGAAAATGTTATAAAAATGACTAAGACACTAAATACATACTTCATTAAATTCCGGTATAATTTGCAGGCGTAATTGCCTTTAATTCTTCTTTAATTATTGTTGAAACTTCTAAGGTATCAATAAAATTAGCAATTGATTGTTGATTGATTTTTTCATTGGTTCTTGTTAGTCCCTTTAATGCTTCATATGGGTTTGGGTAAGCTTCTCTTCTTAAAATTGTTTGAATCGCTTCTGCAACAACAGCCCAATTATTTTCAAGGTCTTGCTCAAATTTTTCTTTGTTCAATAATAATTTATTCAATCCTTTCAATGTAGAGGTAAAGGCAATAACTGTATGTCCAAACGGAACACCAACATTTCGTAAAACCGTACTATCTGTTAAATCTCTTTGCAATCGGGAAACAGGTAATTTAACTGACAGATGTTCGAAAATAGCATTTGCGATTCCTAAATTCCCTTCTGAGTTTTCAAAATCGATTGGATTTACTTTATGTGGCATTGCTGAAGAACCCACTTCACCCGCTTTAATTTTTTGTTTAAAATAGTCCATGGAAACATAGGTCCAGAAATCTCTATTTAAATCGATGATGATGGTGTTGATACGTTTTAAAGTATCAAACAGTGCCGCCATGTGATCGTAATGTTCTATTTGTGTAGTAGGAAATGAGTGCTGCATGCCTAATGTATTTTGTACAAAAGAACTTCCAAAAGCTTTCCAATCAATGTCTTTATATGCTACTTTATGTGCATTGAAGTTTCCAGTTGCACCTCCAAATTTTGCAGCTGTTGGAATGGCAGTTAATAGATTAAATTGTTCTTTTAAACGCACTACAAAAACATCAATTTCTTTCCCTAATCTTGTTGGAGATGCTGGTTGACCGTGAGTTCTTGCCAACATAGAGATGTCTTTCCATTCGATAACTAATTCTTGTAATTTTTCTAAAACTTCCAAATAGTGAGGCACATAAACTTCGTCCATTGCTTCTTTAATTGAAAGTGGTATTGCAGTATTGTTTATGTCTTGTGAGGTCAATCCAAAATGAATAAACTCTTTATACTCTTGTAGGTCAAGAGCATCAAATTTTTCTTTAATAAAGTACTCAACCGCTTTTACATCATGATTTGTTACTTTTTCAATGTCTTTGATCTTTTGAGCATCAGCAGTTGTAAAATCAATATAAATTGAACGCAATGCACTAAAAAGGTCCTTGTTAAAGCTGACTAATTGTGGTAATGGGATTTCGCAGAGTGCAATAAAATATTCGATCTCTACACGAACCCTGTATTTTATTAAAGCTTCTTCAGAGAAGTAATTGGCTAATTTTGCTATTTTATTCCTGTATCGCCCATCAATAGGGGAGATGGCATTTAGTTGTGTAAGGCTCATTTTTTGATTCTGTTGTGAATCACAAAAATAAGGATTTCATCACATTTATAAACCTGATTTTTGATGTTTTTCTATCAAATTTAATACTTGGGTCCCTCTTGCTTTACAGCCCTTACTTTCGTGTATTATTTTAGTGCTTATGAGGTGTGAAAGTTCTGGATGAATCCATGTTTTCGTCAATCCAAAGAGATATAAAGTATTCATCGTATAGGCTCTTACAGCAATTTTTTGAGGTGTTATCAACCAGTCAAAACCAGTCTCAATAATTGCGTTCATTTGTGCATCGGTCATCGTTTTTTGAAAATCATTCTCTTTTTTTGAAAAATAGGCGTTTGCTAAATGTTCACAAATTTTTGCGCAAGGCCTGATGGCACTATCAAATTTTAATGTTGCTATTTTTAGAGAAAATTCTTCTAAATGTGGAAGCATCCATTCTAGTTGATGATGCGTACAAATCCATTCTAAAATCCAAGCAGCTTTAATAGATAGTTTGTTATCAACATCAAATGTAACTGCAATGAGATGCTCGAATAGATTTTGATTGCCCAAGACAAAATTAGCCACGTTTTGTCGGTTTACCCTTTTGGGGTTTTCCATATTATCAAGTTCTGTTACTAAAGATTGAAAATCCGATTTTGACACGTTTAATGTATATTAGTATGAATTTGTTCTAGAAGTATAAATATAAAAAAAAACTATTTTTAATTCTTTTCTTCTTTGTCTATTTTTCATAAATAATGATTTGAATATTCAAGAATTAATTCGGAAGATAGAAAGAACTAAAAAAGAAAAAAGGAAAGGAATAATTTTAAAAGAATCACGATTCCGTCTCTCACTTTTCATCATATTATTTATTCAATAAGCATTCAAAAATCGATCTTATAAAGCAGATACTTATTTGTATCTTTGCATCTTTAAAATTATATAATGAAACGAGTTGTTGTTGGTCTTTCTGGGGGAGTAGATAGTAGTGTTACAGCCTATTTGTTAAAAGAACAAGGGTATGAAGTAATCGGTCTTTTTATGAAAAATTGGCATGATGACTCCGTTACTATTTCTAATGAATGTCCTTGGTTAGAGGATAGTAATGATGCAATGCTTGTTGCCGAAAAGTTAGGGATTCCTTTTCAGGTTGTCGATTTAAGTGAGCAATATAAAGATCGAATCGTAGATTATATGTTCGCGGAATATGAGAAGGGAAGAACCCCAAATCCAGATATTCTTTGCAATCGAGAAATAAAGTTTGATGTTTTTATGGACATTGCTTTAAAGCTTGGTGCTGACTTCGTTGCAACCGGTCATTATTGCAGAAAAGACTCAGAAATTATCGACGGAAAACCGATTTATAAATTGTTGGCAGGAAAAGATATCAATAAAGATCAATCTTATTTTCTATGTCAATTATCCCAACAACAATTAGCAAAAGCCTTATTTCCAATTGGTCAATTAACAAAACCAGAAGTTAGAGCAATTGCGAAAGAAGCAGATTTAATTACTGCAGAAAAGAAAGATTCACAAGGTTTATGTTTTATTGGGAAAGTCCGTTTGCCTGAATTTTTACAACAAAAACTGCAACCAAAAGAAGGGGTTATTGTTACGATACCACGAGACTTTAAAGGATATACAGCAGCAGTACCTCAGTTTGAAGACAATGAGGCTGCATTAGAGTATTTTGCCACAAAATATGCCTATCAAATTACAGACGGTAAAACAGTAGGAAAACACCAAGGTGCACATTATTTCACAAAAGGGCAACGGAAAGGATTGAATGTTGGAGGTACAAAAGAAGCGCTCTACGTTATCGAAACGGATGTGAAAGCGAACATTATTTATACTGGAGAAGGAAAAAATCATACTGGACTCTATCGAAAGGTATTGTTTGTTTCCAAGGAAGAAATTCATTGGGTTCGCGAAGACCTAACCTTACAAGTTGGAGAATCTATGGAGGTGTTGGCAAGAATACGATATCGACAAGTTTTAGAAAAGGCCACTTTGCACAAAATAGCTTCGGGATTGTATGTTTCTTTTGAGAACAAACAATCTGCCATACAAGAAGGACAATTTGTAGCTTGGTATCAAAACGAAGAGCTTTTAGGTTCAGGAGTTATTTCGTAACTTTATGTTATGGAAAATAAAATCACACAACTTTTTAAGATTCAATATCCAATAATTCAAGGAGGAATGATTTGGGTTTCTGGTTGGAAGTTAGCTTCCGCCGTTTCAAATGCAGGCGGTTTGGGCTTAATTGGTGCAGGTTCTATGTATCCAGAAGTACTGCGAGAACACATTCAAAAGTGTAAAAAAGCAACCAACAAACCCTTTGGTGTAAATGTGCCGATGCTGTATCCACAGATTGATAAAATCATTAATATTATTGTCGAAGAAGGAGTTGAAATTGTTTTTACTTCCGCAGGGAACCCCAAAACATGGACTGCTTGGTTAAAAGAAAAAGAGATTACGGTAGTACATGTTGTAAGTTCTGTGAAATTTGCTTTGAAAGCCCAGGAAGCTGGTGTTGATGCTATTGTGTGCGAAGGTTTTGAAGCAGGAGGACATAATGGGAGGGAAGAAACAACTACATTTACTTTAATTCCGATGGTGAAAGAAGCAATTCATATTCCAATCATTGCCGCAGGAGGTATTGCAACTGGTAAAGGCATGATGGCTGCAATGGTATTAGGTGCAAATGGTGTGCAAATTGGAAGTAGGTTTGCCGCAACGTTAGAATCATCAGCGCATCAAAACTTTAAGCAATCAATTCTAAAGGTAAAAGACGGGGACACAAAATTGACTCTTAAAGAGTTAGCACCTGTAAGATTGATTAAAAATGAATTTTACGATCAAATAGAAGCACTGTATCAACAACAACCAACACTCGATGAAATTAAAAAATTATTAGGAAGAGCCCGCGCTAAAAAAGGTATTTTTGAAGGAGATTTGGTGAATGGTGAGTTGGAAATCGGACAAATTGCAGGGCTTATTAATGAAGTAAAATCTGTAAATCGTGTTTTTGAAGAGATTCTTAAAGAGTTTAACGATTCTAAAGTGCTAATTAACAGGTTTTAATCTGTTTTTTAAATAATATTAATTATTTTTTTGTTTATTAATTTAATGATATTATATTTGCAACTTAATAAACGTTGTTAGTAATTAAATTAACAGCACAATAATTTTTTATAATGAATAAAGGTACCGTAAAATTTTTCAATGAATCTAAAGGATTTGGATTTATTACAGAAGAAGGATCAAACAAAGAACATTTTGTACATGTTTCAGGTTTAATCGACGAAATTCGTGAGAATGACGAAGTTGAATTTGACTTACAAGATGGAAGAAAAGGATTAAACGCAGTAAATGTAAAAGTAATTTAATATATACTTAGTTAATTTTTAATGAAAAAGCCTGCAATTTGCAGGCTTTTTTATGCGCTTTATTTAATAGGAATTTTAATCTCATAGACTTTTTGAGACCTATTATTGAGTTTATTTTGTCGTAGCCAAGGATTATGAAGTTTGAGCTCTTTGTAGTTGAGTCCAAAATTTTTGGCAAACAGTGCAATATTCGTAATGGCAGAATCTACCTTAATCGTTCTTGTTTTCTCCATCGTGTAGAGGTCTTTTTCTTCAAACTTAAACCCATATTTTCTGGGGTTTGATAAAACTTCTTTTAAAGCAATGATTCGTAAGACATAGCGTTCCGTTTCATTTGGTAAAAACGCATCATAATACGAAGTAACTCCTTGTGCTTCTAATCGTCGAGAAACACCATAATTACCTGCATTATAAGCCGCAGCAGCTAGGGTCCAGGAACCAAATCTTTTTTTTGCTTTTATTAAATATTGGGCAGCAACTTTTGTCGATTTCTCAATATGATAGCGCTCATCAACATTTTGATTAATTTCCAAACCATATTCTTTCCCTGTGTTTTTCATGAAATGCCACATTCCTGCTGCTCCAACAGAAGAGGTTTCATCAATTAAAGCACTTTCTGCAACTGCTAAATATTTAAAATCATCTGGAAGTCCATATTCCTTTAATAATGGTTCCAAAATTGGGAAGTATTTATTTGCTCTTTTTAATAACAACAAACCATTCGATTGCCAGTAGGTATTCACTAGCAATTCACGATCCATTCTTTCTCTAATGTGCTGACGCTCTGTAGGAACTCGTTCTCCAGCAAGATTTAAATTTTCAGGAAGTTCTAAAGCTTGAATTTCATATTTATCGCTTGTACTTTTCGGGGGCTCACTCTTTGCTTTGTCAATCCCTTTAATAAATAAAGAGGTAATTGCAATCACTCCTATAAAGGTAAATAAGCGCATTATTTTTGGCATCATATACGTAGTTTAATAGCTATAAAAATACAAAAATTTTAAGCTGTTAAAAAATTAAACTTTCATGAATGTGCTTTGTGATTGTTTTTGATTTTCTTAAAATCATCACGTGTGTTCCTCCCTCTACAACAACACAATTTGAGACGTTTTTTAATGGAAACACTTTATCATCGGTACCGTTGATATGTACTAAGTTTTTAGGAGTCTTTATTACTCCGTTCCAATTGATAACATTGTAAATCGACCAGTGCAAATAAGAACGATCTCTTACAGATAAATACTTTTTATAAAGAGCAGCTCTTTTTTTTAGTGATTTTCCTAAGAAAAATTTTGTGTAGTCCTCTAAATTAGCAACTATTTTTGAGGGAAATAACTTGTATATCTTTGTAAAGCTAGCGAGTTGAAACCTTTTTGGTAGTTCGTTCTTGTCTTTAACACTCGAAATAATGATTACTTTTTTGGTAGTTATATACTGACTCATTTCTAGTGCCATGATACCACCAAAGGAGACACCAATCAAAACAGGGTTTTTATGTAGAATGTCTTCACACATTCTTTTAGCATAATTGGCAATAGTTTCTTCTTGATCTAAGGGCATCTTCCACTGAAGATAATGCAAATCATATACCGAGTTTGGCAACCTTAAGTTTTCAAATATTTCCGGCCCTGCAGCCAGTCCAGGAATAAAATAGATAGGTATTTTAGACATAAGTCAAATCAATAATAAGTCACAGTTTTTAATCTTCATTTAGAAAGTGAAACCGTACAAGTCCATCTTCGTCAATTTCAGAGAGTGTTACTTTATGAAGTGTGTTCACAAGCTCAGGATTCCAAGGAGATTTTACCTTCACATAATTTTCCGTAAAACCATGAATATATCCTTCTTTATTTTCACTTTCAAACAAGACTGTTAAGGTATTCCCTAATTGAGACTCATAAAAAGATCTTCTCATTTTCGCAGACAATCCACGCAACATTTTACTCCGTTTTGCACGTGTTTTTTTAGGAACAACGCCTTCAAAATTTACAGCAGATGTGTTGGGTCTTTCCGAATAAGAGAAAACATGTAAGTAAGAAATATCAAGTTGGTTTAAAAAGTGATACGTTTCTAAGAAGAGTTCATCTGTTTCCCCTGGAAACCCTACAATTACATCAACTCCAATGCAAGCATTGGGCATGGTTTCTTTAATTTTAGAAACTCGATTTGTATAGAGGTTTGTAAGGTATCGACGTTTCATTTTTTTTAACAATTCGTCACTACCAGATTGTAAAGGAATATGAAAATGTGGAACAAATGTTTTTGATTTTGAAACAAAATCAATCGTTTCATCTTTTAAGAGGTTCGGTTCAATTGAAGAAATTCGAAGTCGGTGTATTCCATCAACTTGATCTAATTCTTTGACCAGTTCTAAGAAGGTATGTTCGTGTTTTTTGTTGCCAAATTCTCCCTTTCCGTAATCTCCAATATTGACGCCTGTAAGAACAATTTCTTTAATTCCTTTTTTAGAGATTTCTCTTGCATTCTCCAATACATTTTCCAAAGTATCTGACCTTGAAATCCCTCGTGCTAAGGGAATTGTACAATAAGTGCATTTATAATCACAGCCATCTTGTACTTTTAAGAAAGCTCGTGTTCTGTCTCCTATAGAGTAGGACCCTACATAGAAATCTGCATCCCCAATTTCGCAAGAATGTATTTCTCCAACATTGTTTTTTGTTAAATCGTTGATGTAGCTGGTAACATTAAATTTTTCCGTAGCTCCTAAAACCAAATCAACGCCATCCACGGCAGCCAATTCTTCAGGTTTTAGTTGTGCATAACAACCCACGGCTATTAAAAAAGCATCTTCATTTTTTTGTAAAGCGTTTTTTACAATGGATTTAAAACGTTTGTCTGCGTTGTCGGTTACCGAACAGGTGTTAATCACATATATATCAGCGATTTCATCAAATTCAACGCGTTCAAAACCTTCACTCACAAAATTTCTTGCGATTGTAGAAGTTTCAGAGAAGTTTAATTTACATCCTAAAGTATAAAAAGCTACTTTTTTATCTGCATTCATTAGTGTACATTTATGCGTTGCAAATTTACACTTTTATTGATGATTTTTGAAACTGATCGCTTACAAGTACGCAAATTAATTTTGGAAGATTTAGATTCCTTTCATAAAATGCAAAGTAATTCGAACGTAATGCGCTATGCGGACGGTGAGGTGAATACCTTAGCGGCCCATTCGATCGAATTATCTGCATTGATATCCAAATACACGCTGCCAAAAAATGATTTTTGGATTTATGCAATTGAGCGTAAAGAAGATCGTTTTTTTGTGGGAACATTGGCCCTTGTGAAAGACGGAGAAGATGATGAAGTAGGGATTCGGTTTTTAGAAGAATATTGGAGTTTAGGATATGGAACAGAAATTTGTCTTAATTTACTGCAGTATTGTAAACAAATCGGCATTCAAAAAATAGTGGCATCTGCGGTTGATTTAAACAGCGCATCTACTAAAATTTTAGCACGATTGGGTTTTAAACAAGTGAGAAAATTTATAAATCAAGAACTCCAACTGCCAGAAACAAAATATGAATTATACGTATGATTGTAGATAATTTAGAAACGCCATATTATGCGGTTATTTTTACGAAAATATCTTCAGAAAATACCGACGGATATCGAGAAGCAGCTCAAAGAATGGAAATTCTTGCAAAACAACAAAAAGGTTTTTTAGGGATGGAATCTGCACGCTCAGAAATTGGGGTTACTGTTTCATATTGGCAAACATTAGCTGCTATTTCTGCATGGAAAAACAATATGGAACATGCTGCAGTCAGGGAATTGGGACGAGAAAAATGGTATAAGAAATACCAATTAAGAATTTGTAAAGTAGAAAGAGCATATGGTTTTGAAAATTAAATACGTTCTTTTTTTAATCGCAATTATTGTGTTTTCATCTTGCGATCAAAAGAAAAATAAATACAATGATTCGCAGGTTTTTAGATACAATGAGCACAAAAATATCAATACATTAGATCCTGCTTTTTCTAAGGATTTACGAACTATTTGGGTAACTACGCAACTTTTTAATGGTTTGGTTCAATTGAATGATTCCTTGCAAGTAATTCCTGATATTGCAGAAAAATGGACGATTTCTGAAGATGGATTGTCTTATCAATTTCATTTGCGAACGGATGTTCAATTTCACAAACATGCTTTGTTTGGTAAAGACAGTACCCGAAACGTTATTGCCAAGGATTTTGAGTATTCATTTCAGCGATTATTAGATCCTGAAGTAGCTTCACCAGGCAAATGGGTGTTAGAATTTGTAGCTTCTTTTGCAGCTGTGAGCTCACATGTTTTTACCATTCAGCTTAAAAAACCATTTCCTCCTTTTTTAAGTCTATTAACAATGAAATATTGCTCGGTTGTCCCTAAAGAAGCTCTTGACTATTTTGGCGATTCCTTTAGAGAAAACCCAATTGGAACGGGGCCTTTTCATTTCAAATTGTGGAAAGAGAATATTAAATTGGTTTTAAGAAAAAACAACAACTTCTATGAAATGGATGAAAATGGGGTTCGACTTCCATATTTAGAAGCAGTAGCAATTACTTTTTTACCAGACAAGCAAAGCGAATTCTTACAGTTCATTCAAGGGAATCTCGATTTTTTAAACAGTATTGATAATTCTTATAAAGATGACCTTTTGACCAAAAAAGGGAAATTACAATCGCGTTATGCCTCAAAAATAAAGATGATGACGAGTCCATACTTAAACACAGAATATCTTGGCGTTTATATGGATGCAGCAGAGGAGGAAGCCAATTCATTAAAATTGAGAAAAGCCCTGAACTATGGTTTTGATAAAGAAAAAATGATTTTATATTTAAGAAATGGAATTGGTACTCCAGCCTTAAATGGTTTTATTCCAAAAGGATTACCTTCGTTCAATCAGATGAAAGGATATACTTATCAACCTCAAAGGGCGAAACAACTGATTGAAGCATATAAATTGGAGTCTGGAAATAACAATCCTAAAATCACCATAAGTACCGATAGTCAATACCTGGACTTGTGTGAATACATTCAAAGAGAGATGCAAAAGATTGGGTTGGAAGTTGATGTAGAAGTTCTGCCAGCATCTACTTTACGAGAGCGAAAAGCAAACGGTCAGTTAAGTATTTTTAGAGGAAGTTGGGTGGCTGATTACCCAGATGCTGAAAATTATTTATTCATTTATCACAGTAAAAATTTCTCTCCAAACGGACCTAATTATACACACTATAAAAATGACCAATTTGATGCATTGTATGAAAAAGCAGTGGAGACAGTTGACAATCAAAAGCGATATCTTATTTATCAGAAAATGGACAGTTTAATGATGGAGACAGCCCCTGTAATCCCATTGTATTATGATGAAGTGCTTCGTTTTACGAATAAAAACCTAACAGGATTAGGGATCAATCCCATCAATCATTTGCATTTAAAGAACGTCCAAAAAACAGAATAGCAGACCTAAAGTTCGGGTTCCCAGTTTACTTTTGTAAGAATCGGGTAGTGGTCTGAATATTTTACATCAAAGGTTTTAAAGGTACTTATGTTGGCTCTTATATCTGTAAAAATAAAATCGATTCGGGTTGGTAAAAAATAGCGATACGTTTTTCCAAAACCCTTACCTGCGGATATAAATGCATCTGTTTTGTTGTTTCCAATTTGGTTATAAACCCATGAGTAAGCGGTATTGTTAAAATCGCCACCTACTATTTTTTTTCCTTTCCACTTCTTTTCATGTGCTAAAAATAAGGCGGTTTGATCCGCTTGTTTTTTGAATGTAAGACTTACTCGATCAATTAGTTTTTTTGAATCCTTTTCACCAAAGTTTTCCTCATAAGGTTTTATTCTTAAAGACTCTAAGTGTAAATTGTAGATTCTAATAGTGTCCTTTTCTTTCAAAATATCAACAAAAATAATATTGTTTCCGGTCTTTTTTAGATCCAATGAACCGCTATTTATAATTTTAAATTTAGAATATATAGCCATTCCAAACCTACCGCCAATACTCTGTTTCTTTATATATTGATATGGAAAGTCTAATTTGATTTTGCTAGATTGATAATATTCTTGTACCAAAAGTACATCTGGAGCTATTGCTGCAATGTAATCGAAGCCATTTATTGAGGGATTACCTTCTTTTGTATTATGAAATAAATCAAATGATTTTACATTGTAACTCATCACTTTTAGATCTTTGTTCAGGGAAGAAGTTTTATCAGAAATTTTATAAAAAGGGGTTGAAAAAAAGAAGCCAATCGTTAAAACAATGGAGGAGAGAAGGAGTTGTTTTTTTAGTTTGATGAGCCAGTAGATGACAAATAGCCCATTCAGAAAAATTAAAACAGGCACAAACAGGCTTAAAATTGCAAAAATTACAATACTATTAGGAGATACAAAAGGGAGTAAATAGGACAATACTAACAGGATCGCTAAAAGTGAATTTAGCAAGTAGATTATTTTGTCAAGAAACGATAATTTTTTCATATTAACGCTTTCCTTGTTTAAACAAGAAGTCCTTTTCTGCTTTTGATAAGGTATCATACCCTGACTTGCTAATTTTATCTAAAATGGCATCAATTTGTTTTTGATTTGGTCCTGTATTTGTGGGTGTTTTTTTCTTTTTTGTAGTCGATCTATAAGCAGTTTTTAAAGGTTTTTCTTTTTTCTGAAAGCGAAGAGTTAGCCAATTCAGAATTCCAGCACTTTTAGTAGTTGCTTGTTTTGTATAAAGATATCCGAAGAGTGCACCTCCTAAGTGTGCAAAATTTCCACCAGCATTTCCTCCATTTAAACCCATGAAATTTAAAACAATCCATATTCCAGCCAAATACCATAATTTCACAAAGCCGATAAACCGCAATTTCAATTGATAGTTTGGCATGTAGGTTGCAATTCCTGCGAAAATTGCAGAAACCCCAGCAGAAGCTCCTATTAATTGACCTTGATTGTTACTGAAAAGTGGAAAATAATTATAACTAAGAATGAATAACAGTCCGCCAAAAATAATTCCTAGAAAATAAAAAGTCTGAAATTGTTTTTGTGTAAAGTATTGAATAAAAAGATTCCCGATAAAATACAAAACAATGAGGTTCGATATTAAATGCAAAAAATCGGCGTGTAAAAATCCGTAAGAAACAATTGCCCATGGTTTTGATAGAAATACTTCTGTGCTAGAATCTAATGAAAACCAATTCACTAGCCAGTTTGTTTGTCCTTTGTACAATCCAGGAAGCACACTAAAAAAAATAGAAAGTATAAAGATGGCTACGTTGATGTAGATCAGCTTTTCTACACTATTCGCTTCTTTATATTTACTTTGTAAGGTGTGTATGAAACTCATTTAAGAAAATTTAAATTGATTTTTTTTCCAATACCATGCAATGATAAAACCAACAAGGGCACCACCAATGTGTGCAAAATGCGCAATATTTCCTACAGAGTACCTTGTCATTCCAAAGAATAAATCTCCTAAAAGCAGTATCGGAATAAAGTATTTTGCAGCAATTGGAATTGGAAAGAAGATCATCGCTAATTTCGCTTCTTTAAAGTACAAGCCAAATGCGACTAAAACGCCATAAACAGCGCCAGAGGCACCCAATGCAGATGTGTTGTAAAGAGCGTTAACGGTTTGTAAAATTTCATCATTATAAATAAGTGTTGGATTCATCAATTTCATGATCTCCATTTTTGTAGCTCCTAATTCGATAAGTTTTTCAAAGGCATCATTAAACTGATAATAATTTACAAGTGTATAAATGATACTAGCACCAATTCCTGTTGAAAAATAGAAAAAGAGAAACTTCTTTTTTCCCCACATTTGTTCTAAGGGGGTTCCAAAAGCATACAAGCCATACATATTAAAGAGTATGTGTCCAAAACTCCCATGCATAAAGGTACTTGTTAGGTATTGCCAAAATCCAAAGTGTTCATTTTGAGGGAAATGTAAAGCGAGAATATTTGTTAAATCTAAATTTAAAAATTGTGGAACAACAAATAAAATAACATTTAAAATGATCAGGTGTTTGATTGTTTCTGTAATATTACCCATAGTTTTAATTGTTAAAAATTAAATCAATTTCTTTTAAAGTCAAAGTTTTAAAAGTCAATTTCCCAAAAGGAGAAATACTTGGTTCCTTACAAGAAAACAAGTCGTTTACAAGATTTTCTTGTTCTAAGGCAGAAAGTATAGTGCCCGTTTTAATGGCCAATGTTTTAGAAAAAGACTTCGCCATTAAGTCGAAGGGGCTAAAACTCGCATCAGGCACTTCCAAATCAATATCACGAATTAATTCTTCTAAAATAACCGTAATCTGACTTTCGGTCACAGAAACGGGTATTCCTTTAATCGTAACTCCTGTTTTTGTAAACTCACCAAAAGAAAAACCAGCATTTTCTAATTCTGTTTTTAGAGAATAGATAATTTCAATTTCTGAAGCAATTAATTGAATATTTACGGGAAATAATAACTGTTGGCTGTTGGCTTCTTTTACGGTAATGCTCTCTAAGAAATTTTCATATAAAATACGTTGATGTGCTAAGGATTGACTGATTAATACCACACCAGACTTAATAGAACTTAGTAGATATTTTCGCTGAATTTGTAATGTCTTCCCTGTTTCTTTTACTGTTTCAGTATCAAACAAAGCGGCTTGGTTTGTTTCGTTACTTTCAACTTCTACATGAGTGTATAGTGATTCCCAACTTTCTTTAGAAACCTCTCGCTTATATGGAAATTGTACTTTGTTTTGTTCAACCTCTTTAAAAGGATTGAAATCGGGGTCTACAGTAATTTTTGGAGAAGAGGTTCCTGTTTTTCCTTTAAAGTGATAAGGGACGTCTAAATTGGCGTCTCTGTTGAAATCTAAAACAGGCGCCACATTGTATTGTCCTAAACTGTGTTTTATGGTCGCTCTTAGAATAGCATATAGCGCTTTTTCGTTGTCAAACTTAATTTCTGTCTTGGTAGGATGAATATTAATATCAATACTATTTGCCGGCACTGATAAATATAAGAAATAGGAGGGGTGACTTGAGTGCTCTAGTAAACCGTCAAATGCATTGACAACGGCATGATTTAGATAGGAGCTTTTAATAAAACGATCGTTTACAAAAAAGAACTGTTCGCCTCTTTTCTTCTTTGCGAATTCGGGTTTGGTAATAAAACCTTGTATCGTAATCAAATCTGTTTTCTCTTCGATGGGTACTAATTTTTCATTCATTTTAGCCCCAAAAATAGCTACAACTCGTTTTTTTAGATTGCTGCTTCTTAAATTGTAGACTTCATTATTATTGTGGTGTAATAAAAAAGAGATGCTTGGGTGTGCCAAAGCAACCCGTTGAAATTCATCAATAATATGCCGGGTTTCTATAGTGTCTGACTTTAAGAAATTTCTTCGAGCAGGGATGTTGTAAAATAAATTCTTTACCGCCAAACTGGTTCCAGTTGCGGTTGAAATAAAATCTTGCGAAATGATTTTACTCCCTTCAATTTTAATTTGACTTCCCAATTCGTCATTTTCCTGTTTTGTTTTAAGGGCTACATGTGCAATTGCAGCAATAGAGGCCAATGCCTCTCCACGAAAACCTTTGGTATTGAGATTGAATAAATCTTCTGCTTTTTTTATTTTGGAAGTTGCATGGCGTTCAAAACATAAACGCGCATCTGTGGTACTCATTCCTTTTCCGTCATCAATTACTTGAATTAATGTTTTACCGGCATCTTTTAAAAGTAATTTTATGGAATTTGCACCCGCATCAATCGCATTTTCCAGCAACTCTTTTACAACGGAGGCAGGTCTTTGTACTACTTCACCAGCAGCAATTTGGTTTGCCACATGATCTGGCAAAAGTTGAATAATGTCTGACATTAATTATTGAAAAATATTGATAAATCGAAATCGATAATACATAAAAAGATAAAAAGTAAAATACCAATAATAATCATTAGATTTTTGTTTACTTTTTGATCGGGGTTCTTTAATTCTTCTAGAGCATCAGAAAACTTAGATTTAATTCCTTTGTTTTTACCTGTTGTACTTCTAAACTGATCTAATTTATGTTCTATTTTAAAAGGACTCCCTTCTCCTTTGTAGTAACGTGGTTGATAATCAAATTTCTTATTTGTACGTTTAAAAAATCCCATAGTGTTTTGTTTGAATTGAAAATAGTCATTGATGTGAATCAATTTGTATACCAATTGAAAGCATATTTCAAATTTACAGAATTTAAAATGATTTTTCGAAAATTGAGGTTAAAAGTACTTGAAGATTATATTGGTTTTTTTTAAAAACCAATATGGTCACTTTTTCGATCCAAATGTTTTAATGCAGCCATTTTTATTGCGGCTACAGCACATTCAATTCCTTTATTTCCGAGGGCTCCTCCAGAACGATCTAAAGATTGTTGCTTTGTATTGTCTGTCAATACACAGAAAATTACCGGAACATCATATTTAATGTTCAAATCTACAATTCCTTGTGTAACTCCTTTGCAAACAAAGTCGAAATGTTTTGTTTCTCCTTGGATGACATTTCCAATGGCAATAACTGCATCTATTTTTTGAGATTCAATCATTTTCTTGCAACCGTAAACAAGTTCGAAACTCCCTGGTACTTCCCAAGATATAATATTTTCTATAGAAGCCCCACAATCCATTAAAGTATCGATTGCTCCTTTTGCAAGGTTTGTGGTGATTTCTGGATTCCATTCAGAAACAACAATCCCAAATCGAAAAGACTTCGCATTTGGGATTGTTGCTTTATCGTAATATGATAAATTGGTTGTAGCCATTTATTCGGTTTTAGTGATTCGGTTTAGTCGTTAGGTTTTTACGAACTCCTAAAAACGAATCTCTAAATACTATTGTGCGTATTTAGCTGCATTGATATATTTGTCAGCATCTTTACCTTGTTCAGAAGTAGCATACTGTTCTTTAATCTGCGTAAAAAGTTGTTCAGCTTTCCCAAATTCTTTCAATTCCATGGCTGTAAAACCAGCTTTTTGCAAAAATAATGGCGTTGTAAAAGCGTTGTCTTTTTTATTAGCAGCTTTAATGTAATATTCCAATGCTTGTTCTGGTTGATTGATATCTGCAAAAGCATCCCCGATAGCACCTAGCGCAACAGGACCTACAAGCTCATCATCAGAATTAAATTGTTCTAAATATTCGATAGCTTTCGCATATTCTTTTAATTGTAAATAAGAAACACCTGCATAATAGTTTGCTAGATTTCCAGATTTTGTACCACTATACTTAGCCGCAACATCTATAAAACCATATTTACCATCTGCTCCTTCTAAACCTAAAACTAACAAAGAATCTATTGATGACCCAGCGATAGCTGCATCATTGAAATATTTTCTTGGAAAAGCCAATTGATTAGAAGCATCTAATTCTGCGGGTTCTATAACATATTTGTTATAACCTAACAATCCCAATACAAAAACAACAATAACAATCAAACCATAGAATAAAGGTTTGCTGTTTTTTTCGATCCATTGTTCAGATTTACTCGCGGTTTCGTCTAAAGTATTGAATACTTCTGCCGTTGTGCTTTGAATCTCATCAACTTGTTGTTGGTCTTTTTTATCTGAAGGTTTGTACCCTCTTTTCTTGTATGTTGCCATGTTTGCTTAAAAAATTAGTGGCGACAAAAATAGTTTTTTTAATTGGATTTTAAAAGCGGATAATTCCCTAAATTTTCAATAATTTGCAATTCCTATTTAATACCCTTAATTATTTATGTATTTACAAAAGCTTTCGTTAATAAATTTTAAAAACATTGAAACTCAATCCTTTGATTTTCAAGAGAAAATAAACTGTTTCGTTGGCGATAACGGCGTAGGAAAAACAAATGTATTGGACGCTATTTATTATCTTTCTTTTGCGAAGAGTTACTTTAATTCAGTCGCTTTACAGAACATTCGACATGGAGCGGGTTTTTTTATGGTGGAAGGCGATTATTTTTTAAACGATAGAAATGAGAAAATTATTTGTAGTTTAAAACGAGGGCAAAAGAAAGTTTTAAAGCGAAATGGAAAGAGCTACGAGAAGTTTTCTGAACATATTGGTCAATTGCCTTTGGTTATTATTTCACCGGCAGATAGAGATTTAGTGACCGAAGGAAGTGATACCAGGCGTAAGTTTATGGATGGAGTTATTTCTCAACAAAATAAAAGCTACCTAAAGGATTTAATTTCCTACAAAAAGGTTTTAAGTCAACGAAATGCGTTGCTAAAATATTTTGCAGCCAACAGAACTTTTGATGCACTTAACTTAAATGTATATGACGAGCAGCTTTCAGAATATGGAGCACGAATTTATGAGGTTAGAAAACTTTTTCTGGAGGAATTTATCCCTATATTTAATGAAAAATATCAAATAATTTCTGGTGATAAAGAAAATGTCAATCTAAAGTATAAGAGTCAATTACAAGATTTTTCAATGATGGCGCTGCTGAAGAATTCTTTAGAAAAGGACAAAATTATTCAGTACACCACTTCAGGGATTCATAAAGACGATCTGAGTTTTGAAATTGGTGCCTATTCCATCAAGAAATTTGGTTCACAAGGACAACAAAAATCTTATCTAATTGCATTAAAATTGGCCCAGTTTGAATTTATTAAACAACAGTCAAAGGTTACTCCCATTTTATTGCTAGATGATATTTTTGATAAGCTAGATGAAAGTCGTGTTTCTCAAATAATAGATTTGGTAAGCAAAGATACATTTGGTCAAATATTTATTACAGATACTCATGCTGAAAGAACAGAGAGTATTTTAAAACAAAGTAAAAATCCGTACCAGATTTTTAATTTGTAATTTCATTTCAAAGTGGGGGTGTTTGAAAAGTATTTTATGAATTCGTTTTTTCTGTTGGTAAAATAAAGTTTGTAATGACCCATAAAGAAAAAATAAATACAATAATTCGCGAGGGCAAAATAGCCACAAGCTAAAAGCTAGAAAAATATGGCAAAAAGAGAAAATGATTCTTTTTCAGTAAAAGATTTAATGCAAAGCTTTATCAAAGAAAACAATTTGACTAAAGGAATGCAAAAAATAAAGGCAGAAGAAACTTGGAATAAAATGATGGGACCTGGAGTTGCCAATCACACGAGTGCTGTCAAATTACAAAATAAGACATTAATTATTCAGTTAACATCCTCTGTCTTGAGAGAGGAGTTAAGTTATGGAAAAGAAAAAATCATTAAAATGATGAATGAAGAATTTGGAGATGAAATTATTTCTAAGTTAATGTTGATCTAATACCTTGACGTACAATTTTAGTTAATTTATAAAAACATTATATTTGTAAGAAATAATTACAAAACTACCCTATGAAAAATATATATTTATTTGTTTTCTGTCTTACCCTTTTAAGCTGTTCTTCCAATGAGGAAGTAGCTGATTCCCCAGAAGCAACCGTTATTGGTCGATGGAATCTTAATGGTTTTGTTGGAAGTGTGATGTATGAATTTACAGCAAACAAACGCTATACCTTGTATTCTGGAAATGGTGAGTTTGAAACCGTACAAGAAGTTATAGATAGTGGTCGTTCTGGAAACGATTGGTGGTATGAAGGCGATAAAATTACCGTAGATTTAAATTTTGGGAATACTTCCACTTTGACACCTAGTTTTAAATGCAACAATAATGTGATCGTATGGCTCAATGATATTGGAGACATTCACGCCACTTATTTTAGAGAGGACTATGATATAAGTAACTGTAATGAGTAACTCCATCGGTATTTGAGATATAAAAAAAACTCACAACGAAAGTTGTGAGTTTTTTAATTCTTAAAAAGGAATTTTTTTAGAATTGCTCTCTACCAGAAAAATGAAAATTTCCTTCAATAGTAGCGTTTTCATCAGAGTCAGATCCATGCACAGCATTTTCCCCCATAGAAGTTGCATACATTTTTCTGATGGTTCCTTCTGCAGCATCCGCAGGATTTGTAGCACCAATTAAAGTTCTAAAATCTTCTACTGCGTTTTCTTTTTCTAAGATCGCAGCCACTATCGGACCACGTGTCATAAATTCCACCAATTCCCCAAAAAACGGACGCTCATTATGCACTGCATAAAAAGATTCAGCATCAGCTTTTGTCATTTGTGTTTTCTTTAAAGCTACAATTCTAAACCCTGCAGCATTCATTTTTTCTAAAATAGCTCCAGTATGACCGTTTTCTACAGCGTCTGGTTTTAGCATTGTAAATGTTCTATTTGTTGCCATAATATTGACTTTTTAATTACGTGTGTATTTTTGTAGGAGTGCCCTACAAAATCGCCGCGAAATTACATAAATTTTTTAATTAAATTGTATCTTCGCCACTTATGATTTTAAAAGGATTTGAAGAATTACAAGTTTTCTTAGAGAAACCAAAGAACATTGTCGTTGTTGGACATCGCAATCCAGACGGAGATGCAATGGGCTCAACCCTTGCATTGTCGAAGTATTTAGAAAAAAAAGGCCACAAGGCAACAGTAGTTGTTCCCAATGAATATCCAGCGTTTTTACACTGGTTACCAGGGTCTGATGCCACCTATCGTTTTGATTGGCAAAACAGTCAATCCCAAAGAGAAATTAAGAATTCAGAGATTATTTTTTTACTCGATTTTAATGCATTGCACCGGGTAGGGTCTGATATGCAAAATACATTGGAGAAGTATCCAAATGATTTCGCTATGATCGATCATCACCAGCAGCCAGATGATGTAAAGTACATGTACTCAGATGTGGAGATTTGTTCTACCTGTCAAATGGTCTATCAATTTATTGAATTGAACAACGACTTAGACTTAATAGATGCAGACATTGCTACGTGTTTATATGCGGGTATCATGACAGATACTGGTTCTTTTCGTTTTCGTTCTACCACCAGTAAAACACACCGAATTATTGCCGACTTAATTGACAAGGGTGCAGAAAACGATAAGATTCATAACAACGTTTATGATGCAAACTCTTATAACAGATTATTGTTGTTAGGACAAGCATTGAGTAATATGAAAATTGTACCAGATTGTAAAACAGCCTATATTACACTTACCAATGAAGAGAAAAAGCGTTTTGATTTTCAAAAAGGAGATACGGAAGGAATTGTGAATTATGCGTTATCGCTCAAAGGAATTATTTTTGCTGCTATTTTTATTGAAGATGCAGAGCAAAATATTGTTAAGATATCCTTTCGATCTAAAGGTACTTTTTCAGTAAATCAATTTTCAAGAAACCATTTTGAAGGCGGTGGACACGATAATGCTGCCGGTGGTAAATCCGATTTATCGATGGAGGAAACCGTTGCTAAATTTACTTCATTAGTTGCGACATACCAACAAGAATTAGCTACTTCGTATGAAAATTAAAGGAATTTTTTTATTGATTTTACTCTGTTGTGGATGCTCAAAAAATGAAGCAAGAAGACCTGTAAATCCAAGACCATCTTCAACCTTGTTCTCAGAAACAGTTGAAACGTCAAAAGCTTTAAATGCACAGGAAGTTGAACAAATTCTAATGTATATTGACAAAGACATTGCTCAAACCTATGAGGTTTCCAAAAATGGATTTTGGTATGTCTATCAAAATAAAATACAAGATAACAGTCCGCTCCCAGAATATGGAGACGAAGTTCTTTTAGAATACAATATTACAGATTTACAAGGATCTGTGCTTTACAGCAAAGAATCTCTTGGAGTAAAAAAATATAAAATTGACAAAGAAGATTTTATTTCCGGACTACAAAAAGGAATAAAGTTGATGAAAGTTGGTGAAATTATTACCTTTGTTATTCCTTCTTATTATGCTTTTGGAATTGCTGGAGATGGAAATAAAATTGAAGTAAATCAAACAATAAAAAGTACCGTAAAATTATTAAATATTAAAAAAAAATAAAGATGAAAACAATTAAAAATTTAGCATTTGCGGCTGTTTTAACAAGCCTTGTGTCCTGTAACAAACAAGTAGAAAAGAAGTCTTTAGAGACCGAATTGGATTCTGTAAGTTATTCTCTAGGATTGGATATGGCAGTAAAGGTCAAAGCAAATTGGGACAAAGCTGATGTTGATTTATACCAGCAAGGTTTTAGAAACGGAATGGACTCCTTAAATCTTTTAATAAATCCTAAAGATTTGAACGGAATCTTAAATCCGTTTTTCCAAAAATTACAATTGGAAAAAAGAAAAGCGCAGTTTGCAAAAAAAGACAAAGAAGCGATCTTAAAATTTTCGGGTGTTAAAAAAGAAGGAATTGCATTTTTGGAAGCAAACAAAACAAAACCAGGTGTAAAAACAACGGCAAGTGGTTTGCAGTACTTGGTGATGAAGCAAGGAAAAGGACCAAAGCCAGCAGGTCCTTCTACAAGAGTAAAAGTACATTATCATGGAACGACAATTACTGGTGAAGTATTTGATAGTTCTGTAGACAAAGGAACTCCCTCAGTCTTTGGATTGAACCAAGTAATTAGAGGTTGGACAGAAGGGTTACAACTCATGAATGTGGGATCTAAATATAAATTCTTTATTCCTCAAGAATTGGCTTATGGTACTCAAGAAAGAGGTGCACTAATTAAGCCATTTTCTACATTGATTTTTGAAGTTGAGTTGTTGGAAATTGTAAAATAAAGGATGAAGAATTATAAAACAGTAATCATACTCTTGGCGATTATCGCTTCTTGTAAACCTGTCCATAAGTCTACTTATAATGGGTTAAATGACGGGCTTTATGCAGATATGCAAACGAGTAAAGGGAATGTTCTTTTAGAATTATATCCAGAAGATACTCCGCTAACAGTTGCTAATTTTGTCGGTTTGGCTGAAGGGACACATCCCAAAGTAGCTGCTAAATTCAGTGGGAAAAAATTTTATGATGGGCTTCGTTTTTACCGCGTAGTTCCTAATTTTATAATTCAATCAGGAGATGATGTAGAATCGGGTAGTGGCGGCTCTAAATACCTTTTTGCCGATGAGTTCCCAAAAGATAGCACTGGAGGTTTTAAATACAAGCACGATGCTGCTGGTGTTTTATCAATGGCAAATCCAGGTATGCCGAATACCAATGGAAGTCAGTTTTTTATAACACACAAACCAACGCCATGGTTGGATGGGAAGCATAGTATTTTTGGGAATGTTGTGCAAGGCTTAGACGTTGTTCATTCAATTGTACAGTCTGATACCATATTTGCTGTCAAAATTATAAGAGTTGGGGAAAAGGCTGAAAAGTTTGACGCTCCAAAAGCATTTTTAGCTGCAGAGATTACTGTTGCCAATGCTCAGAAAGAACAAATAGCAGCAGCAAACAAAGCAGAAGAAGTTCGGTATAATCAATTTTTAGAAGCGAAAGCGGCAAATTATACAAAATTAGGAGCAGATAAAGTTAAAGCAACTGCATCTGGTTTAAAGGTTTTAAAGTTGAAAAGTACTCGTGGAAAAAAAGTAGTTGACAACCAGCCAATTACAATCAACTTCACCTTATTTTTAGGTGATGGTAAGCGATTGCAATCTACTTTAGATGCCGGTAAACCGTTTACGTTTCAGTTAGACAATAAAGAAAGACCTTTGATAACAGGATTTAAGGAAGGTTTAAGAAAGCTTAGAGAAGGAGAAAAGGCACGCCTTTTCATCCCGTATTATATTGCTTATGGTGAAAAAGGAGGTGGAATATTTCCTCCCAAAGCAGATATTATTTTTGAAGTAGAAATTTTAAAAGTTGGAAAGTAATTTGATAGAATCTCTTTTACAAAAAGACAAAGATCTTTTGGTTTTTTTAAACAGTTTAGGGAGTGAGCAATGGGATTCTTTTTGGTTATTAATAACCAATCAATTCAATTGGGCTCCATTGTTTACTTTTATCTTTTATTTAGTAATCAAATCAAACGGATGGAAACGTGGTGGGTTTATCATTTTTTCCATGATTTTATTAGTCGCATTTTCCGATCAATTTGTAAATTTAATTAAGAGTTCTACGGAAAGATTGCGTCCCAATAATGATCCTGAAATACAAGAAATTTTAAGAACTTTTATAAGACCGAAAAGTTTTAGTTTTGTCTCTGGTCATGCAGCAACTTCTACATTTTTTGCTGTATTCACGATTCTAGTGTTGAGAGCAAAATATAAGTATATTTATGTCATTATTTGCTTTCCACTCATCTTCGCTTACAGTAGATTGTATTTAGGAGTGCATTTCCCAATAGATGTCTCATTAGGAATGCTTTTGGGGGTGTTATTAGCCAATGGTTATTACTATTTGTACCGTAAGGCTGACGATCGATTATTTGGCTAATTTCTTATTGTTGAAATACAAATACTTGGTGCTGTAATAATATCCAGAAAGCAGACTGTCCATGCTTTGAGTAATCCATGGGTTTTGTTCTTTAACGTCCGTTTGGTCTTCTCCATTCAAACGATACAAGCTGGCTTTTTTAGAAATGTTCGTTTTTTCGTAATAAAAACCATCTTTAATTAAACCTACCGCTCTTTCCCCTTTACTCTGGATGTATACAAATGCTGCAGTGTCTGTGTTTGTACTGTCTAGTAAATCTCTTCCTAGTGTGTAGTTTGTATAGTCTAATTTGGCCAAACTTGTTGCTGTTGGAAATACATCAACCAATTTGGCATATTTGTTTAGAATCTGAGGCTTTATGTATTTTGGTGCATGTATGAAAAATGGAACATGATGCACTTGAATTCCTAAATCATCCTCATTGTCATCTAAAAAATTTAATTGCTTCATACCACCTCTATGGTCTCCAAAAAATACAAATATAGAATTGTCATAATAGCCTGCTTCTTTGGCTCTTTCTAAAAAACGCGCCACATTAAAATCTAAATATCGAATTCCATTCAACTGTCCTAAGGATCGAAACCCTCCTTTGAGTAATGTTTTTTCTGAAATCTCCTCCTCAAGTATTGGCTTAAACGTTTCTTTTTTATCAGGAACAGTAAAGGGCATGTGATTGGTAGCTGTTTGAATATAGGCAACAAATGGTTGTTTTTTTTGGTGTAATTTTTTGAGTTCTTTGTTTGATTCTTTGAACAGTTCATAATCGTCAATACCCCAAACATCGGCTCTTATTTCTTCTTCAAAACTACCTTCTTCAAAAATTTTCAACCCTTCTATATTCGATTGAAAAACGGCTCTAATATTTGCCCAATTGGCGCTTCCTCCTATGAAATAGCGCTTTTCATATCCGTTGTATTGATCAAAAATAATTCGTTGATCGATTGCTAATGGATTTCTAGAAACCGTCTTTATATCGTCAATATCTGGTAAACCGGTAATGCTTGCAAAAACACTTCCTGCAGTTCCTGGTTTGTGTACATAAAACTTAGAAAAACTAGCACTTTCCTTAAGGATTGAATCCATTTTGGGAGTACTGTTTAATGGATTTCCATAGAAGCTCATGGGAGCAGTTCCAGTAGACTCTAACATCACATAAATAATGTTGGGTTTTTGTTGATATGGATTGGTAAAAGTTACTTTTTTCTCAAAGGAAATAGTGTCTTTCGATAAATTTAAATGCCTCGCAATGACGGGGTAATAGGTTTGTAGTTTTTCCATATCAACACCTTCACTTCTAAAAGCAAAACTATCAAAGAAATATAAAACAGGATTCAATCCAAACTGATTTACAGAATTCTTTTTAGAAAAAAATGCTTCACTCCAGCGTAAAGGATAATGCGTAATACTGTTATATACGCCAAAAGAAAGTAAAAGAAAAACTCCGATAAAATAGGCTGCTTTTATTTTCTTAGATAGGATCTTATTCGTTGTATTGTTTTTTCTGAAGCTATAATTAGCAAATTTGTAGCTCACGAAACCAAAAACAATAAGACCTAGAAGACCTTTGTAAACAGGATAACTTTCAAATAAAACTTGGGAAGAAATTTTTAAATTACTTAAAAAACGAAGTGCACTTGCGTCTAAGCGCATCGCTAGGTATTCGTAGTATCCAAAATCTACTACATAAAAAAGTAAAATAACAAGGTATGTTAGTGTTAAATAAATATTGTTTATTTTATTATAAATACTTTTTTTGAAAAATCTATAATTTACAATCAATATCAAAAGTGCTAGTGGAAAAAAGGAAAGAATGGCCAATTTCAAATCAAATCGAATTCCTAATAAAAAAGATTTTCTAATTTCATTCGCCGATACCCCTTCTAATTCCATAAAGAAATTATAAAAAATAATTCTAAATAGAACATTAAATAGAAACAAAAAGAAGACGTTTTTGAAGATATATTGAATGTAATTGGGGATTTTACTTATCATTGAATTCAAATTAATGCACCTCATTTTTAAATAGGTGACTTTATCAATTACAAAAGTAGTTATTCCTTTACAATTTGTCCGAACATTTTTTTTTTAGCTCGCTAGAAACAAAGCATAAAAGTTATTTTCCGATACAGAAATTGGAGAAAATATGCCCTAAAATATCCTTATCCACATCATATTCCCCAGTAATATTCCCAAGGTGTCGCAAGCATTCACGAATAT
>JABJPX010000010.1 GCA_018663625.1 Polaribacter sp. | reverse complement strand
AGTGATGCCTCCATTTTTATTTCTTCTTCTCATTTTCATACCAAAAGGACCGTGGGCAATTACAAAATCAGGAATTGATAATCTTTCAATGCCATTAATAGATTCTTGATTATTGCTTAAAATACCTCCTGTGACATAATTAACTTTTTCTTCTAAAGTCATTCTAGGCAACAAATCGTTGATTCGTTCTTCTATTTTTAACTTTGAATTTTGATACGGTAATTTTTCTTGTGCTTTTGTGGAATTAATTTGTAGTATTAAAAAAGAAAACACAATGCATACTCTAAGTTTATTAATAATTATTTTCATTTAGTTTGTTTTTTTTTATTTTGGTATTACTGCATTTTTACCCCATTCTTTGTTTGGTAACTCACCCAAGTCTAATTTTAAAGTGGCACCATCCATTATTTGCTGATGTGAAATAAAAGGTGAGAAAATCTCTTTCCCGTTGATAAATGCTTTCTGAATGTATTTTTTTCTCTTGCTAGAACCTTCCGCCACAACCGTAAATGTGTTTCCATTTTGAAGTTTGATAGCTGTTTTTTCGAAAATAGGACTTGTAATGTTATAATAAGGTAAGCCTGGTGTTACTGGATAGATACCCATAGAAGTGAATACTACAAAAGCAGTCATACCACCACCGTCTTCATCCCCTGGTATTCCGAAAATGTTGTCTTTAAACCAAACGTCTAACAAGAAGCGTGTACGTTTTTGGGTTTTCCAAGGCGCACCAAAATAATTGTATAAATAGGGAATATGAAAAGAAGGCTCATTTCCCATTGAAAATTGTCCTACCATTCCCGTAGAATTAGAACCATTAACGAAAAAATCACTTTTTCTAATGCCCAAACTTTCTCTGAATAACTGATCTAATCTGTTTTGAGCGGCCTGTTTACCGCCTAATAAATTGGTGAGTCCTGCAATGTCATGTTGTACAGACCATGCAAAGGTCCATCCATTATTTTCGTCATAGTACTCTCTGTAGCCTTTTCCACCATCTAGTTTTGGATTGATATTTACCCAATTTCCGTCGGCATCTTTTGGCATAAACAACCTTTTTTCTGAATGCCATAGATTTTTATAATCGTTTCCTTTTGGGGACAGTTTTGAATAATCGTCTGTGTTTCCTAATTCTTTTGCAAATTCGGACACTGCCCAAAAATCATAACTGACTCCTAACGTTACAGCAACAGGTTGTCTTTTTTCAAAACCATCTACATTTGCAACTGTTTCTTGTTCTCCTTTTTTAAGTGATGGAAAATAGCCATTTTCGAGATAGAAATCGTCTAAAGCGCCTCTCGGATTTCCTTGCCTCCAAGGAATAAATGTGCCTTCCAATAAGTTTTTTTTGATGCCTTCATATGCTTTTTCTACATTATAGTTTTTCAACCCTTTTTTATAGCCATCAACAAAAATTGCAGATGAATGGTAAGAATTCATACATAAATGATTGCCAAATACTTGAGGAAATGTTGGCATCCAACCACTTTGTTCATACATTAAGGTGTACGAGTTTAACATGTCATTCTCCATTGGAGGATTTAAAATAGTACGCAAAGGATGTTGTGCTAAGTAGGTGTCCCATACCCAATCATCTACATAAAATGGACGCTTGCTTTTATGAACTTTTTTGTCATAACCACTGTAATATTGTCCATATTCATTGATATTAACCATACGTTCATAGGTTCTGTATAATGCTGTGTAAAAAGTTCTTTTTTGAGCGGTTGTTCCTCCTTCTACTTGAATTTGATTACTTACTTTCTCCCATTCTTTTTTACCAGCTTTTGAAACTTCATCAAAAGTGTTTTTGCTGATTTCTTTAATGAAGTTTTCTTTCGCTTGTTTGGGGCTTATATAAGAAATAGCATACTTTAAGTAAAGAGTTGAAGAAGTGTTTTTAGGTGCAGAAATTTGTAGTTTAGAGTTGTTGTAAATATACTTCACACTTTTTGAGGGAAGGTTGTCTTTATCCACAATTTCTCCATAAACATAAATTGTGGTGATATTTTCTGCAGCATGTTCACCTTTGGTTTTTTTACTTCTTTTTTCTACAATATTAAACGAAGTATTCTTCGAGTCAAATCGCATATTTTTGGACCCATTCATCAAAATATTTTTTTGTTTTCCTTGAGGGAATTCAAATTTGTAGATTGCTGATTTTTTTGAAGGGGTAAAGCTAACTTTAATGTCATCTTCTATTAAATACGTCGAATATAACCAAGGATGTACTCTTTCTAAATCGTGATCAATAGGCATTCCTTTTTTCCATAAATTGGGTTTTACTTTTCCAGAAGCTACTTTCATTTGTAAAATTCCTGGTCTTCTATGCGCTGTTACTTGCAGGGGAAATCCTTGAACCATGTCTGAGATGTAATCTTTCTTTACAGGAAACATTCGTAACATTTGATTTGGTAAATGAATGGTTGGGTATGTTGGCACCAGAAAGCGGGACACATTACCAATGGTTGGATCTATGTATTTGGTGTTGTCATCAGTTGCTTGAGCAAAGAAAGTTGAAAAATTTAAAACCGATAGAAGTACTATTAAATAATTTTTAACCATTTTTATTATAATCTGTTATAGGAACAAAAAAACATCAATGGCTTAATTATTGATTAATAAACAATTAATTAATGGTTACACCTATTAAATAATTTAATTATTTGCGGCTCTTTTCGCTTTTCTATAGGCAACTAAAAGCCTAAACTTATCGATACCAGCTAACACTCTTAAATCTTTATTATATGCTTTTTCTACTTCTTTAGCTTTTACTTTAAAGGTATCTTTATCATCTCCGTATTCTTTTCTTAAAGCTCTTTTTTTATTATTTCTATCCAAAATTAATCCTAGAAGCTTTGCACTTTGATCTTCATCAAACTCCATAACTTTAGACAGTTTCTCTGTTAGCTCTAAAGCTTTTTGATTTTTTTGTGCTTGAGCTAATGACACAGTCAAAAGAAGAAGTAGTACAATTATTTTTTTCATGTTATTTAATTTATAAGTTTATTCAAATAAAAGAGGTTCACATTAATTTACTATTAATATTGAATTAACTAAGCGCTATTTATTAATAATAAACTTCTAATACCTTTGTGTTTTCTGATTGTAAAGTGATGTTTTTTAAACTAGCTGGTAAGAGAAGCGTTTCACCATTATTTATTGTGTAGGTTTCTCCTTCAGAAATAACATTAACTGTACCTTCTACACACATATAAATTACAAACGAATCTATTGCTGAGTAATCTTTTTCTACTGTTGAATTGATATCTAAAATGTTAGTTTTAAAATAAGGTGAATGCACCAATGTATTGGACACATTCTTTTCTATAGAATAATCCGTTTTATAAGTATCATGCACTTCATAATCGATGACATCAATTGCCAATTCGTTATGCAATTCTCTTTTTGTACCTGTTTTAGAATCTACTCTATCATAATCGTAAATACGATAGGTGACATCCGATGTTTGCTGAATTTCAGCTAACAAAACACCAGCGCCAATGGCATGTACCCGACCTGTTGGAATGTAAAAAGTATCTCCTTTTTGTACAATTTCATGATGCATTACATTTAAAATAGTATTGTTTTCTAAATGTGTTTTATAGCTCTCCGTGTCAATTTTTTCATCAAAACCGACAATCAATTCTGCATCTTTATCCGCTTGCATTACATACCACATTTCATTTTTTCCAAATGAATTATGACGTTCTTTAGCCACTTCATTACTTGGATGCACCTGAATAGATAAGGGTGTTTTTGCATCTATAAACTTAATTAATAGTGGAAATTCTTCTCCAAATTTTTCATAAACAGAATTTCCAACAAAGTCGCCCTTAAATTCTTTAATTAAATCCCTTAAAGATTGTCCTTTTAGAGCACCTTCTGCTACAACAGTTTCATCGCCAGAAACATCAGAAATTTCCCAAGATTCTCCAATATTTTCTTCATTGTATTGTTTGTTTAGTTCTGTTTTTAATTTTTCTCCACCCCAAATTCTATATTTAAATAATGGGGTGAATTGTAAAGGATATAAATTCATTTGGAAGGTATTAAATTAATTTTCGTTTTGATACGCCGTCGTAATGTTTTGATTTGTTTTTTTTCAACCATTCAAGTAGGTTTGTTCTTAATTCTTTGGCTTTTTGTTCGTATTTTTTTCTATTTGGATTTCTCCCTAAAAGATTATTCATTTCATGAGGGTCATCATTCAAATTAAACAAAACATTTAATATTTTTGATTCTTTTGTATACGGAATCATCAATTTCCATCCGTCTTTAACAATCATATAATTGGGTTGAATAGGCCCACGGTAATCCCATTCAGTAACCACGTAGTTTCCATGACTCGTTTGTTTTTGTTCTATTAAATCACGTAAACTTTCGCCATCAGATTTATAATTTCCAATGTTTAAATAATCCATGATAGTTGCAAATAAATCTACATTAGAAACATAACCATTCACCGTAGTTTCTTTTTTAATTTCATGGGGCATTTTTATCATTAATGGGATGTGTGAAGATTCTTCATAAAACACATTTTTTTCACGCATTCCGTGGGCTCCTAACATTTCTCCATGATCACTTGTGAAAATTACCATCGTATGTTCTGCGACACCTTCATCTTCTAGTGTTTTCATTATTTGTCCAATCCAATCATCTAACTCAGTAATTAAACCATAATAATTAGAAATCATATATTTTAATTTTTCTTCATCTGCAAAAACGGTCAACTTATTTCTGCCATTTGCATTAATATAAGGCGAGTTTTGCATGTCATCTTTAATACTTGAAGGGATTGGCATCTTATTAGGATCATACATGCTGTAATAAGGCTCGGATGGAATCATGGGTGCATGAGGAAAGTGAAAAGAGGTCGTTATGCTAAACGGTTTGTTTTTTAACCTCTTAATTGCATCAATGGTTTTGTTCGCATAATATGCAGTTATCGAATGTTCTTTAGGAATGCTCGATTTGCCATGATAATTTGGTTGAGAATGACGATGTTTTACTTCTTTTTTAACGTCATTGTATGTTTTTCCATAATCTATATCTAATGGATCTGGGGTGTAAGGTCTTTTAGTAAATCGATCTAAAAGCTGCCCTTTTTTAGGTTCCTCTCTAGGAAATACCTCGTTTAAATAATCGAGATACAAATGCCTTTGCCCTTGGGGTTTAAATATATATTTCCCGTTTTTAGCATATTTATTTGGATTTTTATAGACCTCTGCATGCGAAGTTAAGACATGCCATTTCCCATAATACTCTGCATGATATCCTTTTTCTGTGAGAATTTCATCAAAGGTTTTCATGGTCATTACTGGGGTATCGTTATAATCGTAGGTTTTATCATTTGTTGTTACTCGGTGTGTATTTATTGTTGTTCCAGTCAAAATTGAAGATCTTGCTGGTCCACAAACTGCAACAGGAGTATAGGCATTTTTAAAATAAGCTCCTTGTCTGGCTAACTTGTCTAAATTTGGAGTTTTCACAATTGGGTTTTCAGCAATACTTAAGGCATCATAGCGTTGTTGATCTACAATAATAAAGAGTAGATTTTTATCTTTTGAGTTTACTACAGTTGTATTTTTTGTAGGGTATGTTTTACACCCAAGTACGACCATCATTAGAACAAAAAGAGATGTATTTTTTTGAATCATAATTAATTAAGATTTTTGTTTTTTGTATAGAAATCTTCTGTGAATTCTGAATCCTTCTTTGATATGTTCACAAATAAAATTTGTGTTCTTTTTTAGTTTAAATATCTTAACTTTTGATGAATTATTTATGATTACTTTAATATTATCATTTGTGAAAGAATAGTTGAATTCATTCCGTTTTTTAGTCTTTAAATTTTCTAAAAAACCGTTTCCATCATTTTTGAAAACTAATTTGGTTTGGAGTCTTATCCAAGTGCCTATTATATGATCTTCATTAATATCTGATGAAGCATATTGATTTTCCAATCGTTTGTCTAATAAATTTTTTAATGACTCTGTATTTTTATCAAGTTTAAATCCGCTAATAAATAATTTCGCAATCTCTAAAACACTTTCTTTGAACACATCGGGTATACTTGGGTTTAAAGTCGTGTGATTGATGTTTTTATGCAACAACACTTTAGCTTCGCCACCTTTAGACTTGATTTCTTCTGCAAATTTTATACTTTGTGTGAAATGGCAAAGCACATCCGCATCTCCATGTAACAATAAAGTGATAGGAGGGTTTTCCCTTAAATTATAAAAAGCAGATGCGTTTTTACTTTCTTCTTTTGTGGCTAATCCGAATAATTCTCTTGCTTTTTGACTTGGAAACGTTGATCTTTCTTCTGAATGTTCTATTAAATCATACATGCCTTCTGCACCTACAAATAGTTTACAATTT
>JABJPX010000009.1 GCA_018663625.1 Polaribacter sp. | reverse complement strand
GTTCTTCCGATAATTCCGACCAATGTTCAAACTCAGGCACTGTTTCTATGTCTAAGAATAAAATATTCTTAAGGTTGGTTTTCAAATTCATGGTGCTTTTTGTTTAAATATAAAAAAAACTCCTAATAAATCGGAGCTTTCAGATAAAAGTTGATAAAAAAGGGCTGTAATTGCATACAGCCTCTTTTCTATCTTTATAAATACTTAGTTCTTCACAAATTTCTTTGTACTTGTACTGTTATTTATTTGGTAGCTAATTAAATAGATTCCAGCGTTTAAATTGGAAACATTAATTTCTGCACTTGTATCTTCTACTTGCATCGTAATCACTTTCTTTCCTAAGACATTGAAAATCTCTACCGTATTGACCGTGTTTTGTGTTGAGAGAGTCAACACATCATTTGCAGGGTTAGGATACATTTTTAGAGTTACCGAACTTTCGTCTTCAACTCCTGCTGTTTTGGCTCCAATCCATACTCCAGGATCGAAACCTCCATCAACATTTAAAGCACCATCTCCAGATCCACTACAATTATCGATATTCCATTCGTTTACGTCCCATGTTGCTGTTCCCTGAGTAACTGAAGCCTTTCTTTCTGCTCTTCCATTTTCAAACTCATGATCTGTTCCTGTACCATCTTCTCCTACAACTCCGAAAAAGTCTACAATCGCTCCTGATGCATCTGTAATATAAATTTGATCATCTCCATTACTATCTGCTGGTCCGTTAGCTCCAGCAGAGATATCTGCTTCCATTCCGAAAGCTACTTTAAAAGCGTTTCCATTTACAGCAATGATTGCAAATGACCCTGGGCCTAAAAAACCAATAGGTGTTAAATCTTCACCTTTAGTTTGTGGAACTGTATCATCGTTTGTATATCTTCTTAGGGTCCAACCTGTTACATCTACAGTAGTAGTTCCGCCATTGTATATCTCAACATAACGAGCTGTTGCATCATCATTTGGATCAGCTAACTCGGTTATAAAGATTTGCCCTAAGGATGTCAATCCAAAAAAAAGAGTTAGTAATACTGTAAAAAAGAATTTATTATACATATAATAGTATTTTTAATTAACATAGGTTATAAATATACAACTAAAAATAGAGCTTTAAAGGTTCATTTAACAATTATTTAAGGTCCGTATTAGTCATGTATTGTTTTGTTTTTAAATTAGTTGTAAATTATGGAGATCATTTTTTATGGAAATGCTCGTTATTATTAATAAACTATGATGTAATGTTAAATGATTGTAAAGTATGATTTATTGTAATTTAATTATCCTTATTTTTGAATATATATATAAATCAATTTATGAATAAAAGTGATGTTAAAATTCTTCTTGTTGATGATGAGCCGGATATTTTAGAAATCGTTGGTTACAACTTAAGAAATGAAGGATATCAAGTCTTTACTGCAACGAATGGAATTGAAGCAGTAAAATCAGCAAAAAAGAACATTCCTCAACTCATCTTGTTAGACATTATGATGCCGGAAATGGATGGTATTGAGGCGTGTGAAAAAATACGAAAGATCAAATCTTTAGACAATGTCATTATCTCTTTTTTAACCGCTAGAGGAGAGGATTACTCTCAAGTTGCAGGTTTTGAAGCGGGTGCTGATGATTATATAACAAAACCGATAAAACCAAAAGTCTTAGTGAGTAAGATAAAATCTTTGTTAAGAAGGTTAAAGGCTGAAACGGAAACTTCTTTTAAAATCGGGGACATTGTCATTGATAGAGAAGAATATGTTGTTTACAAAGCGGGCAAAAGAATTAATTTACCTAGAAAGGAATTTGAATTATTTTCTTTATTAACTTCAAGATCTGGAAAGGTGTTTAAAAGAGAAGTAATTCTTGACACTGTTTGGGGAAATGAAGTTGTAGTTGGAGGTAGAACAATCGATGTTCACATTCGGAAACTACGAGAAAAAATTGGCGATCATCATTTTAAAACAGTGAAAGGTGTAGGCTATAAATTTGTTTTAGGAGAAGAAGATCTTTAAAAACCGGCTTAATGAAACTTAAAAAAACATATACTTATGCGTTGGTTTCTTCGCTATATTCAACAACACTTGCTGTTATAATTGCTGCACTGAGCTATTATTTTATAGCTCCATATTTCGACGGTTTTTCAGTTCTCATTTTTGTTCTATTGTTTTTTGTGCTGTCCTTTTTTATCATTCAATACAGAGCAGAATATTTTATCTACAGAAGAATTAAAAACATTTTTAAAGAATTTTCAAACATCGATACGGATGAGTTTCAAAGAAAGTCTGTAACAACAGATATTGAATCTCTTTCTCAAAGTGTTCAAAAGTACGTAGAAGGCAAGCAGCTAGAAATTCAGACATTAACAGAAATCGATTCTTTCAGACGTGATTTTTTGGGGAATTTAGCACACGAACTAAAAACACCTATTTTTACGGTACAGGGGTATATTTTAACTTTAATAGAAGGTGCTGCTAACGACAAAGAAATTCGAACAAAGTATCTTCATAGAGCTAATAAAGGGGTTGAAAGACTTGTTGCTGTCATCAAAGATTTAGATATGATCGCCAAATTAGAAACGGACGGTCTACAATTAAATATCGAAAATTTCAACATTCTAGAATTGATTCAAAATGTATTTGATTTATTGGAAATGAAAGCAAAAAAGAGAAACATCACATTACTCTTTGATCGAATTTATGAAGTTCCAGTCTTTGTAAAAGGAGATGTTGAAAAAATTGAACAAGTACTTATCAATCTCGTTGTAAACTCGATAAAATATGGAAAACCAAACGGAACCACTATTGTGAGTATAGACCCTTATAATGATCAAAAATTTCAATTAAAAGTAACGGATAATGGCGAAGGGATTCAACAAGAATACTTACCGCGTTTGTTTGAACGTTTTTACCGAGTAGACCAGAGTCGTTCTCGTGAACAAGGAGGGTCTGGATTAGGATTGTCTATTGTAAAACATATTATAGAAGCGCACAACGAAATTATTTTAATGAAAAGTGAATTTGGGAAAGGCTCTGAATTTTCATTTACCCTAGAAAAGGCAACATAAGCTGACTTTAAACTAAATCAAACCCAATATCTTTCCTGTAATTCATTTCCTCAAACTGAATTTTTTCGATAGTAGCATAGGTTTTTGCCAATGCTCCTTCTATAGAATCTCCTAAAGAAGTTATAGCCATTACCCGACCTCCGTTTGTAACCACTTTATCGTTCTCTATTTTTGTTCCTGCATGAAAAATAAGGGAGTCTTCAATGTTTTCAAAACCTGTAATTTGTTTTCCTTTTTGATAGGCTTCTGGATATCCTCCTGCAACCAACATGACCGTTGTTGCTGTTTTTGGGTTTACCGAAAATGATTTTTGATGTAAGGTTTGCTTGGCAACGCCTTCAAATAGATCATATAAATCAGATTCAATTCTTGGCAAAACAGCTTCAGTTTCTGGGTCTCCCATTCGAACGTTGTACTCAACTACTGATGGGTTTCCAGCATCGTTCATCAAACCGATGAAGATGAAACCTCGATAATCAATTCCGTCTTTTTTCAAACCGGCAATGGTAGGTTTCACAACCAAGCTTTCTACTTTATCTAAAAAAGCTTTGTCTGCAAATGGCACTGGGGATATGGCTCCCATACCTCCTGTATTTAAACCAACATCACCTTCTCCAATTCTTTTGTAATCTTTTGCTGAGGGTAAAATTTTATAACTATTCCCATCTGTTAAGACAAAAACAGATAATTCAATTCCTTTTAAAAATTCTTCAATAACCACTGTCGCTGAAGCGGCTCCAAACTTTTCATTGGTAACCATTTCTTCTAATTCTACTTTTGCCTCTGCTAAATCAGTTAGGATAAGAACTCCTTTCCCACCAGCCAATCCGTCAGCTTTTAAAACATACGGAGGGGTTAATGTTTCTAGGAATGTAAAACCCTCTTTTAGGTTTTCCTTTGTAAAGGATTGATAACGTGCTGTAGGAATTCCATGTTTTTGCATGAATTGTTTTGAAAAATCTTTACTTCCTTCTAACAGCGCACCATCTTTTTTGGGCCCAATTACAGAAATCGATTTCAAGTCTGGATCCGCTAAAAAAAAGTCATGCACACCATTTACCAATGGAGCTTCTGGACCAACAACAACCATTTGAATCTCGTTTTCTAACACCGTTTTTTTAACGGCTTCAAAATCGGTAGGATTGATATTTACATTGATCGCAATTTTGTCGGTACCTGCATTCCCAGGCGCTACAAAAAGTTGTGTAATTTTTTTACTCTCCGAAAGTTTTAATGCAAAAGCATGCTCTCTACCGCCTGCACCTAAAATAAGAATATTCATTTTTTGTTGTGTTGTTCTGGGTGCAAATATATTTTAAATTCTTTTGATTAAGGCTTTGCTATGATAGACATTTTTTATTTAAGTCCACTTTTTTATTACGAAACTCCCCACTTTAAGAAATATTTTATAGCGGAGGATGTATGCAACCAAAATAATTTCAAATTTTTAGAGCTCTCTTTTTGATGATGATGTACAATTTCTACTTCAGGAAAATAAAGCTTCTTATTTCCTAGCTCATCAATTTCTCTACAGATATCGGCATCCTCCATATAAAGAAAATAACGCTCATCAAATCCTTTTAATTCTTTAAAAACAGTTGTTTTAAAAAGCATAAAACATCCATGAATAAAATCCGGATAAAAAGACTTTGTTGTATCTTGATTTCTATATTCATTTTTAAAAATCGCTTTGGGAAAAATCTTTACTCTTCGATTTATCATATCGAAGAAAGTAGGATGCTTTCGGCAAACATATTGTTTTTCGTGATTGGGATACACGACTTTAGGTGTTACAAAGGCAACATCTTTATCCTTTTCTAACTGGTTAATTAAAATCGGAATTATAGTAGCTGTAAATTCAATATCCGGATTTAATAATAAGTGATATTTGGAATTTAATTTTTCTAAAACGAAATTATGTCCTTTGCCAAACCCAATGTTTTTCCCTGGAAAGATATATTCGATTTCTTTGTGAATAAAAAAATTTTGCAAACTTCTTGTGGCTGAATTGTCGACTAAAAACAATTTTTTATTTAACGGTATTTTTAAAAAAGAGTCTACGGTTTTTTGAAGTATCACCAGGTTTTCATGATGCAAAACAATCGTGGCTGTTATCTCATATTTGAAACTCATTAGTATGCTTTTTCTTCGCCTTGAAATACGTTTAGTATTGTCTTAAATATTATTTTGATATCGAGAAAAAAAGACCAGTTTTCAATGTAAAAAATATCAAAACGAATTCGGTTCTTAATGTCTGACTTTTTCTTTATCTCACCGCGATAGCCTGAAACTTGAGCTAAACCTGTAATCCCAGGTTTTACAATATGCCTTTTCAAATAATTCTCTACATCTCTCTGATACTCTATTGATAGGCTTTCTAGATGTGGTCTTGGGCCCACAACACTCATCTCCCCTTTCAAAACGTTTAAAAACTGTGGAAGTTCGTCAATACTTGTTTTTCTCATAAAAGCCCCTATTTTGGTAACTCTCGTGTCATTCTTCGTAACATGTGACTTCCCGGATTGCTTATTCATTTTCATGGATCTAAATTTATAACAGGTGAATTCTGAGCCATTTATTCCCTCTCTTTTTTGTCTGAATAATAATGGCCCTTTTGATTCTAATTTCACCAAAACAGAAAGAATTGGCCATAACCAAGACAAAACAAACAGGCATACAAAAAAAGAAAAAACTAAATCAAATACCCTTTTAATATAAAAATTCTCTTCAAAGTCAAAAGGCAACCTCTTAACACTTAAAACCATTAATGCATCATCATAATATTCTACACTTTGGTTTTTACTGTAGAGCTCTCTAGAATTTGGAATCAATTTTAAGAGAATTCCTTTTTCGTTGGAAAATTTGTTTACTTTTTTAACTTGTTCATTGGTTAACTGAGTTAAAGAACAATAAATTTCGTCAATTCGATTTTCTTCTGCGTATTGAAATACCTCCAAAAAATTTCCTAGAAATAGTGGATCAATGTGTTTGGTTTCGGAAAAAAATCCTAAAAACTTATAGCCAAGATTAGCTTTACTTTTAAAAACTTGGATAACCTCTTTGGTCGAAGTATCATCACCCAGCACGACAGTTGTCCGGTAATTATTTCCTGTTGCTCTATATTTTTTTAATGAATACTGGACTGTAAATTTGAAAAAAGTAATTACAGTAAGGATGGAAGCAAGGATTAAAAATTGATTATTAACAATTGCTCCTTCTCTAAAAGCACCGAAATAGGCAAAATACCCCAGAATAAAAACAAAAAATTGCTTCGCTAGTAAACTTGAAATCCTTAAGTTTTTTGTAAAACGATAGACCGTATAAAAACTTGTTATATAAGAGGAAATAAGCCAGAAAAGAGTAATAAAAGTAAGGAAATAAGCATTTAAAAACGCTGTGTCAGATACAAAATAAATAACCCCATATATTAATAGTAAATCGATTAATATATGGATTGGTTTTATAAAATGGGAATATCTTTTTTTCATTAATTTAAGCTAATACTTCAGCGACATTTTCTTGAAATTTTGATTTAAAATTATCAACAGAAAAGCCTAAAGCATGTTTTCTTATTGTATCGTAATCGAACACTGATTGTTCAAAAAGATCGATTGCTTCTCTTAGAGAATCAACGGTTTGATCATTGTAAATAATTCCTGTTTTCATATCCACAACAGTGTCCATTGCGCCTCCATCACCATAGGCTATAACTGGAGTTCCACAGACCTGAGGCTCTAATAAGGCAATCCCAAAATCTTCTTTTCCACAGAAAATGAATGCTTTTGCTTTTTTTAAAAAATCTTTATATTTTTCTGGAAATAGAAACCCTTTAAACTCAATATTACTGTTTGCTTTTTGCATTAACGATTCCAATAAAGAGCCATCACCAATGATTATTAATTTCTTACCATTTTTATTAAATACATCTATTAAAAGATCATACCTTTTGTAGGGTTCCAACCTTCCCACAGAAATATAAAAATCTTCTTTATTTGCATCAAAGTCAAAATCATCAATATTTACTGGAGGATTTATTGTTGCAATTTTTCTATTATATTTTAATTTCGCCCATTTTGAAACGAAATTTGATACCGAAAAAATTGCAGTAGGTTTTTTAGACATCTTAACATCAAACCTTCTCAAATATGGAATAAAAAAAGATCCTAACTTTTTAATTCCTTTAAAATACAACTCTTTTTCTTCCCAAACATATTTGAGATTTCTTGCAACTAAATATGAAATATGCTTCGAGTTATTTGTATTATAACTTACCCCTTTGACGACAGAATGGGTAACACTTATAATCAGTGCGTTCTCTTCTTTTATTTTTAACTGTTTTAAAAATAACGGAAATAAAGGCAATGCAATTCTAAATTTCCTCCCAAAAAGAGACAACCTAGTAGATTTGATTAAAACGGGCGTATCTCCAAAAATTTTTTTTATTTTTTCAGAAGGCATAATGTTTGTGAGCACATACAGTTTATCAAATTTATAAACTTGATGTAAATATTTAACAACTTGCTCAGAACCAGCGTAAGCATCGAGCCAGTCCATAACCAAAATCGTTTTATCTAATTTCATCTTCTTTATTGTGAGCTCGAATTACTCCGTAAAATAAAGGTATGAAAATTCCGAATAAATAGGCTCCTAATTGTCTAAAAAATAAATTTTCAACCAATAAAAACCCAACGAGACCAAACAACATGAAAAATGCACTAAAATTGTTTCTAAATGAATAAAAAACCCATATCAACGTAAGGATGAACAATACAATTCCAATGAATCCTCCACTTAAAAAAATATCTAAAAACTGATTGTGTGTGTTAAATTTTGTTTCTAAATAATACTTTCTTTTAGAACTATTGATAATACTAGACTTAAAACATTCGTTTAAATTGAATTGAATGTCTGCTCGATTTTTATAACCTGTAAAATAATGAAAGCTGGTGTCTTCTAGCTGATTCCTACTGCATTCCCATATTACAAACCTCGGTTCTTGATTTTTTAAAACCTTAACTGTGCCCTCAAATGAGTCCTTAATATGAAATCTGTTTTTGATATTTTGATTTAAAAACAGGACACTTAACGATATTGTGGTCAATAATAAAAAACCCATTAATAACTTAATTTTTGAAAATTTAAGATCTAAAAATAGTTGAATAGCAATAAAAGAAAACGACAAAAACAGAGCTAATCTTGCAACAATCATAAACAGGAAAAGGACGGCACATATTATCAGAAACAGGTATATATATTTGTGAATACTCTCTTGTGTCTTCTTAATTAAAAAATGTAATAATACAATTGTTAAGAAGCAAATAAACCCAAAGTAAGGCCTGTCTATTAAAATTAAATTATCAACCTCTGAAGTATTTCCAAAAGGGAGTTGCTTGTATGCTAAATAAAAGATGAAAATTTTTATACTAGAAATAAGAACTGCTAAAAAAACACCGAAGATAAACCCTTTAATAACTAGAAAAATATTTTTAACTTGAAACAATAAAATACTGACAAGTAAAATTGTAAAAAGGTGCTTGTATATATCGAAATTATTGATGAAAGAATTTTCCAAAAAAGCTTTCAATAGCAGATATGAGCTGAAAAAAGCTAGGAGATTTATATAGGTGTTAGAACCTAATTTTTTCTTGTCTTTAAAAAAACTCAAAATTAAAATAACTGCTAAAATTATATTTGGGATTGCCAATGAAAAAGGCAATGAAAACAATAATAATGCAACGGCAATATCAAAAAAATACTCAATTTTTTTTGGATTCAATTTTTTACTATTTTTTTTATTTTAATAAGGATTGATAATGGTGTTATATAAAGAAGTAAACTTCTCAACAGGCCATAGATAGGATATAAACCAAAATAAAAGTTATTTAGTATTATTTTAATCCGATTTTTTGCTTGTTTTTTCCTCATTAATGTAGAAATGCCTTTTGGATTAATTTCACATTGAACCAGCACCTTATTAATATTAGCAACTTTAAAAGAATTCATAACATTAAAAAAAAAGGCATAATCTTCTGCAGCTTGATATGCTGTTGGGTACAAGTTAATTTTAGGGAAAATACTATTTCGAAACATTATAGAAGGATGAATATGCATAGCGTTTACATACATTTTTTTTCTAATGAATTCGTCTTTTTCCGGAACCTTTACTGTATAAAGATGTGCACCATTTGTATCCACAAAATTAACATTACTTCCAACTAGAGAAATCGAAGGTGCTTCTTTTAAAAAATATTTTTGTAATTGAAAGCGATCTCCTAAACAAATATCTCCACAATCGAGTCTCGCTGTATAAGTGTATTTGTTCTTAATAATGTACTCTAGACCTTTATTAAGTGCAATTTCTATACCACTGTTTTGTTGCAGATAAATGAAAAAGATTTTTCCTGTGGCTTGAAAAGCCTTTTTTACTTCTATTTCATCAAACTTATTGTTACTCCCGTCATCTACAATGAGTACATCTAAATTTTCATTACAACCAATAGAGGCCAGAGAGACTAAAAGCCCTTTGGGGTTATCATAATGAGGAATTAAAAGAACAAGCTTATCCATTCTTGATTGATTTTTTTTGTGTTTGTTGAATTAATAGCGCTAGGCAGATCCAAAATCCATAAACTCTAAAGCTATCAAATTGAAGCCAATTAACAGAAAACCCAATAAAAGAAATTAATAATACTATTGGAATGATTTTATCAAAACCTTCTTTAATTTTAATTAACTTATGACATTGGTAAAATATAAAAAACAAGAGCAACAAAAAAATTAGGATCCCAACAGCACCTGTTTCTGCTAACAATCGGGTATAAATATTAAACCCTGGCGGAAAAGATGTATCATTCTCGTTTAGGTAAAAAAGATCAAACTCATAATTATTTTTAGTTACCCACTCTGGATATTTATCTTTTGCATGAAACCCCTGCTGTCCAAAACCAACTCCAAAAAATGGGTTTTCGGCAAAAATTAGTAAAGAGGTATATTGAATGCCAAATCTCGATCTGTTGGAAATACTTTTTCCTAAATTTTTCTTGAAATTGAGCGTTTCAATCTTGTCCTCAATAACGTCTACAATTTTTTCTCCTTTAAATACAAAAACCAACAAAAGCAAGGTAAAAGATAAGATTAAAAAATTTTGAATAATTTTATTAAACTTTTTATAGGAGAAGAAAGCGATCCAAATAAATACTAAAAATTGTAATAATATAACAATCAGTGCTGTCCGAGAACCTGAGAAAAAAGTTAAAATAAAAACAAAAAGAGACGGAAGGTATTTGAGTTTTCTTTTTGAAGTTAATATGTAACTAAACATCCAGGCTGCAATTGTAATCAAATAAATTGCTAAGAAAGGAGGCTCATAAGATACCGATGAAATTCTCCCAAACTTAAAATCAAAACTTGTTTCTGTAAAAGGAAAGTAGTCAAATAACAAGAACACGCTCTTTAAAGAATACACATTAAAAACCACGATTAAAATTTCAAAAAAGGAATATATAATTACAAAATAGAAAGAGTAAAGGAAAGCCTTTCTGAGCTTTAAAAATATTTTTTTAGGGGAGAAGTTTCTAAAAATATTGTACGCAGTAATACATAATATTAATGCTAACGAGAGCGCTACTAACTGTCTTATAAAACGACTTATACCAGACGTTTGTTTCATATAATTCTCTATAACGGAAGGGGAATTCAATAAAGTAGAAAAGAAAAGCCAAACAACAAAGAGTATTAAAAATTGAATAAAAACATTTTTTACCGGTAGCATAATTTTATTCTTAAAGCCTACATCGATAAAAAAGAATAAAAAAGAAATAAGAAAGAAAAGAATCGCACCATCTTTTCGATATTCTCCAAGAAAAGAAACCCCTTGATATGAATTAAATGGAATAAAAAACACCCCAATTAGAAAAAATAAAGTGTATGTCTGTTTTAAATTAACCCTCATACTTATTTAATTTTAAAAGATAATACGAGAAGAAAGCTGCCCCAAAATTAATTACAAATTGAGAAAGAAAAGTAGATAATGCAGCGATGATCATTCCGTACTTTGCAATTAAAAAATAATTAATAAATATGTTCAATAAAATTGCGACAACACCTAAAAAAAACAAATATTTATACTTTCTGTAAGCAATTAAAAATGAGAAAGGAAGAGAGATATATGTAATAAATGAGCCCAAAATTAAAATATTTGTAATCCAAAAGGATTCATTGTAAACAGTATAGACTAAGTTCACCAATATCCAATTAAAAAAAATAGATAATACAAGCATCACAAAGGAAAGGCTCGCTATTTTTTTAAAATTTCCTCTTATAAAATTTAAATAATTATTCTCTTTGGCAATTTCAATTTGTTTAATGTTTAAGATTGTAAAAATTGGAACGACTAACATTAACGAAATACTGTATATTTTTACTGAAAAGGAATACATTCCCAAATCTTCTTCTGTCAAAAATGACTCAACAAAATACGAATCTATAAAAGTGATAAGTGGAACTATGGCTGTATAAAAAATTAGAAATTTTGAATTCAACAACAACGTTTTTAGCTTTTGAATTTGAAGGCTAAATTCTATTTCAGCTTTTTTCAGGAATAAGATAGCCAATAAAATCATCGCTATACTAGAAATCAAGTAATTGAACTCCAATAATTCGAGAGCCTCATTATAGTTGAAACCATAAAAGTAAATAATGGTTGTTATTAAAATACAGCATTGCCTTACGACATCTACTATTCCGTAATCATAATAGCGATCTTTAATATTTAAATACGACTTCAAAGAAGCTGAAATAGCATAAGTGATACTAAACAAGGTGAATAATACTATCGGGATGTTTAATATAAAGGCATCTAATAATAAATAAGACAAAACTCCAAGAAATAAGGTAATTATTAGAATTCCAAAATTATACCGGTCATAATTAAAAAACTTATAATCAACTAAATAAGAAGATAATATTGGATCTACAGTAATTGCAAAAAGATTTAAAACAAGAATTGTGAAACTATAATTTCCAAAATTTTCTACAGAAAAAAACAGTAAAACTATCACAATATTTAAAATCCCTATCGCTTTAACAATAAGGTGAGATGTGAAAATTTTAATGATATTTTTTAACATAAATTGAGTGAATTAATAGGCCCTAACTCCTTTAAAAAGTTAAATGAAATTGAAAAATTTTTTATTTAGGGGCCCACAAAAAAACAGTCGTACTGTACTCTTTTTTTATTGACAAAATTGTTTAAAGGTCATTAATTGCTTGTCTTTTTCTAATAAAATAATCTTTTCTCCCTCTAATGACCAATCAATAGCTAAGTCTTTGTCGTTATATAAGATCCCGTTTTCAGCTTCTTTATTATAATAATTATCGCACTTGTAATTGAAAACTGTTTCGTCTTCTAATACATAAAAACCATGTGCAAACCCTCTAGGAACATAGAGTTGAAGGTTGTTTTCTCCCGATAAAATTATCGAAAAATGTTTTCCGAAAGTTGGCGATTCCTTGCGTAAATCTACAACGACATCTAAGATCTTTCCCTTTACAACTCGAATTAATTTTGCTTGCGCATGTTCATTTTCTTGGAGATGCAATCCTCTTAAAGCCCCTTTATGAGAAATGGATTGATTGTCCTGAACAAACACTACGTCTAAGCCTGTTTTTTCTTTAAATTTTAATTTATTAAAACTCTCGAAAAAGGATCCTCTGGAATCATCAAAAATTTCTGGTTCTATTAAAAAACAGCCCTTTAAACTTGTTTCTGTAGCTATCATTTTATTTTCATGAGATTTTTCGCATACCCACTCTTCAAAAGTGGAGTAACTAATGTATCCAATTGCGCTTTATTAATAAAACCACTTCTAAAAGCAGCCTCTTCAATAGACCCCACCTTTAAACCTTGTCTTTCTTCTATAGCTTGAACAAATTGACCTGCTTGCATTAATGAATTAAAAGTACCAGTGTCTAACCAAGCAGTCCCTCGGTCTAGTATACGAACACTTAATTCTCCACGGTTTAAATAAGCCTGATTGACATCGGTAATTTCTAATTCTCCCCTGGTACTTGGTTGGATACTTTTTGCAATCGCAACCACGGAATTGTCATAGAAATAGATCCCTGGAACAGCATAATTAGATTTTGGTTTTAGTGGTTTTTCTTCAATAGAGATGGCTTTATTGTGCTCATCAAACTCAACCACCCCGTACCTTTCAGGATCGTTTACATGATATGCATACACAATACCCCCAACTACCTCTAAATTTTGTTTTAATAACTTAGGCAAGCCTGATCCATAAAAAATATTATCGCCTAAAATAAGAGCTACTTTTTCCGTACCTATAAATTCTTCTGCAATTATAAAAGCAGCTGCCAATCCGTTTGGTTTTTCTTGAATGGCATACGAAAATTCACATCCTAATTGCTTACCATCTCCCAATAATTTTTTGAAATTTGGCAAATCACTAGGTGTCGAAATGATTAAAATTTCTCTAATTCCAGCTAGGATAAGCACCGATATCGGATAGTAAATCATGGGTTTGTCATACACGGGCATTAATTGTTTACTAAATGCCATGGTTAAAGGGTATAAACGGGTACCAAACCCTCCTGCTAAAACAATTCCTTTCATTTTATTGTTCTTTTTTTAAATACCAATCGATGGTTTTTTTAATTCCAGATTCAAAATTTTCATTCGCACTCCAATGTAATTCTTTTTCCACTTTCGTCGCATCAATTGCATATCTAAAATCATGACCCGCCCTGTCTGGAACAAAAGTAATTTGTTCTTTGTAAGTGTTTTTTTTAGGTTTTAATTCATCTAATATTTTACAAATTGTAGTTGCAATGGATAAGTTATCTCTTTCATTTTTACCTCCTATATTGTAGGTTTGACCCGCTTTTCCTTGTTGGAATACCAAATTGATCCCTTTGCAATGATCTTCAACATACAGCCAATCTCGAATGTTTTTCCCATCACCATAAATAGGAATCGCTTCTCCTGAAATTGCTTTTCTTATAATCGTCGGAATCAGCTTCTCAGCATGTTGTTTGGGGCCGTAATTGTTCGAACAATTAGTCGTTACCACATTCATTCCATAGGTATGAAAATAGCTTCGCACCAAAAAATCTGAACTTGCTTTTGAAGCACTATAAGGGCTATTTGGTGCATACGGAGTTTGCTCTGTAAAAAGACCCGATTCGCCCAAGCTACCGTAGACTTCATCTGTTGAAATATGATGAAAGCGACTAGATTTAAAACCTTTTTTGTATTGATTGGGCCCATGCATCCAAAAATTTCTTGCAACGTCCAACACATTGAAGGCTCCAAAAACGTTTGTTTTCACAAAAGCATCCGGACTTTTTATCGAGTTGTCTACATGTGATTCCGCAGCAAAATGAATGACACCGTTAAAATTATACTTTTGAAATAGACTTTCTACTAAGTTTCGATCGCAAATATCTCCTTTTACAAAGGTGTACCTGGTATTTTCTTCAACTGCATTTAAATTCTGTAAATCACCAGCATAGGTTAAAAGATCTAGGTTAACCACTTTAAAATTCGTATTTGCACTTAAGAAAAAAGGAATAAAATTGGACCCAATAAATCCAGCGCCTCCAGTGATAAGAATTGTCTGCATTCTTATATTATTTTTTATAGTTAACTAAATAAGCATTCAGTTTTAAGAACAGTAATCCTAAGATACATGCCAAAGCAAATAATACCGCCAACTGAAATGCTTTATTTTCTGTCACTCCATTTAATTCTTTTCCAATAGATTCAAAATTGGAAACAATGTTGATAATTTGATTTTTTTCTAATTTTGCTGTTGTAACTTCACCTAAGAGTTCGTTGATCCTTTGATTGGCATAAAAAAGCTCTATTTCTTTTGAGGATCTATTTTCTCCTGCAAAATCGATATTGGTCCCCGTAGATACTTTTTTCGAATCTGCTAATAATACTTGCATGAACACCTTTCCAAAAGAATCTAGTTGTACTAAATTTTGACGATATCTAGAATCTAATCGATTTAAATTTTCATTTGTAATATTCTTTAATGTATTGAAATAGATGTTATCAATAACTGAAGTGATAATTACATCACCCACTGCTTTAAAAATATTATTTGTCTCAGCAATAACAGTAATTTCATGTAATTTATAATCATAATCCGAAAAAGATTTTTTAAAATCTTCAAATTCATAACTCCTTACTGTGGCTGTATCTATCTTTAAAATTAATTCATTATACCCCGAAATAATATCATTTTGGTTTTTAATGGGAGTTATGGTGAATTTTTTTAAGGAAACAGCAGCTTGTTTATCCAATCCAAAGGTTTGTTCGAGACCTAGAGTATCTTTTTGTTTTACAAGACTATTGTAAAAATCGATATTATCATAAAGTTGTCTTGAACTTTTAAAGTTAGTTTGTAATAATAAATCTGAAGAATACCTTTTTGGGCTTTTAATTTCTAAAAAAAAACCAAGTATTAAACCAAGGATTGCTGCAATTCCAATTGGAAAAAGGTATTGCTTTAAAAAAAGTAAAATGGAAATTATAAAGTGAAAAATACCTTTAAAAATCTCACCTATCCACTGAAATAAATTTGAGAATCCTTTTCCGATAATTGCAAATAAAGATCCTAAATCTACTTCTTCTTCCTTGTTTTGTTGATTAGTTTCCATCGTTATTTTTGTTTATTTCTTTTTCTAACTGTTAAAAATTTGTTCTATAATTCTTTTTGTAATTGCATAGGTAGGTGTAACGCCCGTCATTCCTAATCCACCAGAGGCTAACGTTGCTCCAGTCTCTAAAGGGTTGTCTGATGCGTAATAAGCATACCTGACTTTTACATCTTCTGAAATATTACCTCTTATTTTAGAAGCAGATTGAATCGCTTTTTGATAATGGGCTCCTTCCATTTCTAAACCTATGACATTCCAGGTAGAGTCGTGAAAAAACTTTAATAAATCCTTATTCTGTAAAGAAGTTCCTAAAACAGAGACCATAGTTCCGTCAAAAACCTCAACACCAAAACCTTCTAAATCTTCTTTTGTCAATTCATTTTTAAAAGGATAATTGTCTGCGGTCCCCTCAAAAATATGAGCTGAAGGAATCATAATATCTCCTTTTCCACCTTCTAAAATACCTGCTTTCCCCATAATTGAAACCGATTGTACATTCAAATGAATTTTTCCATTTTTTGAATTGTATGGTTTTAACAATTCGTCCATAGTTTCATAGGCTTGTTCTCCAAAAGCATAATCCATTACAATAATTACAGGAGATGCTTCGTTAGAACTTCTTTTTGTAAACGTTGTAACATCTCCATTTATTTTATTAGTATCTATAATTTGTACATTAATATTGGTGCCCGAAGTATCTTTTAAATAAATCAGTCCATTTTTAGAAGCAAAATCCTTTACCGCTTTTTGTAAAGGCGTACTATTGACCGCACTCATCAGCTCAAAAAGTTCAAAATTTTTGGCCTTTTTAGCTTCCTCTGGAAGCGCTTTTTCTGCATAAATAGAATTTAACACGCTGTGCATGTTTGCACTAATAATATGTATTGGTCTGTGAATTAAATTATTTTCTAAGAGCGTTTTTTTAATATTATCTGCCCAGATATCACCATAAATATGATGTCCAATTTCTTCTATTAAAACAGAACTAAAGGTTACCGAACGTTTTTCTCCTTCACGAACTTCATTGTTGGCCAATTTTCCCAACCAATAAATCAATTGAAAAAAACGATGTGGATTTTCGTCCGTAGCAAACGTATGATATACATTAGAAACTTCACTATACGATCTTCCTAAAATATTTCCCAAGTGGGCAATTGTAAGTTCTAACGCTTCATTCGTTAGTTCTTTTTGAAGTAGAACAACTGCTTCTAGATTTTTCCATTCGCGCGTAAAATCTTTTCCATCCTTAATGCTTACGCGTTCGTTTATTTTGTGAGATTCTATAAATAAAAAAGTAAGGTGCGTTAATATATCATATATTTCTGATCGCCCTCGGGTAATCTCGATATTCATTTGATCTTTATCAATCCGATAACAATTTCTCCTTCTTTTTGGCGGAATGATAGTTTTGAAGTGAGAATTTTTATACCCTTCATCTGCCGTTAAGTTAATAAACTGACATTCTTCAATTCCTTCTGGCAAACGTTCTATAACATATACCAGTCCGTTTAATTCGACTCTTTCTTCCGCAATAGAACCATAGATTTCTGGACGCAGAAGTAACAAAGATTTTCGTAAAGTTTCACCAGAGATTCCCATCGGCTTATAAAAACCTCTACTAAATAAATGACGCATAGAAATGTATAGTTTTTCTATAGCATTTGTGGACTCTTGTGCTCTGGTTCTTTCTATTTTCTTTGGGGTTGTCATACTCAATTTATTTATGCGAAGATACTCATTTGATTGTTTTATTTGCCAGATAAGATTTTCAAATACCTTTTAGATTGCTTTAATAGCTGAACTGCCTCCAACACTTCACGGTCTTCTTTTATCTTGTTTTTGTAAACTCCTTCTTGATAAAAGTATCGTGTTAAAATTGCTTCTTTTAGAAAATTCTCTACAAGATCTTTGTTTTTTGAAATTTCATTGATTTTATCCGCTAAAAGTGCTTCTTGAATCTTTTGATATTCTTTGTTAATTATCGTTTCTTTTTCTTTAGCAACCGAACTGTAAGCCTTTTTAAATAGCTGCTCTTCTTGAGTTTCAAAAACAGTGTCCTTTTTTAAATAAGTAGTAAAATCTTTAAACACTGAATTTGAAAATTGAAATGTCTCCAAATCTGTAAGCGGTTTTTTTTGATAATAATATTCCGTTACAAAATTAAAAATAGCCCGAGAAGCTAAGAGTTTTTTAGTGGCCGCAGTTGGTTTGGATGTTTGAATAACAACATCGGGTAAAACACCACCACCATCATAAACCGTTCTTCCATTTGCTGTTTGAAAAGCATTGATTCCAGCATCTGAAAACTTAGGGACATTTCCTTTTTTATCTGTATTTGCATAATCCAATTCTTGAATACATCGACCACTGGGTGTATAGTATTTCGAAATGGTTACTTTTAATTGGGTTCCATAGGTCAATTCTCGATACCGCTGCACCAATCCTTTCCCAAAAGAACGCTGCCCCAAAATAACAGCTCTATCATAATCCTGTAACGAACCACTCACAATCTCTGATGCTGATGCTGAACGTCCGTTTACTAAAACAACAATGGGAATCTCTAGATCTAAAGGGTCATTCTTGCTAAAATAGGTATTGCTCCATTTTTTTACTTTTGCTTTTGTTGAAACAATTTTCTTCCCTTTTGGAAGAAAAAAGTTAGCAATATTAATGGCCTCTAAAAGAGATCCACCGGGATTAGAACGCAAGTCGAAAACCAATTTGGTCATTCCTAACTTCTTCAATTTACGGAAAGCCTTTTTTACTTCAAAAGAGGCTTTTTCGCTAAATTGTGTAAGCGTAATGTATCCTGTTTCAGAATCAATCATTTCTGCAAAAGGCACAGGGTTTATAATAATTTTATCTCTACTTAATTCTTTTTTAATAAGAATGCCTTGTCGCTCAATTTCAACCTGAAAAGTACTTTTAGGAATTCCTTTTAAAAAGAGAGCGCATTGATCTCGCTCCATATCTTTTAGAGATTGCCCGTCTACAGAAATGATGATATCTCCAGCCTTTAGATTAGCACGATCTGCAGCATAGCCTTTATAAATTTCTTTTAGTTGAATTCCTTTCTTTGTGTAATATACCGCAACTCCAATACCGCCATATTCTCCAGCACGTCTTATTCGTGCCTCTTCTACTGCCTGTTCATCATAAAAACTGGTATAAGGATCTAAATCTTTTAAGGTATTCTGAATTGCTTTATTTGTTAATTCCGCAGGATTGACCTCATCAATATAATACATGTTTAACTCCTTAAACAACGTATTGTAAATCTCTATTTGTTTGGCAACTTCAAAAAAATTAGATTTAAAAGAGTACGTCAAAAAAAGAGTAACTCCAATGAGAACAACAACTGTTCTCTTTTTAAAATTATATAGGCGCATCGGTTTTCAGTTTAGTTTCTGTAATAAACAATGTTAGCAGTTTGGTCATTTTAGCATAGATTTCCTCGTACTTTAATTCTTCTTTCCCAAGATACGAAATCATAAAAACATAGGGAATTTCTAAATCATCATACACGATTTCTTTTTGCAAACGATACGATTCGCGCAGCAATCTTTTGATTCGATTTCTGTCTACAGCCGACTTGAAATTTCTTTTGGAGACGGAAACCCCTACTTGAGCAGGAAAATCTGAAGTGTGTTTTGTTTGCAAATACACCATTCTTAAGGGAAAAGATTTCACAGAATTTCCCTGCTCATATAATTTTTCAATTAGTTTCTTACTTTTTAATCGCTCCAATTTGCCTAAGGTGTGCTTCATCTTTACAAACTTAAAAGAAAACAATAACTTTTTATCATTTTCCAATCGTTAACTTTAAAAAAGATACGTATTTTTAACTCTAATTAAAAGTAATTATTTTTAAGATAAGCTTGTTAAATATTAAACAATATTTGATAGATTTGTTAAAAATTACAATAAAAATTATGAAACCAGATTTATTCCAAGCACCCGATTATTATAATATTGATGATTTATTAACGGAAGAGCACAAGTTAATTCGTGAAGCTGCTCGTGATTGGGTAAAGCGCGATGTATCTCCAATTATAGAGGACTATGCTCAAAAAGCAGAATTTCCAACTCAAATTATTGCAGGTTTAGCAGATATTGGAGCTTTCGGCCCTTATATTCCGGAAGAATACGGTGGTGCGGGATTGGATCAAATTTCTTATGGATTAATCATGCAAGAAATAGAACGTGGAGACTCTGGAGTTCGCTCTACAGCCTCAGTTCAGTCATCATTGGTAATGTATCCAATATTTCAATACGGAAATGAGGCACAACGCAAAAAATATTTACCCAAATTAGCCACTGGCGAATGGATGGGGTGTTTTGGTTTAACAGAACCAAATCATGGTTCAAACCCTGGAGGAATGACAACAAATTATAAAGATATGGGAGATCATTATCTTTTAAACGGAGCAAAAATGTGGATTTCAAACGCCCCATTTGCACAAGTGGCTGTTGTCTGGGCCAAAAACGAGGAAGGAAGAATTCATGGATTAATTGTAGAACGCGGAATGGAAGGTTTTTCTACACCGGAAACTCATAATAAATGGTCGTTACGAGCTTCGGCTACTGGTGAACTTATTTTTGACGATGTAAAAGTGCCAAAAGAAAACCTATTACCTAACAAGTCTGGATTGGGCGCGCCATTAGGTTGCTTAGATTCAGCTCGTTTTGGAATTGCTTGGGGAGCAATTGGTGCTGCAATGGACTGCTACGACACGGCTTTACGTTACGTAAAAGAACGAGAACAATTTGGAAAACCAATTGGGCAGTTTCAATTACAACAAAAGAAATTGGCTGAAATGATTACCGAAATTACCAAAGCACAATTATTAGCATTGAGATTAGGAACTTTAAAAAACGAAGGAAAGGCTACTTCGGCTCAAATCTCAATGGCAAAAAGAAACAATGTGGACATGGCAATTAAAATTGCACGAGAAGCAAGACAGATGTTAGGAGGCATGGGAATTACAGGTGAATATTCTATTATGCGTCATATGATGAATTTAGAGAGTGTCATTACATATGAAGGAACGCACGACATTCATCTATTGATTACTGGTTTTGATGTAACGGGGTTAAATGCTTTTAAATAAATCGAAACGCTCTTCTAATACAACAATCGACGTCGATTATTTTTTTGTTAATTTAACGAAGAGTTCTTTTCCATTTCTTTTTGAATACGAATTGTAACAAGGGGACATTTCATGGATTTTAAAATAAGGTTGAAAATAAGATAAATACTCTTTTTTATTACCGCCAAATGGAGGTCTATCTGAATACAAAGGAATACTAAAAAACAACCCCGCCAATGTGCCTTTTACCTTTAAAAGTTGGTGCATTTTCTGCGCATAATTTTCTCTTAAATTTGGGTTTAATGCACAGAAAAATGTTTGCTCGATAATTAAATCGAAGGCATCATCAACCTCAAAAAAATCTCCTAAAATTAAGTGTGATGAAGGAAATTCTGGAATTCTTTTTTTTATGTTATCAATTGCTGTTTTGGACAAATCAACAACAAAAACATTTACAAAACCACTATTAAAAAGATATTCTGCTTCATGAGCATTCCCTCCTCCTGGAATTAAAATTTTCAATTCCTTGTTTTCTAATTGATCAAAATAGACTTTTAATGGCGGAGAGACGATTCCCAAATCCCATCCTATATCATTATTTAAATACCGATTGTCCCAAGCTTTTTCTGATAAATCCATGTGTAAAGAGTGTCCTAAAAAGTTACATTTAAAATATCTCCGCTCAATTGCAATAATTGAATTTCAATTAATTTTGCGTCAAATTTTGCATTGTTCAATGCAGCTTTTGAACTGATAAAATTCATTTGAGCCTGTCTAAATTCAATCGAAGTAACTTGCCCTAATTGATAGCGTTCTTGTGTTCTTTCAAAATTATTTTTAGCCGTTAAGACATTGGATTCTTGCGTTTTTAAAATAAATCGTTGATTTTTATAATTCTCCCAAGTATTTTTTAAATTATTTTCTACAATTACTTTTTGTTGTTCCAAGCCTATCTGTTGATTTTCTAAAGCAATTTTTGCGTTGGCAACCCTCGTTTTTGTCGCTCCCCCATCAAATAAATTCCATGACAGGCTTAATCCTGCATTCAAACCATTGGAGGTAGATCCAGCTAAAAAAGAGGTGGCTGGATTTTCACTTTGATTCCACCCGTAAGAGGTGTTCAAACCTAAAGAAGGTAGGTAATTGGCTTTGCTTATTTTAATATTGAACTCACTAATAGCAATGTTTTTCTCGCGTTGTTTTAAAGAGATATTTTTTGCTGTTGTTTTTTGTTGCAGTTCCTTCAGATTTAGAAATTCGTTAAAATCAACCCCCGTTTCAACATCATAAATAACCTCTTTTTCGACCCCTAAAATAAGGTTTAAACCTCGTTTTGCATTGCTTAATTGCTGGACGGCATTGATTAAATTAAGACGATCGTTATTTACATCCACTTCCGCACTTAACAAATCTAATTTGGTAGATTGACCATATTCATATTGATAAGTAGCACGTTGTAATCTTTTCTCAGAAATGGAAAGTGCTTCGGTTAAATTATTTTTATTTTCAGAGAGCCTTGCTATCTGAAAATATGCGGTAAACAACTGTACATATGTGTTCTCAATGGTCTCTCTAGCTTGAAGGGCTGTTAAATTATAGGTTTCTTTTAATTGCTGATAATTGTACTTTCTGCCCAAACCATCGAAAAGAATATAATTTAGGTTTACAGATGCATTGTATGATTTTGTAATGGCTCCAGAAATACTTGTAGCACTCGCATCTTGACGGGTAATTGTTTGGTTGTCTCTTCTAAAACTGGCTCCAGAAGAAAGCGTGGCTGTTGGCAATAAACCGGTATTATAAATACTGGAATTATTTTTTGCGGTTTCTAAATTGTTATTCGCAATTTTAATTCCAAAGTTATTAGCTAACGTAATTCTTAGCGCTTCTTTTTTTGTGAGTACTTCTTGCGAAAATCCTTGCAAATTTACAGTAAGAATAAAGGCTAAAATAATGGTTTTTTTAAATTTCATTTTCATCAAATTTAGATTCAATAATGGCTCTTTCTACTTCTTCTTTGGTGACGGTTCTGTTTACTATTAACCATTTCACCCCTACTTTTAGTGTATTTGAAAATGATAATAATATTGGCAGCATCACCAAAGTTAAGACCGTTGCAATGGCAATTCCATAAGCAATAGAAATTGCCATTGGAATCAAAAATTGTGCTTGCCTACTTTTTTCAAAAATTAAAGGAGCTAGCCCTGCAACTGTTGTTAAAGAGGTTAAGAAAATGGCTCTAAAACGAGTTTTACCTGCGGCAATCAATGCGGCATCGTATTTCATTCCCTCTTTTAGATAGGTGTTAAACTTCCCGATCAAAACCAATCCATCATTGACCATAATACCAATCAAAGCAATAATTCCTAAAAAGGATAAAATTCCAATGGCAAAGTCGTGCACATAATGTCCCCAAATGACCCCAATCATACTAAAAGGAATCATTACAATTAATAAAATAGGCTGTGAATAGGAACGAAAAGTAAACGCAATCACAATGTAAATAAGGCCTAAAACAATCCAACCCACCTTTCCAAGAGAATCTGTTGTTTTCTTTGCCTCCCTATTTTGCCCCTCATACAGGGGAGAAACTGTTGGATATTTAGACAAAATATCGGGCATAATGGTGGTTTTAATATTCTCTAGAATATCCGTTTCGCTTGCCGATAAATCTTTTAAATCTGCTTTTATTTGAATTTCACGTTTCCCTTCTAAATGATTGATTGCAATATCACCTCTTTCTATGGTATAACTGGCAATTTCAGAAAAAGGAATTCTTATTCCTGCAGGGGTTAGGATGCGCATATCATCTAAATTTTTAATAGATGATCTATCTTTCTTATCATAACGAACCCAAACTTTAATTTCGTCTTGACCCCGTTGAAAACGTTGTGCTTGAAACCCAAAGAATCCGTTTCGGACTTGCGTCATTATTGACTGTAAATTTAAACCCAATAAATAGGCATTGTCTTTTAGTTGAATGCAAACCTCTTTGATACCTGCCGGATCATTATCGGTTACATCTTTTAACAAAGGATTGTTTTCTAATACTTGTTTTAATTCTTCTTTTACGGCCTTTAGTTCTGCAATATTGTTTCCCAGTAAAGAAACAGCTACTGGACTTCCTCCAAAATTACCTCCAGAGCCAAAAATTAAACTTTCTACTCCATAAATTTCTCCTGCTTTTTCCTGAATGGCATTTGTAATTTCTGGTGCAGAAAAATCACGCATTTCTCCGGGCAAAAGATTAATAGTAAGAGTTGCATTTGCACTTCCAGGCCCGACTCTTTTAATTGCATTTACGATAACTTGCTGGTTATCTGTTTGTTTTTCTGTGTATTCTTTATTGATCAACCAGGCTTTTTCTTCAATTAAAGAAATTACAGAGTCTGTAATTTTTTCATTCGTTCCTTGTGGCATGTTTAAGGTAATCTGAATACGATCACTTGCAATTCTTGGGAAAAATGAACTTTTAATAACACCTCCTTTTAAGGCTGAAAAACTGATTAAAAGCGTTGCAACAAAAACACAAAAAACAAAAAACTTATTATTTAATGAGAATTTTAAAAGCGGGACATAATAATGGTCTCTAAATTTTGATAATAAGACATCTGCTTTCTTATTCGTTTTCTTAAAAAAAGCATCAAATTTATTCGTTTTTTGAGGCTTAGTTTTATCTAATTTTTTTCGGTCTAACGCCTTAGAGTGTGCGATATGTGCTGGTAAAATGATTAATGCTTCTACTAAAGAAACTGTTAACGTTAGGATTACAATCGTAGAAACTTCCCCAAAGAAACTTCCTATTCTACCATCTACAAAAAAGAAGGTTGAAAAAGCTATGATTGTAGTTAATATTGCGGATACAATTGGTGGGATAACTTCCAGGGTTCCATCGATTGCTGCTTGAATCTTTGATTTCCCAAGGTCGTAGTAATGATGGTAAATGTTTTCTCCAATCACAATACCATCATCTACCAAAATACCAATAACGATGATCATTCCGAAAAGTGACAAAACATTGATGGTAACTCCAAATTGTGCGGCAAAAACAAACATTCCTAAAAACGCTACAGGCAATCCAAAGGCAACCCAAATAGCCAATCTTAAATTTAAAAACAACGCCAGAAAAAACAACACTAATAAGATGCCAGAAATTGCATTTTTGGTTAAAAGCCAGGTCCTGTCATTTAAAGTGATACTTCTATCACTAGTAACACTTAACTGAATATTTTGCTGTTGTTGATTGTATTTATGAATGTATTCTTTAATTTTGTCTGCAGAAGAAATAAGATCTTCATTGTTCGTGTTACTTACGGTAATATCAATCGCTAAATTGCCATTAAAATACAACCTGTCTGGATTTTCTGACCAAGTATCTCTTAAGGTTGCAATATCTTTTAAACGAATAATAGTTCCGTTGGTTTCTGTTCTAACAATGAGGTTTTGAAGCTCTATTCCATAATAAGAACGATTGCTTGCTCTAATTAAATAATCTTCTTCAGCAGTTTTAATATTCCCTCCTGTGATTAAAATATTAGAATTTCTAATGGCAGTGGCAACTTCTGTAAACGATAAATTATAGGCTCTTAAATCGTTTTCACGAAGAGCAATTTCTATCTCTTCATCTGGATAACCAGAAATAGCAACCTGCGAAATGCCGTCGATTCCACGAATATCATTTTCTATATTTCTTGCATATTGTTTTAAGCCTTTTAGGGAAACATTTTCTCCACTAATTGTAAAACTAATCGTGGGTCTTATGCTTTCCACTTTTGCAATCACAGTAGGCTCCATGCCAGAAGGGAAAGAAGGAACTCGATCTACTGCATTTTTTACATCCGATAATACAACATCTATGTTTTTTCCTTTTTCAACTTCAACATTTACGCTTGCCGTGTTTTCTTTTGAAATAGAAGTTACTCGCTCAACACCTACAATTCCTTTTAAATTGTCTTCTATTTTAAGTACAACACCTTCTTCCATTTCCGCTGGAGATGCTCCTGGATATACCAAGTTAATTCTAATTAATTGCGAATCTGTTAAAGGGAAAAATGACGATTTTAAGCCAATAGCTCCTAGAATTCCAAAAATAAGAAATGCTAATATAATGACGTTTACAGCTACAGGGTACTTGATAAAATAAGTAATGATTTTCCGCATGGCTTATTTCTTTTTGTTGATTTTTACGATCATGCCATCAAAAGCACCTGGTAAAGTTTGCGAAAGAATTTTAGTGTTATTTGATAATCCCTTAATAATCACTTTTTCTGCACCAAAATAAACTGGATTAATTTCCGTGAGTGTTAAAATGCTGTCATTTTTTATCAAGTATACCGAGCGATTATCAACCAGTAATTTTCTAGGTATTTCAATCGCATTGCTTTCTGACTTTGCAACCATAATTGCTTCTAAATAAATTCCTTCTTGTAAATCTGGATGTTGCACCTCTATAAACGCTTTGATCGTTTGAGATGTTTGATCTACTTTCCCATTTACACGTATTAATTTTCCTGTATACGTTTTCGTTTTGTTTAAATTTGTGAGCGTTACCGACTTGCCTACTTGCAAGAAATCTGAATAGAGTACACTAATAGCAACTTCCATTTCATAAGTACTTGGATCAATAAACTCGCCCAAACGTTGTCCAACTCGAACAAGTGTTCCTGGTGTGACCAATGCTTCTGTTAAAACCCCAGAAAATGGGGCCCTTATTTGATGTTTTTTATACCGAACCTCTAAGTTTTTAACGGCATAATAGGCTGTTAAAACACCTCTTCCTGAGACAAAATATTTTTCTTTATCTGATGAAAATTTAGGTAAATTAGGTGTTGGGCTATTCATATCAAATGCTTTTAAATAGCGTTCCCATTTCTTAAATTCAGTTGAATAATCTAATCGAATATCTGGCAAGATCGCAGTAATCAGATTACTTAAATTACTCTTTTGCGCTTGTAAACTTGCATAGAATTCATCGCTATTAATACGCAAAAGGGTTTCATCTTTATTGTATTTTGTTCCCGCCTTAAAGGGTTTCTTTGAGCTTTCTAAAACGCCTTGAACTTCAGAAAAAACATCAATTTTAGTTTTAGCGATCAGATTTCCTTTTGCAGATAATAAAACAGGGATCTCTTTATTGACAACATTTTCTACAAAAACGGTTTTTATTTCCCTTTTAAATGTTGGTTTTGGTTGATTGTTTTTTTGAACAATAATGTTCCCGCCAATAATAGCACCTCCAATAAGTAGCAAGCCTAGAATAGATAATAATATATTTCTCATAATTTGTAAATTGAACTTTTCTCTTTAAGCAAGAGTTTTGAATAGACGACAAATATAATTTTTTTTGAATGCTACACTAAAATTGTTTGCACCTGATTTAGTTAGAGAATCTGTTGTTTTATCAAACCGATTTTTTTAAGCATCTTTATGTTTCTAAAAAAGAAATAATGCTTCATTGTAAAATTTGGAATAGGGCATTGAAAAATGATTTAAATATGATGAAATTAGTTGCATTAAATAGCGAATCGTAACCCGAGAAAACGGAACTTTGCACATTAGAAATTTCCTTTAGAAAAAGCAATAATGTTGACCCCAAATATGAAATCATTTGAAACCTTTTACAAACACAAATAATGCCCTGTACTTTTCGTCTGTATCAGAAATTTCTGAAGAAATCTGGGAAGAGTTAAATTGTGAAAAAAATCTTTATTTCCACAAAGACTTCTTACGTTCTCTAGAAGAAAACAACTCAGAAATCAAGTTTACTTATGTTGTTCTGTTGGACACAAAAAAAAATCCAATCGCTTTTGCTTCACTTCAATTTGTAGATTTCTACATTGATGACATCAAAAATGACTTAGAAGTTTTAGTTCGAAAAATTAAGAATGTTGGTCGGAAACTGAATTTGTTTCCGAAGAAAAAACCTCTAAAATTATTAATTTGTGGCAACACCTTTGTTAGCGGAGAACACGGTGTTTTTATCGAAAAAAATCAAAATAAAAAAACAATCCTAAAGGAGGTTGCCAAAGCAATCTTACATTTTGTGAATAATAATCCAACCTTAAAAAAAGAAGTAAATTTCTTCTTAATAAAAGATTTTATAAATGAATCTTTATCCATTACAGACTCTTTAAAAGATTATAATTACAGCCCGTTTTTAGTAGCACCCAACATGCTTTTAAACTTAGCCGAAAATTGGCAAACTTTTGATGACTATCTCGCTGCATTAAAAACGAAATTTAGGGTAAAAGCAAAAAAAGCAATGCAACGAAGTGCAATGCTGAAAATAGAAGATATTACACTAGATAATATTGAAGAACTACTCCCAGAAATGACGGCCCTCTATAAAAAGGTTTCTTCAAAAGCTGATTTTAATTTGGGGGACTTTAACTTAGAAACCTACATTCATTTAAAAGAAAAACTAAAAGACAACTATCTACTTAAAGCCTATTTTTTAAATGGAAAAGTGGTTGGATTTATGTCTGGAATCATCAATCAAAATTCTTTGGATGCCCATTTTGTAGGTATAGATTATCTATTAAACAAAGAGTATGCAATCTACCAAAGAATGCTATACGACTATATAAAAATCGCCATTAAAAAGAGAATAAAGGTTTTAAACTTCGGAAGAACTGCTAGCGAAATTAAAAGTTCTATCGGTGCTGTTCCACAAGACTTAACAATGTATATTCGTCATAAAAAATCAATCAAAAATAGAATTTTAAGGTTATTTTTACAAAAAATTGAACCTACCCCTTTTCATCAAAAATTTCCTTTTAAAAAAGTAACTGAAAATGAAAAACGTTAACGATTTAATTGCTTTATTAAACTTAGAAAAAATAGGGGCAAACACCTTTAAAGGAGTTAGCGAAACTATCGGAAGCCCTCATGTTTTCGGAGGACAAGTTTTAGCACAATCTTTAAATGCAGCAAACAGAACAGTACCAAAAGAGCGTATTCTGCATTCTTTGCACTCCTATTTTTTAGAAGCAGGAAAATTAGATGTCCCAATTATTTTTGAAGTAGAAGAAATGCGAGATGGTGGAAGTTTTTCTACTCGACGTGTAAAAGCAACACAAAATGAAGTGACAATTTTTATTTTAGCTGCTTCTTTTCATAAAATAGAGGAAGGGTATACGCACCAAAAAGCAATAGAAACAAACATAAAACAACCCGAAGAATTAATTAGCTGGAGTGAAATGGTGGAGCAGTTTGGAGACTTTATTCCAAAAAATATGAAAGCATTTTTAAGCATTGAAAGACCTATCGAATTTAAACCAACAGTGATACCAAACCCTTTAGATCCAGAAGATTTGCCTGCGGAAGACAAAATTTGGTTTAAATTAAAAGGAGGATCTAAAGGTTTAGACCTTCAGACAAAACAGCAAATTCTCACTTACATCTCCGATTACAATGTCTTAAATTCGGCAATAAATCCAAATGCAAGCAAAGCCAATTTCGGCAATTTGCAAACGGCGAGCTTAGATCATTCCATGTGGTTTTTCAGAGATTTTGATTTTGATGATTGGATGTTGTTTTCTTCTGAATCTCCCAATTCTTTTGGAGCAAGGGGACTCTCAAAAGGAAATTTATTTACAAGAGATGGTCAATTAATTGCATCTTTTGCTCAAGAAGGTTTGATTCGCCCTAAAAGAAAGTAATTCCGTTCATATTGCAGTTGAAACTGTTTGTGAACCTTTTATAAATAATAAAAATTTAATCCGATGGATGCATTTACCTATGTTTTAACCACAAACGGTTTGCTGTTTTTTGTAAGTATTCTTTTCTGGAAATTTCCACCAAAGAAAATCAATAAGTTGTATGGCTATAGAACCTACAGAACCATGCAAAATAATGAGATTTGGAATTTTGCAAATGCAACATTTAATAAAAACCTTATTGTATACGCTGGAATTTCATTTTTAGCAGGACTCCTTTTTGCTTCTTTAGCCAAAGGAGCCATCAGCTGGGAGCCAATGGTCTTGGTGATGTTAACACTTGTGGTTTGCATTATAAAAACAGAGAAATCAATTTCTGAGTTATATGATGATGAGGGGAAAAAATTAAAGACTAAAAGGTAGCCAAAAAGGAAACAGAAATATTTCTACCAGGAGCAGAAACTCCAGAGGCAAACTCAATATAATGTGCATCAAATAAGTTTGCTATTCTTGCTTGAAAGGAGAGCGTGTCATTGAACACATATCGTCCGTTAAATCCTAATGTATTCCAACTTGGAGAACCATAATACTTCAATTCATCGTTGGTTGCATTTGAATCAATAATCGGAGTTAAATCGTGGTTATCGATGCCTTCAGTAAAGTTAAAATCTTCGATATTCTTTTTACTGTTGAATCTAAAATCAGCGCCCAATTCTAATTTTCCGATTTTATAATTCACTTCAAACTGCCCGAACAAAGGAGGAATCGAAGAGAGGGGTTCTTTGGTATCATAGGTCCTCCCTTTTGTATATGTAATAAACCCTGAAGTATTCCATCGGTTTGAAATTTTTCCCAAATAACTTGATGTAAATCCTGTAATATAAGCTCTTCCTTTGTTTTGGTTACTCACAGCATTTCCAAATTCACCATCAAATGCCACTTGTAGGTTACTGCCATCAGGAGCATAAACAAAGTCTCTTTGAATGTAGTTGTCCAAGAGTGTATAAAAAACGTTTCCTCCAATTCTAAAACGACGATTGTTGAAATATTTCTGTAGTCCAAATTCTGCACTGTAGGCAAATTCGGGTGCTACATAAATATTTGGAATGGTAATATTCCCAGATTTTTCTCGAACGCGACCAACATCATCAATATTTGGGGCTCTAAAACCAGAGGACAAAACACTGTTTATTTGCCAGTTTTTGGAAGGTTTGTATACATAACCCAACGTTGCTGTTATTGCAGTATTGGCTATGGTGATGCTTGGGTCTGGTAAAGTGATAAATGTTTGATCGATCCAATTGGCTTGTAAATGGGTGTTTGTAAAACGAACCCCAGTGTTTAAAGTCGCCTTGGCGCTTATATCTTGTCGATACCCTAGATAAATGGCTGAACTTAAATAGTTGCTCCCTCCGTCTGGGTAGCGCGATTGCACTAAAAAGTCGTCAGAAAAACCTGTAACCTCGTCGTTGGAAACAGCGAGTCTTTTACCTAAAGCGTTTGATGTTACATCATTGTAAGCAAGTTCAAAGCCATAGGTTAATATTCGTTTTTGATTCTCTTTAAGTGGTACAGAAAAATCACCATTTACACTGAAAATATTGACCATTTCATTTCTATAAGAGCGGTCTAAGCTTCCAAATTTACGTTGTATTCGGCTCTCTTTAATATTTTGATACGCAAAAGTAATGCTCCCTTTTTGCAACCACTTTTTATTGGGATTGAGGAGTAATTGTGGTGAGAACAGAAAACGTTCTTGAGGACCATAATACCATTCCGCAAACTTTAAAGAAGCACTATTTGTTGGGTCTGTTAACTCTGATAATCTATCAAACCGTGGAATGTTTGACGATTTAGAGTATTGAATATTTAATTTTAATTCCGTATTTTCTGACAGTGGGACATAAAATTTCTGCAAAACATCAGTTTGCATATATCCGGTATTTTTCTGAAGATTCGCTTCTGTATTTAAGGTTGGGTTTTCGCGGTAATTGCCATTGCTATTTTCTGAAAAATAAAAAACTTTTCCCCAATCATCGAAACCATGAGAACGCTTCTTCCCCATTTTTAAATCTCCAAAATCACTATAAGAAACACTTGTAAAAGAAGCCCAATTCTTAAAACTTAAAGCAACTGAAACATTTGAAGTAATTTCATTATTAACACCCGAAAAACGAGTAAAAAAATCAGTTTTCACTTTTGTTTCATCTGATAATTTTGGTGTTTTTGTATAATAATGAATCACTCCTCCCAAAGCATCCGAACCATAAATTACAGAAGAAGGTCCAAAAACAACCTCTGTTCTATCTAATTGATTTGGGGCTATTGAAATTGCATTCTGTAAATGTCCTTTTCGATAAATTGCATTGTTCATTCGAACACCATCTACCACCAATAAAATTCGGTTAGATTCCATACCACGAAGCACGGGGCTACCACCACCGAACTGAGATTTCTGTACTTTGATCCCTGGAATTGTTGCCAGTAAATCTGCAGAAGTTTGTGGTGAAATTTTGCGGATCTCTTTTTGTGACAAAACAGCCACTTGCTCAGCAATTCGATTACTTTTCTGTTTGTTTTTAAAAACAGAGAGTACCACTTCGTCTAATTGTTCAGATTCTTTTGTTAAAAAAAACGTATAATTAGTGGTTTTTAAATCCTCTTTTTTTATTTTAAAAAGAGCATATGAAAGATGAGAAAAATAAATAAATTCTGAATTCTTCAAAGAAGAAAGATCGGCTGTTCCGTTCTTACTTGTCGTAAGTGTTATCGTTTGATTTTCGTTATAAATAGTAACGTTTTTAACGGTTTTACCCGTTTCCTTATCTAAAACCTTAACCTCTTGAGAAAAATTATTAAAGCTAAAGCCTATTAAAAAAATAAAAAATAATGCTCTCATTAACTAAATACAGTTTCTAAAATTGTTAGGGATTTTGGCTTTCTAAAGCCATCCAAATGTAATTCAAAATATCGAATTATGATCTGCAAAAGTGCCTGTCTTTCTTGTTTGCTAAATAACACTTCTTCTATCTCATCAAAATTTATGCCTAACAGGGTTTTAAAGAGTGCTAAATTTGTCTTTACAATAGAATTTTTATCCGTAAACTCATTTGAAAAACTACCTTCGGCCAAATTAAAACTAGTTGCTGTTTCTTGATCAACAAGATCTGGATAAAACCCTAAGAATCGAGTTAAGTTTAACAAAAATAACAAATGAAAATTTGCAATTTTGTCATGCGCATCCAACCATAAAAAAGCTGTTTCGAGATACTCAAACAAAACTGTATTCTCTTCTTCTTCTTGAATACTACTCGATAATATTTCAGACAAAAACAATACAATTGATTGCTTTACAATATCTGTATGAATTGATTTATAAGGGTGAGAAATATGGACTTCTTTCAGTGAATGAAGATTTGATTTTTGCTTGTGATTTGCTTCTAAAGTAAGTTGGGTGAGTGGCTGGAAATAAGCCGCTTTTATCGGTCCTTTTTTGTTTTTTAAAACGCCACGAATTAAATAGGTTTTTACTCCCAATTTTTCAGTGTAACATTTCACAATTAAACTAGACTCACTATATTTTAAAGCACTTAATACGATTGCTTTGGAGGTTAAAACTGCCATTAATTTACAATTGCAATTTTTGTGACGGACGTTTCTGAAGCGTCATCATTTGATAATAAAACAATATAGATTCCAGAAGACACGGCATTCCCTGCGAGATTTTTTTTATTCCAAACCACCTTTCCTCCTTGCAATTGTTCTCCTTCTACAACATTGGTTTCATATACTAAATTCCCTGCAATGTCTATGATTTTTACATTGGTGCCTTTTGGTAAATGTGTGCCATTTCTACCGTCTATGGTAACGATTTCATGATTTATTAATGCGGGATTTGGATACGCATAAACAGCTCCTAGTGAAACGCCAAAAGGGGCAACATTACTGTTATAAGCAACAATCCCTTTGTCCGTAGCAAAATAGACCTTCCCGTTATTTTTATCGACTTTAATCTTTAAAATTGTATTCGAAGGTAGTGGGGAATTGTTTTTATTAAAATTCGCCAAGGTATTTTGTCCGCTAGGATTGGTATATAAAACACCGCCGCTATCTGTACCAAACCATTTGTTCTCTGCCCCATCGATAGCAATCGTATTGATTGTTTGATCTCCTAATAATTTTTTAGCGACACCATCGTCTAAAATAATTACTGGTGTTGCAGCCTCATCAGGAGAATCTACCTCAAACACATTGGCAGCATTGTTAAAAACGACTAAGCCAGACTTTGTCCCTAACCAAACCCTATTATTTCTATCAACAGCAATTGTTCTTACATTTAAATCAGGTAAGTTCCCAGAATCTACCCCCGTATTTAAAGCTATTTTTCGGTTACCACTTTCATTGTAAACATAGACCCCATTTCTTCGGCTACCAATCCAAACGCTATTGCTACGGTCTATAACCACTTCATTTAAACCCGCAGCAGTAGAAGTTTTAATACTACTTAAATCTACAGAGCTCCATTGACCATTTGCCGATAATTTTTTTAATTCTTCAGCTGTTTGATAGTTGGTTGCCCAAAGATTTCCTGAGGCATCGATTGCAGCACTGCTAACTCGAATATTAATCGTTGGTAAAGAAACGGAAATCGGCTCAAAAGAACTGTTTAAGTGGTTGTAAGTTTGCGTAATCACATCGTTTTCCACCACAAGCAAACCACCCGTTGGGATTACATTGAGATCATTAGTCACGCCCAAGGCACTAATGTATACCTTGTTTTCATTGTTCGGGTCAATAGTTACATCAACCAGATCATGCGGTAAGGTTGCGTTGAACGGAGTGTTTACCCAGTCTTCACCATTAAAATGAGAAAATCCTTGCTTTTTTCGAACTGGCGTGTACGTCGTATTGTACCCTCCATACACAATCCATAAATGATCGTTATTAGCATCTATGGAAAAAACTTCATTGGACAAAGGACCTTCTGGGTGAATCTCTAAAAAATCGAAAGGTAACGTGAAGGTCGTTTTTAAAATACCGAACTCTTTCGTCGCTAAATAGATATCATTGCCTGCGACCAATGAGGTATTTAGCGTGAAATCGAAATCGGAAGTTGTTGCAATCGTTGCAACCAAATTCATGTTTAAATCAAAAACACTTGCGGATTTATTTAAAGCAACCGACAAATGAGTAGCGGTGTTTTTTAATCCTTTTATGGATTGAAGAAAATTGGTTTGTGAAACCAAATTGGCACCATTCACAAGGAATAGTTCGGTGTCAGTAGTGGTATAAATTTTGTCATTAAAAACACGAATTGCCTTAAAACGTGTGCCTACATAACGTTGTTCCCAGAAATTAAAATCAATAAGCAAATCATTGTTAATCTCCGCAGAAAAAATTCCATCATCCGTAGCGGCATATATGGTTTCATTAAAAATGAGGGTTTCATTAACACCTACATCACTCGAATTATTTCCGATAAAAAAAGTGTCTCCAAATTCTAAGTTTTCAATATCATACTCAACAATTGAAAAGGGTGTTGAAAGGTATAATTTGTTATTATATTCTGAAATATGATTGATGCTTTTTGCTCCGTTTTGATTAAAACTCACAATATCAGAAGAAATCGTGATGCTACCATCATTGTCTACAACTTCAATCAAACCGTTTTGGTACCCAATTACCAATCGTTGAAAAGCAGCACTGTAATAAATAGACGATGTAGTTTCACCAGAAAGGCCTTGTATTGAAGAAAATTTTTGAATCTCCTGCGAATTGATATTGTAGGTAAAAACAGCATTATCTGCCAATGCATAAATAACGGCATCCTCCTTAACAAAATCTTTTACATTGTTGTAGGAATAAAAATCTTCCCAGGAAGCACTATAGTCGGTTTGTCCAAAAACAGAAAACGAAAATATTAAAAAGAATAAAAGTGTTATTTTTTTCATGCTGAAAATACGTCTATCAAAGATATTTATTTATTATTATATAACGAGAAAAATAAATACATTAGTACATCTTAAAAATCTTTTTAATGGCAGTAGAAATCGAACGAAAATTTTTAGTGAAAAACGATTCTTTTAAGAAGGCGTGTTTTGCGAAAAAGACAATAAAACAGGGGTATCTAAATTCCAACAAAAACAGAACAGTTCGAATTAGAATCATGGACGACAAGGCGTTTATGACCGTAAAAGGAAAATCGAATACTACTGGAACATCACGCTTTGAGTGGGAAAAGGAAATTGACATTCTTGACGCTGAAGAATTGTTGCTATTATGTGAACCTACAAGCATCGAAAAAACGAGGTTTTATGTAAAAAACGAGGAACATGTTTTTGAAATTGATGTGTTTTTTGGAGACAATCTAGGATTAATTGTTGCAGAAATAGAATTGAAAGATGAAGCCGAAACCTTTCAAAAACCCCTTTGGATTGGGGAAGAGGTTACAGGTAATGAGAAATACTACAACTCAAAACTAAGTAAAGTTCCATTTAAAGATTGGGAATAAAAAACACTGCTTTAATCTAAAAAATAAATACTCAAAAAGTGACTTAAACTGCCCAATAAAACAAAAACATGAAAAATAGCATGATTATAAGGGAGCTTTTTTAAGGAATACAAAATGGCACCTATGGTGTAAAAAATACCTCCCAAAATTAATAAATAAAGCCCATTTTCAGATAAACTATTTGCCAATGGTTTTGCAAAAAAAACAACTTGCCACCCCATTAGCAGATACATTGCTGTAGACAGTTTGTCGTATTTTCCTGTAAAAAATAATTTTAGAATAATTCCGACAAGTGCAAAAAGCCAAACAAAAATAAACACATACCAACCTAAAGAGGAGTCTAAAGCAACCAAACAAAAAGGAGTATAACCTCCTGCAATTAAAACATAAATTGCTGCATGATCAAAAATATTTAACTTTCTCCTAATCATAGGGTTTTTGGCTGCGTGATAAAATGTAGAAGCCGCATAGAGAAGAATCAAACTGAGTCCATAGATAACAAAACTCGTTGGCTTCCAAAAACCGTTATATGCAAACCCTTTTATGAGTAAAAAAGGAAATGCAATCAGAGAAAGTACCAACCCAAAACCATGGGAAAGAACGTTTAAAAACTCTTCTTTTTTACTATAGATGTAATTCAGTTCTTCGCTCATTAATTATTTCTATTGGTATCTTTCATATATTTTTTATCGGCTAACAAATCATTTTCTATGAGCGAAAAAAGTGTCTCTTTCAAACTTTCTATATCTTCTGTTCCGAGCCCTTTTGTTTCTATAAATGGATGTTGTTTTACTCTAAATACTCCAGGGCTGCCTTTGTAAATATCCCATGAAAAAAAGCGCTTGCAATCGTAGTAAACTTGTGGTACAATAGGGATTCCATGTTCGATAGCCAAACTAAAAGCACCATTTTTAAAGGGCGCTAAAACCACCTCTTCTGTAGGGACTAATCCCTCAGGAAAAATAGCAATACTCGTCCCTTTTTGCAATCTTTTTTTTGCCATTTCATAAACCCGTTTTCTACTTTTTGGGCTACTTCTATCTACCATAATAACAGCTCTTCTATAAAAAAAACCAAAGATCGGAATCTTCACAAATTCTTTTTTCCCAACAAAAACAATTGGATTTTTACTGGTAGCTACTAAAACAAAAGGATCCATCAATGAACCGTGATTTGGACAAAACATATAACTCTTGGTAGGGTCGATATGCTGATCAAACTGAAACTTTAAGCGAAAACCCATTCCGTAAATAAGCACTTTGGCCCATACTCGAATTAATTTCCAAAATTGTGGATACGATTCCTCCTTTATTGTCAAAATAAATAACAAAGGAGCCATTAAAATAATGGTGACGAAGATTAAAAAATAGAACCAGAATCGCCAAAGTAAAAGAAAAGGAATTTTTATAAATTTCATATACCGCCAAAAGTACTAATATTCTTTTGTTTGATTGGTTTTCTGAAACAAAACCTTATTTTTGTCATCATAGATGGTTTTGATACCTCAATCATACTTTATAAAGAAAAACAAATAGTAATGTCAAGAATTTTAACAGGTGTACAAAGTACAGGAACTCCGCATTTAGGGAATTTATTAGGTGCTATCTTACCTGCCATCGAAATGGCAAATAACCCTAATAATGAATCTTTTCTTTTTATTGCAGACTTGCATTCTCTTACACAAATAAAAGAAGGAACAACACTAAGAGAAAACACCTACAGTACGGCAGCAACTTGGCTTGCTTGTGGACTTGATATTTCTAAAAGTGTTTTTTATAGACAAAGTGATGTTCCTGAAGTAACAGAATTGAGCTGGTATTTGAGTTGTTTTTTTCCATATCAAAGATTGACATTGGCACATAGTTTTAAAGACAAAGCGGATCGATTGGGTGACGTAAACGCGGGTTTATTTACTTACCCGATGTTAATGGCTGCAGATATTTTGTTGTATGATGCAGAAATTGTACCTGTTGGAAAAGACCAATTGCAACATGTAGAAATGGCAAGAGATGTTGCCAATCGATTTAACCATTTAATTGGTGAAACACTTGTTGCCCCTCAAGCAAAAATTCAAGAACACACAAAATTAGTTCCTGGGACCGATGGTGGAAAAATGAGTAAATCTAGAAATAACACCATTAATATATTTCTTTCCGATAAAAAATTACGCAAACAAATTATGGGTATTAAAACCGATAGTTTGGCATTGGAAGATGTGAAAAACCCAGATACAGATACCATTTTCGCACTCTATAAATTAATGGCTTCTCCGTCAGAAACTGCAGAGATGCATGCCAATTATTTAGCAGGAAACTATGGGTACGGGCATGCAAAACAAGCGTTATATGAATTAATCATTACAAAATTTGCAACCATTAGAGCGCGTTATACACACTTTATGGACAACAAAAATGAAATCGACGATGCACTTGCTATTGGAAAACAAAAAGCAAAAAAAGTAGCCACAACAGTACTCCAAAAAGTGAGAACGAAAGTGGGGTATTAAATAAATCATAAAAAAACCTCGCTAATGCGAGGTTTTTTTATGTCTAATGATGACTACTCCATTACAGCCATTGGCATACAATACCACCCATAATTGCTAAAGTTACCATCCAGTATCCTGCATTAATCGCAACATACTTCACCGTTTTTTTCTCAAAGAGTGCGACAATAGATAAGATTGGAAGCACAAAAAAGAGGCTAGTAGACACTCCATGAAGGACACCATGTCCAAAGGTTCGAAAACGATCTCCATAGGTATTTATAAAGTCTTGAAAAAAGGCAAACCCTTCTCCTGCTTTTTCGTTAAAACCAGGTTCTCCTGCTAATGTTGAATAAACTCCCGATTGATGAATGACAACAAACATTAAAAAAGAAGCAATGAAAAAACTGAACACATAACTGATGATCAATGTTTTTACCATATTGGTTCCCGCTAGAGATTCCTTTGTAAAACCCATTTCTTTCATCCAAGCATTGCCAAACAAAGGACCATACCAAAAAAAGCCAATAATCATTGGCACTAAAGCTGCTAAAAACAGCACGTTAAAATTCATTTCCATGTCGTAAAAATTTTTTAATTGAATATCAAATATAAAAACAAGTTTTTGGTTCTAAATGAATTGGATAAAAATTGCTCCTCTAAACTTAATTTTTAAACATAAAAAACACTTTCAAAGAGTTTTTTATCTAAAAATCAATCCATTTCGACGGGATCAATGTAGCATTTTTCGCTAGTAATTGTCATTACAAACCACCTTTTCTTAAATTTCAATAGGGTCTTTATTGAATTTTCATCGACTTCGCAATGGCTTCTAGTTCAAAAACAAATTCGCGTTTATTGATCGAAGGGGCATAAGTAAATCCTTCAAAAACGATCAATCGATTCTGCTGTTTATCAACTACGGTATAGTTGAGGAAAGGTCCAGCCATAAAATCGTTTTTTACTTCCCATTTACCACGGGTTTCATAGGCTTTTTTACCATCAATTTTTGCGTCAAAAGTTACAGGGGTGTAAGCTTTTTCTGTAATCATATACATGGTTAAAGTGTCAGAACCTCGGATGTGTTTTTCTCCAATTTTATTTCTCTCTGCGATAATCCGATCTGAAACAGTGGCTTCATCTTCTAACGGCACACTATATACCAAAATATTATTACTTCCCGTTTTTGCAATTCCACTCATCAAATGATTGCGCAACCACAGAAAATCTCCAGTATCTTCTACCGTTTTATATTTAGAAGGAATTGTAAAAGAAACCCCTAAATTTTGTAATGTTTTAAATTGTGCATCTGGCAATTTAGATTTCATGAAAATATTTTGAGTTACTTCGATATCTGCTTGTCGAAAAGTTGCCAAAATCTCTTTTTCATGTTGCTTAAATACTCGTATGAGCCCTGCGTCATCTTTAGCAGAAATGGAAATCACCGTTTGTGGTTTTGCATAAACATTGTAACGAATAGAAAAAGTTTCTTTTTCATGCTCTTCAACAATAAAAAGACTCCCAGAAGCTTTCATCATCGATCCAAAGCCGTTTGGTGTTATTTGAGAAAGTGTCGTTGTTGCTTCAGGCTGCGGCAAACCAACGATGAGTTCTCCAAAAGAATTTCTAATTTCATCTCCTACTTCTCCGAGCCAATTGCTAGTTTTTACAACCACCATCACACGGTTAATTGCTCCTACAGCTGGTTTTTGTACGAAAGAACTTTTACTATCACAGCCTAATAAAAATATCATTGTAAAAAATAAATATCCTAATTTCTTCATGAATGTTGCTTTTAAATATATTTCATTTTGTAAATCAAAAAGTATTCCACTTTCTGGTTATGCTTTTGGGAGCGCTATTTTTTTGGGATAAATACTCAATCTTTGCCCAACTCGTAAACGACTTGTCTTTAATCGATTCCAACGTTTTAAATCTCGAACTCGAACCCCAAAACGATTGGCAATTTTTCCTAAAAAGTCGCCACTCCTTACTTTATAACGAATGCGTTTGCCCAATTCAAAATACTTTGGCAAAGGCTTCTCTCTTTTTGCGGCGTCCTTTTTTGCTAAGGCATACAAGGCTTCCTCATTTTCTAAAAAAGATAAGGTGTTTTTTCTTGGTAAGGTAATGGCGTATTCTTTTCCCTTAACAAATGGAATCACATCTAGTTTAAAAGACGGATTTAAAAATTGAATTAACTCAAAATTGATCCCTGTTATTTCTGAAATTTGATCAAAACTAATTGTTTTTTTAATCTGAATTGTGTCGGTTTCGAAATGTCGAATTTGAAACTTTTCGGGAACAAGTTGGTGCTCTTTTTGGTATTCAAACAAATACATAGTAGCATAAAATGCAGGAACATAACTTGCAGTTTCTCTTGGTAAAAACGGACGGATGTTCCAGTAATTTCGATATCCTCCAGAACGTTTTATTGCCTTTGCAACATTTCCTGGTCCTGAATTATAAGCGGCTAAAGCCAAATCCCAATCTCCAAAAATGGTATATAAATCGGAGAGGTATTGACAAGCTGCAATGGTTGCTTTTAAAGGGTCTTGACGTTCATCTACATACGAGCTTACCTTTAACTTGTATTGTACACCTGTTGGATACATAAACTGCCATAACCCTGTAGCGCCCACTCTCGATTTTGCTGTTGGATTTAGTGCCGATTCTACAATTGCTAAATATTTCATTTCTAGCGGAATGTCATATTGATCTAGATACTTTTCGAACATTGGAAAATAGTAAGATGCCTTTGCCATTAAGGCAGGATAATACCTTTTTCGGTATTTTAGATAGGATTTTATTACTTTCTCTAAAGCCGGATTATAAGCAATGTGAAAGGGTGTTTTTGCATCAATTACAGCCAATCTTTGTTTTAAAACTTCAGTGGATAAAACAACGTCTGTCACCTCTTCCTTATCCATATCATCCATTCTGTATTGTAAGGTATTGTAGAGAGGAGACTTGTATTTAGAATCCATAAGTAAACTATCTATTAACACAATATCATAGTCAGAAAATAAGTCGGAAGTACTCATTTTTTTAGGAATGGAATCATTTGCTGCTTCTGCAAAAACAGAGGTAGTAAAAAATAAAAATAGGAGTAATTTTTTCATTATTAATTTTATAAGTCCAATTCTACAACAATGGGGCAATGGTCTGAATGTTTGGCTTCTGTTAAAATATAGGCGCGTGCTATTTTCTCTTTTAAAGGTGCTGATACCATGGCATAATCTAAGCGCCAACCTTTGTTATTTGCTCTAGAATTTGCGCGATAGCTCCACCAGGAATAGGTTTGTTCTTCGGGGTTTAAGTGTCTAAAACTATCCACAAACCCATGATTGATAAACGCACTCATCCAGGCTCTTTCTTCTGGCAAAAACCCTGAAACTCCTTTCATTTTTGGATTGTGAATATCGATCGCTTCATGACAAATATTATAATCTCCACAGATTACAAGGTTTGGGATTTCTTTCTTCAAATTATCAATGTATACTTGGAATTCGTCCATGTATTTGAATTTAAAATTCAAGCGTTCAGAATTGGTTCCTGAAGGAAGGTACAAGCTCATTATAGAAACATCCTCAAAATCTACGCGAAGGTTTCTCCCTTCAAAATCCATCGATTCAATACCTGTTCCATACGCGATATGTTTTGGTTTTTCTTTGCAAAAAATTGCCACAGAAGAATAGCCTTTTTTCTGTGCAGAAAACCAATAGTGATGTTGGTATCCTGCATTTTCAAATTCAGAAAGATCCAATTGTTCTTTGTGTGCTTTGGTTTCCTGAATACAAATTACATCAGGATTTGAAGCGGACAACCACTCTAAAAATCCTTTCTTTAAAGCTGCTCGTATTCCGTTTACATTGTAAGATATTATTTTCATCTAGTTTAAAAAGATTGGTGCTTTCAAAAAAACCCAAGTTATTTGAGTTTTTTCTCCAGTTTGTGTTTTAATTTTTTTCTTTCTCGGTGATAATATCACAGCCAAACCCGCTGAAATTCCTGCACCTATCATGCTATTTTCTATATTGAGAAGAGCATCAAAAAGGAAAATGAAACTGAGTGTTAAAACAAAAACGACTACAAAAGGTTTCTTTGCTAAATACTTCATCTTACATCTTCATTTCTGGAATTTCTCCTGCAATTATCAAAGTTCCTTCTGTAGCATTTTGAATCTCTTCTATCGAGACTCCTGGCGCTCTTTCTAACAAATGAAAGGCATTGTCTCTTACTTCTAAAACTGCCAAGTTCGTCACCACTTTTGTTACACAACCTACACCCGTTAATGGCAAAGAACAAGTCTTTAAAATCTTAGATTCTCCGCGTTTGTTGGCATGCATCATCGCTACAATAATATTTTCTGCCGAGGCTACTAAATCCATAGCACCTCCCATTCCTTTAACCATCTTTCCTGGAATCTTCCAATTGGCAATGTCTCCATTTTCTGCAACTTCCATAGCACCTAAAATGGTTAAATCTACATGTTTCCCTCGGATCATAGAAAAACTGGTTGCTGAATCAAAAAAACTTGCTCCTGGTAGGGTCGTAATTGTCTGTTTTCCAGCATTGATAATATCTGCATCTTCCGCTCCTTCAAATGGAAAAGGCCCCATGCCTAAAACCCCATTTTCAGATTGAAACTCTACTTCAATATCATTCCGAACATAATTAGCAACCAAGGTTGGAATTCCGATACCTAAGTTTACATAAAAGCCGTCTTGAACTTCTTGTGCAATTCTTTTTGCAATGCCTATTTTATCTAACATATAAATGTATCAATTAAATAATTTAAAAATGTATTAATTCTATTTTCGAGGTTTAATACTTGTACTTAATATTTTATATAAAATCAATCCTAATTCTTTCACCTTGTAAAACCTCACAATATTGAATGATTAATAATGCAACTTCAATAGACTTTTCTACTGCTGAATTTTTTACTGTTATATCGATTCATTAGGATAACGCACCGTTCTTTGCTCGATTCTTTTCTCATAATCTTTTCCTTGAAAAATACGTTGCACAAAAATGCCTGGAATATGAATGTTGTTTGGATCTAAAGTTCCGATTTCTACCAATTCCTCCACTTCAGCTACAGTAATCGTTGCAGCGCCACACATATTTTGATTAAAATTTCTGGCGGTTCCTTTAAACACTAAATTCCCAGCAGCATCTCCTTTCCATGCTTTTACAAAGGCAAAATCGGCTTTAAATGCAGCTTCTAAAACGTGCATTTTACCATCAAAATCTCTTGTTTCTTTGCCATCGGCAACTTCTGTACCATAGCCTGCTGGTGTATAAAATGCTGGAAAACCTGCTTGTGCAGCCCTGCATTTTTCGGCTAAAGTTCCTTGGGGAGTTAATTCAACTTCTAATTCTCCAGATAACATTTGTCGTTCAAATTCATCATTTTCACCAACATAAGAGGAAATCATTTTTTTTATTTGTTTGTTTTCTAACAACAAGCCCAAACCAAAACCGTCTACACCTGCGTTGTTTGAAATACAGGTAACATCTCTTACATTTCGTTTCACCAATTCTGAAATTGCATTTTCTGGAATTCCACACAAACCAAATCCACCCAACATAAATGTCATATTACTTTCAACACCTTGCAAAGCTTCTTGTACGTTCTTTACTTTTTTGTTAATCATCGTTTATGGTTTAAGATGTATAAAAAAATGAAATTGCATTTTTGCTGCCTCATTTTCTCAAACATTAAAAATCTATATCTTCTTTGATCACTACTTTTTTAGGAAGTTTCTCTCCTTCTCCTTCAACTTCGTTTTCATCTTCGTCTTCTTGATCTCCGCAATCTATTTTAATGGATAACTTTTCTGGTTTTTCAAAATCTTCTTGACTGATATTCAAGGTAGGGTCTGCATAACACTTTTTCATAAACAAAGCCCAGGATGGTAATGACATGGTTGCTCCTTGCCCTTTTGCAATGCCTTCAAAATGTGTAGAACGGTGTTCACCACCAGTCCAAACACCTGTTGCAAGGTTGGGAACAATTCCCATAAACCAACCATCTGATTGATTTTGAGTAGTTCCTGTTTTCCCTGCTATCGGGTTTTCAAATTCATAAGGAAAACCAGTAACAACATCGGGCAATGCGGTATATGGAGTTCGCAAACGCTGTCCTGAACCCGATTCTGTAACACCTTTTAATAAATCTAAAATTACATATGAAGATTCTTCACTCAAAACCTCTTTTGTTTCTGGAGTAAATTGTTCTAAAATAGTTCCATTTTTATCTTCGATTCTTGTCAATATCATCGGACTTACACGCAAGCCTTTATTTGCAAAGGTTGAATAAGCACTTACCATTTCCATTAGTGACAATTCTACAGCGCCCAAAGCAATGGACGGATTCGCTCTAATTCTGGTTTCTATTCCTGCCAACTTTGCCAAACGTACCACATTTACGGGTTTTACCATGTCTATTAATCGCGCAGACATTGTATTTACGGAACCTGCCAAACCAGCCTTTAAGGTGAGCATTCCTCCATATCGATCTCCTGAATTGTCTGGTCTCCATTCTTCTGGAATTCCGTATTTCCCTTTTGGAATTGTATAGTGTACATTTGGAAATGAATCGCAAGGAGACATTTTCAGTTGATTAATCGCAGTTGCATAGACGAACGGTTTAAAGGTAGAACCTACTTGTCTTTTTTGCTGCTGAACAGCATCGTACTTAAAATATTTATTATTGATCCCTCCAACCCATGCTTTTACATGGCCCGTCTGTGGCTCTATCGAAAGCAATCCTGAACGTAAAAAATATTTGTAATATCGAATCGAATCCATTGGTGACATGATCGTATCTAACTCTCCTTTCCAAGAAAAAACACGCATCGCTGTTTTTTTCTTAAAACTGGCATCAATTTCTTTGGCAGTTTTTCCCGCTTTTTTCATTCTTCGATACCGATCTGTGTTTCGTTTTGCTCGTTGTAAAATAACATTCACCGTAGAATCTTTTATGTCGTAAAAAGGAGCCATTTCATTGCTTTTCTGTTCTTTAAAAAAATGTGATTGTAAATTGGCCATATGCTCTTTTACAGCCTCTTCTGCATATTTTTGAATTCGAGAATCGAGCGTAACATGAATTTTTAATCCATCTTTAAAAATATCGTATTGTTCTCCATTTGCCTTTGGATTTTTACGCACCCAAGTTCTTAATTGTTTTTGCAAATACGATCTAAAATATGTTGCGTATCCGTCACTATGGCTTTCTGGAGTGAAGTTTATTTTAAGCGGTAATTTTTGAAGAGAATCTTTTTCTTGAGATGTTATAAATCCATTTTTTGCCATTTGAGCAAATACCACATTTCTCCTAGAAAGAGATTTCTTTTTTGAAATTTCTCTGTAAGGATTATATTGCCTTGGATTTTTTAACATGGCAACTAGTATTGCTGCTTCTTGAAGATCCAATTCTTTGGCTTCTTTTCCAAAATAAATTCTGGAAGCAGAACGAATTCCAGAGGCATTATTCAAAAACCCTTGCTTGTTTAAATACATTGCAATAATTTCCTTTTTTGTGTACTGTCGTTCTAGTTTTACGGCAACAATCCATTCTTTTGCTTTTTGAAGAACTCTTTTAAAAATATTGTTCGACGCTCTTTTTGTAAATAGGTTTTTTGCTAATTGTTGTGTAATTGTACTGGCGCCTCCACCTGAGCCAATCTTTACGACAGCCCTTAGAGTTCCTCTAAAATCAATTCCAGCATGTTCGTAAAAACGTTCGTCTTCCGTTGCAATTAATGCATCAATTAAATTCTGTGGTAATTCGTTATAGTGAATTGGAGTTCTGTTTTCTGTAGCATATTTACCAATGGTAACCCCATCTGCAGAAATAACTTCTGTTGCTAAATTTGTTTGTGGATTTTCTAGTTCTTCAAACGTTGGCAAATCTCCTAAAGAAGTTAAAAAAAACAATAAAAATATTGCTAAAATTCCACTTAGAATTAAAAACCAAAAACCTTTGATATATTTCTTAAAGTCTGTTTTTTTTTTACGTGCCATTTTACTTCGTTTTTTCAATACTAAATCCAACATCTGTAACTCCTTCCAATGCTTTTAAGCCCTCTGAAAAACCATTTTTTCGCATTGCTTGCCTTACATTGAAAGTGTATTCTCCAGAAAATGGAAATACTTTTTCTTCTTTATAAAATAATTTATTCTCTTTTACCTCAGTAAAACCCGTTCCTAAGTATTTACCGTTGGGAGTTGTCATTTTATACTCTAAGGTATCGATTACTTTTGTCTTGTTTGGAAAAACAAGTTCCGTAATCAGAAATAAATTACTGTATCTGTACTCCTTATTACTTCGAATATGGATGAATAAATTTCGTTTTGCAATGGTATCTGTGATTGAAAAATCAAAACGCACCTGCTCGTTTAAAATCCACGCATTGTTTGGAACCGTCTTATACTTCGTAAAAACAGGCCCAGAAGTACAAGAATAGCCTACTAACAAGAGAATCAGTAAACTTAAAAACTTATTTTTTTTCTGAATCGCTTCCATTTTTAGGAGTATTATTGTTCCGATTTCGATTGTTATTTTTTCTTGGTCTGTTGGTGTTTTTAACCGCTCCTTTTGGTTGTTCTCCTGTTTTTTTTGCGTGAGGTTTTCTTTTCTGAGAACCTCTTTGTTGTTGTTTTGCTTGAGGTTTTTGCTGATTTGGATTTCCAACAACCGCTTTTTTCTTATTCCGGTTTTTATTGTTTCTGCGTTTTTTTGTTTTTGGAACATCAAAACGGGTCAAACTATCTTCCCCAACTGCATCTTCGAAATTCACTTTTATTGGTACCTCTATCTCAGATTCATATTCTTCTAACGAGGAAGCTTTCTCATTATTTTTGTTCAAGTCAATTATTTCTTGAACTTGTTCTAATGTTAATAAAAACCACTTTGATCTTTCTTCTTTATAGGTGTACCAAAGATGTTGTTTAAAAATGTCCATCTTCACAAAAACAGCCGGCCCTTTTTCAGTTTTTAAAATAGTTTCCTGTTTTGGAAAAACCTTTAAAGCATCTAAGTAAGTGTCCAACTCAAAATTCAAACAACATTTTAATTTACCACACTGACCCGCTAACTTTAAAGGGTTTAATGATAATTGTTGATAGCGTGCCGCTGAAGTGGTTACTTTTCTAAAATCGGTCAACCAAGTAGAGCAACAGAGTTCTCTACCACAGGATCCAACACCGCCCAATCGAGCTGCTTCTTGTCTTGCTCCCACTTGTTTCATTTCTACACGAATCGAAAAAGCACCTGCTAAATCTCGAATCAATTGTCTAAAATCGATTCTTGTGTCTGCAGTGTAATAAAAGGTTGCTTTGTTCCCGTCCCCTTGATACTCTACATCGGACAATTTCATTTTAAGTCCTAAACGCCCTAAAATTTCTCTTCCTTTTCGCTGTGTTTCAATTTCTTTTTCTCGTGAAGCTTGCCAAACATCAATATCTCTTTGGTTTGCTTTTCTATAAATTTTTTTAATCTCTGAGCTATCTACAGAAACGTTTCTTTTCTTCATTTGAACCTTTACCAGTTCTCCTGCTAAAGAAACAGAACCAACATCGTGCCCTGGCGAACCTTCTACGGCTAAAATGTCGCCCATAGAAATTCTTAAATTTTCTGTGTTTTTATAAAATTCTTTTCTCCCATTTTTAAAACGAATTTCAAAAATATTAAATGATTCTTCTCCGTTTGGTAATGTCATGTTTGACAACCAATCAAATACTGATAATTTTTCGCATCCGCCTGTAGCGCAACTTCCGTTACTTTTACATCCTTTTGGCACACCGTCTTTACCAGTAGCACAACTACTACATCCCATGTGAGTATTATATTTTAGAAAAGCCAATGGCTTTTTTCTGTTTGTAAATTGATTTTCAGATTGATACAATTCATCAATCTCACCTTCATTAATCAGTAAATATACTGAATTTTAAGTAGAAAATTAACTTTGTAAATTTCTTTCAACACCCCAATATGCGAAAATCCTTTCGCATCACCTCCACTTAGAACCAACCCCCACTTTTGGTTGTTTTTGCTGTGTAAAAAACAACATTGAGGTCGCTAAAAAAGAAAGAACGAAGAATTTTTTTATTTTTTTGGTGGATGATAAAATTGATACACTTTTAAAGCTCTCGCATTCCCAATTTCTGTTTTTAGATCTTCAAAAGAAGCTTCTTTTACTCTTTTTGCCGACTTAAATTTACGCAATAGATTGGTAATTGTTTGTGCGCCAATGGCTGGAATTTGCTCTAATTCTGATTGAATAGCACTCTTACTTCGTTTATTTCTATGAAATGTAATCCCAAATCGGTGCGCTTCGTTTCTTAAGTATTGCGTAATTTTTAAAGTTTCTGATTTCTTATCCAGGTACAAGGGTATCGGGTCGTCGGGATAATAGATTTCTTCCAACCTTTTTGCAATTCCAATAATCGCAATTTTTCCTCGCAACCCTAAGTCATCCAAGGCTTTTAAACCAGAAGATAATTGTCCTTTCCCCCCATCAACAATAATTAATTGCGGCAACGACGCTTCTTCTTCCAATAATCGTTTGTAGCGTCTATAAACGACTTCCTCCATCGAGGCAAAATCGTCAGGCCCTTCCACCGTTTTTATGTTGTAATGTCTATATTCTTTCTTACTTGGTTTACCATCTCTAAAAACTACACATGCTGCCACTGGATGAGTTCCTTGAATGTTAGAGTTGTCAAAACACTCAATATGCCGAGGGTCTTGTGAGAGTCGCAAATCTTTTTTCATTTGCGCCATAATTCTTTTCACATGCCTTTCTGGATCAACAATTTTAATTTGCTTAAACTGTTCTTGTCGATAGTATTTTGCATTCCTTTCTGAAAGTTCTATAATTCGTTTTTTATCTCCTAGTTTTGGGATGGTCACTTTCAATTCTGCCCCCAAATCTACTTGAAACGGCACATAAATTTCTTTGTTTTGAGAATTGAATCGGTGTCTGATCTCAACGATAAACAGCTCCAACATTTGCTTATCTGTCTCGTCTAATTTCTTTTTAATTTCTGTTGTATGAGATTGAATAATGGCACCATTCGATATTTTAAAGAAATTTGCATATCCATGCGTTTCGTCAGAGATAATAGAAAACACATCAACGTTGTTAATAGACGGATTAATAATGGTAGATTTTGATTGGTAATTCGACAACAAACCAACTTTCTCTTTTATTTTTTGTGCTTCTTCAAACTCCATGTTTTCAGAGAAAGCAAGCATCATTTGGTTAAATTTATCTAGGCTTTCTTTAAAGTTTCCTTTAACAATATTCCGAATGGCAGCAATTTCTTCTTGGTATTTTATTTCAGTTTGCAAACCTTCACACCCCCCTTTACAATTTTTTAAATGGTACTCTAAACAAACTTTGTATTTTCCTTCATTAATTTTTTGTTGACTTAAATCGTAACTACAGGTTCTAATGGAATACAATTCTTTAATTAAATCCAACAAAACTCTCACCGTTTTTATATTGGTGTAGGGTCCAAAATACTCTGAACCGTCTTTAATATACCTACGGGTCATAAAAACTCTTGGAAAACGTTCTTTCTTAATACAAATCCAAGGGTAGGTTTTATCATCTTTTAATAAAATATTATACTTGGGTTTGTATTTTTTAATGAGGTTGTTTTCTAATAAAAGAGCATCTGTTTCAGTATCAACAACAATATGTTTGATGTCTACAATTTGTTTCACTAAAATGCGTGTTTTCGCATTTTCATGATTTTTAGTAAAATAGGAAGTAACTCTTTTCTTTAAATTTTTGGCTTTCCCAACATAAATAACCACTTCATTCTTATCATAATATTGATATACCCCAGGAGAATCTGGCAAGGTTTTTAATTGAAGTTCTAATGATGCTGGCATGTAACGAAAATACACATTTTAATACAGTAGTAATAAAAAAATGACTCCTAAAAAGTTAAAATTAGTACTAATCATAAAGATCAGAAACGCATCTTTATAACTTAAATTAGCAACCTAACTATTCTGAAATTACGGTCTCTTCTTTTGGAAATGCCTTTTTACTGTAGAGAAAGAGGAGGACTACACCAATGCTAATAAAAGCATCCGCTGGATTAAAAATGTATTGGAAAAAAGTAAAGTTATCGCCTCCGACAAAGGGAATCCATTCTGGTAAATTTGCGTTTTCTATAAAAGGAAAATAAAACATATCTACAACTTTTCCATAAAACAACTCTCCGTATGGCTCCTCGGGAAAAAGAGTTGCAACTCGGTGAGCAGAAGAATTAAAAATAACACCATAAAAAACAGAGTCTATAATATTCCCTACAGCACCAGAAAAAATTAAAGCAATCGCAAAAATCACTGCATTGTGCGTTGCTCTTTTAATGTGTTGTGCCAACCAGTAAATAATAGCGGAAACAGCTACCAATCGAAACAAAGTGAGGAATAATTTACCCGATTTGCCTCCAAATTCCCAACCCATTGCCATTCCATTATTTTCAACAAAATGAATTTTAAACCAACTGAAGACTTCAAAACCATCATTAAGTGCATAATGTGTTTTAATATATATTTTCAAAATTTGATCTAAAGTAATCGCAATTAGAATGGTAAGAATTGCCAGGGTCTTTTTTGACATTTTATTGAGTTTTATATGCACAAAAATAAGAATATTATTATGGTTTAAGAGTCGTTAAGAAAATATTCCCTTTTGTAGTTCTTATGGTAAAGTTTTGAGAAGTGTTTTTTGTTTTTTTATAAAAATTTTCTTGTTGAATTTCTTTGTTAACAGCAATGGTTCCTCGCGTTGATGTCACATCGATATTCGGTGCTCTTAAGGTTGCAAAAACACTGCCTTCATAAAATTTTACCTTTGTTTTTTTTTGAATTGTATCTAATTTTATCAGTCCTTTTTCTATATAAATATCCATCGGGCCACCATAACTTTTGGCGGCAATATTGATTTCTTCTCCAAAAATAATGACTGCTTTGTTCTTCGGGATTTTAATAATTGCACTCGCTCTTTGCAATCTTTTCGTAATAAACTTCCTAAAAACTGCTTCCTCTGTAGCCATTGCTGGAATACGAAATTCAATTTTTGCAGTATCATCAGATACTTTATAGACAATATGTTGTTTGCTGGGGTTTTCTGCGAACAAGTAGATCTCCAAAAACTCAGAGTTCGAGTTTTCCAATACAAAATCATCTAAACCTATCGTAGAAATTTCTACTCGAGTTGCAGTCGTTTGTACTTTTTTTATTACTTTTTTTTGCGCACCGATTATTTGTGAAAGGAATAGCAAGAAGAAAAATACAGCACTTTTTTTCATGAACACAGAAATTCTATGGGATTGTCTTTTGTTGTTACGCCTCCTTTTCGACAGTAATCGAAAAACATATTTTAAAAAAAGCTTCCAAAATTTGGAAGCTTTTATAAAGTTATTGCTTGCGTTTTGCTTCAATACTTAAGGTGGCATGAGGCACCAAAAGTAGGCGTTGTTTTTGAATTAATTTACGAGTAACTCTACAAACACCATAGGTTTTGTTTTCAATTCGTAACAAGGCATTGTTTAAATCACGAATGAACTTTTCTTGGCGAATTGCCAATTGAACATTTGCTTCTTGACTCATTACTTCTGAACCGTCATCAAAAGACTTAAAAGAAGGCGAAGTATCATCGGTCCCATTGTTTGCATCGTTCTTGTATGAACTCTGCAACAACGCTAAATCTGATTCTGCACGTTCTATTTTCTTAAGAATAAGTGCTTTAAACTCTTGTAAATCTTCATCTGAATACCCTACTTTAATCTCTGACATCTGTTACATTTTTTCGATTAATATTTTGCTTATAATAGTATCAAACGCAATTTCTGTTCCGGCGTCTAATGCGTCTACAAAAACCAACTCTTGCGTTAATGTTTCGCTCATAATATATGCTTTATTCTCTTGAATAGCATGTTGCAAGTTTTCAAAATTCAACACGGTTAATCTAATTTTGTCTGTTACTTCTAAACCTGTGTCTTTACGTGCATTTTGAATTCTATTGACCAATTCTCTGGCAATACCTTCCTTACGAAGTTCTTCTGTAATTGTAACATCTAAAGCAACCGTTAATCCTCCTTCATTTGCAACCAACCAACCTTCAATATCTTTTGAGGATATTTCTACATCTTCGCGCTCTAAAGTTATCTCTTTTCCATTAATTTCTAAAGAAATGTTACCAGATTTTTCAATTTTACTAATATCTTCTTTCGTAAATCGCTGAACCTCAGCAGCAATAGAACGCATCTCTTTTCCAAACTTTGGCCCCAATGCTTTAAAATTTGGTTTAATTTGTTTAATTAAGATGTCTGAAGCGTCTTCTAAAATTTGAACTTCTTTGATGTTCACCTCATGCTTTATTAAATCTGAAACAGCTAAAATTTCTTCTTTCTGCTGGTCGTTATCAACAGGAATCATGATTTTCTGTAAAGGTTGACGTACTTTAATCTTCTCTTTTGCTCTTAAAGAAAGGACTAAAGAAGAAATGATTTGTGCATTTTCCATCTTGCGTTCTAAAGAGGCATCAATAAAACGTACATCCGATTTTGGGAAATCTGCCAAATGAATACTTTCTGAAGTTTCTTTACCAGTAACCGAATTTAAATCTTGGTACAACTTATCCATAAAGAAAGGTGCAATCGGTGCACTTAGTTTCGCAATAGTTACCATACAGGTGTACAAGGTTTGGTATGCAGAAATCTTATCTGTTTCATAATCTCCTTTCCAAAAACGTCTTCTACTTAAACGCACATACCAATTACTTAAATGGTCTTGTGTGAAATCTGATATCGCTCTTGCAGCTCTTGTAGGTTCGTATGTTTCGTAAAACGTATCTACTTTGGCAATTAGAGTGTGTAATTCTGATAAAATCCAGCGGTCTATTTCTGGTCTTTCTTCCAAAGCAATATCTTCTTCAGTATAAGAAAAACCATCAATATTTGTGTATAAAGTAAAGAATGAATAGGTATTGTAAAGCGTTCCGAAGAATTTCCTCTTAACCTCTTCAACACCATCCAAATCAAATTTTAAATTGTCCCAAGGGTTTGCATTGGCAATCATATACCACCGTGTTGCATCTGCACCATAGGTAGCTAATGTTGTAAATGGATCTGTGGCATTCCCTAAACGTTTCGACATTTTGTGTCCGTTCTTATCTAATACCAATCCATTAGAAACCACATTTTTGTAAGCAACAGAATCAAAAACCATGGTTGCAATTGCATGCAATGTATAAAACCAACCTCTTGTTTGATCGACTCCTTCTGCAATAAAATCTGCTGGAAACGATTCATTCCCGTCAATTTTTTGTTTGTTTTCAAACGGATAGTGCCATTGTGCATAGGGCATGGACCCAGAATCAAACCAAACATCAATCAAATCGCTTTCACGGTTCATCGGTTGCCCTGATGGCGAAACCAAGACAATTTCATCCACAATGTTTTTATGCAAATCAATCTTTGCATAGTTTTCGTCAGACATGTTTCCAACCTCAAAGCTTGAAAAAATATCTTCACTCATGATACCCGCATCTACTGAACGTAGCATTTCTTCTTTTAATTCTTTCACAGAACCAATACAAATCTCTTCTTTACCATCTTCTGTTCTCCAGATTGGTAACGGGATCCCCCAATAACGAGAGCGCGATAAATTCCAATCATTTGCGTTTGCCAACCAGTTTCCAAAACGACCGGTTCCGGTAGATGCTGGTTTCCAATTAATGGTTTTGTTTAAAGAATGCATTCTGTCTTTTACATCCGTTACTTTAATAAACCAAGAATCTAACGGGTAATACAAAATAGGCTTGTCGGTTCTCCAGCAATTTGGATAACTGTGCTTGTATTTTTCAACCTTAAAGGCTTTGTTTTCTGTTTTTAATTTAATGGCCAACTCTACGTCTATCGATTTTTCTGGCGCTTCACCTTCTGGATAATATTCGTTCTTTACGTATTTTCCAGCAAATTCGGTAACTTCTGGCCTAAACCTTCCTTGCAAATCTACTAATGGCACTAAATTATCGTTGGCGTCTTTCACCAATAAAGGTGGAATTTCAGGAACAGCTTGTTTTGCTACCAAAGCATCATCTGCACCAAAGGTGGGTGATGTATGTACAATTCCTGTTCCATCTTCTGTAGTTACAAAATCTCCAGCAATCACTCTAAAAGCATCTTGTTTGTTTTCAAATTCACAGCCGTAATCTAAGATTTGTTCATACTTGATATCGATTAAATCTTTCCCTACAAATTCTTTTACTACGTAAAAAGGAATCTTTTTATCTCCAGAACTATAACTTGATAATGCTTCCGAAGTTGTTACTTCAAAATTATTTTTTCCGCCAAATTGTTTCTCAATTAACTTTTTTGCCAGTATCACTTTCGTTGGTTCAAAGGTATATTGATTGAATGTATCTACTAAAACATATTCAATTTTTGGACCCACCGTTAAAGCAGTATTACTTGGCAATGTCCAAGGCGTTGTCGTCCAAGCAAGAAAATAAACCGCTCCTTGATTTTGTAAAAAATCGGGAAGGGTGTTTTCGAGAGTTTTAAATTGTGCAACAATGGTCGTATCTGTAACATCTTGATAGGTTCCTGGTTGATTGAGTTCGTGTGAGCTTAATCCGGTTCCTGCCTTTGGAGAATAGGGCTGAATGGTATACCCTTTATAGATTAATTTCTTGTTGTAAATTTCTTTCAACAACCACCAAACAGACTCCATGTATTTTGGTTCATAAGTAACATATGGATCTTCCATATCTACCCAATAGCCCATTTTCTGGGTCAAATCATTCCAGATATGAGTATATCGCATGACTGCTTTTCTACAGGCAGCATTGTAGTCTTCTACGGAAATTTTCGTTCCAATATCTTCTTTGGTAATTCCAAGTTCTTTTTCTACTCCCAATTCAATCGGCAATCCATGCGTATCCCAGCCCGCTTTTCGCTTCACTTGAAATCCTTTCATGGTTTTATAACGAGGAAAAATATCTTTAATCGTACGCGCTAAAACGTGGTGAACACCTGGCAATCCGTTTGCAGAAGGTGGTCCTTCAAAAAAAACGTAGGGTTCTTTGCCCTCTCTAGTAGTAACACTTTTTTCGAAGATGTTATTTTCTTCCCAATAGCTCAGCATTTCTTGTGCTACGTTTGGTAAGTCAAGTCCTTTATATTCAGGGAATTTCGCGCTCATTTTCTTTCTTTTCTTATAAGAATGCGAAATTAAGGATTTTCTTGTAATTTTATGAGTTTGTGGGTAAGGAAGTTATAAAACCACAAAATTTCATTTCAAGAACTTACGCAGGTCCTAAAATCCGCGCGATGCTTTTATTTGCTCGTAAGCAGACTGGATGCTTTGAAACTTTTCTTTGGCGCCTTTTAAGTGGGCAGCTCCTAAATCTTGTACTTTATCTGGATGGTATTTTTTGGCCATTCTACGGTAGGCTTTTTTCACTTCGTTATCTGTTGCAGATTTTGGAATCTCTAAAATTTTATAATTGTTTTCCGAAGCATTATAAAACATTGCTTTAATCGACTCAAAATCAGAAGGATTGATATATAAATAGCTCGCAATTTTTTTAATTTCGGCTACTTCAACCTCCGCTACCAGACCGTCAGCCTTTGCAATACCAAACAAGAAATGAAGCAATTGTAAACGGGAAGCATGGGGCATATGTTGTCTAATTTGTATACAAACTTGCCGTGCCGAAACTTGCTCTTTTATAACTCCTTTAAACAACTGAAAGGCATTATTCGCTTTTTCTTTACCATACATTCCTACAAACTGAGCCCTCACAAAGTCAAGCTCTTTTGGATCTACTTTTCCATCTGCTTTTATAATGATGGATGCCAACACCAACAGACTAATTTCAAAATCACCCGGATGGGTATTCACACGACTTCCTTGTCGGTATTGATGTTGCTCCTTTTGAAGGTCTTCAGCACTAAAACCATCTACAAAACTTCCTAAAGCAAAACCAACTGCAGCCCCTATTGGTCCTCCTAAAGTAAAGCCTAAACCTGCTCCTAACCATTTTGAAAAACTTCCCATATCTCTTTTTCTAATTTCGTCAAATATAAGAGAAACTTCATTAATTCAACAAAAACTCCAAAGAGATCATGAGCATCTATGAAATCAATTTTATTGATGCTCTTATAAAAACAAGTTCTATACATCTATTTGATTCCTGTTTTAAAATACATTATATTTGTGGTTGAATTTATATATAAAATTATGTATCCAGAAGAATTAGTAAAACCAATGCGTGATGAGTTAATCAACGCAGGTTTTGAAGCATTATATACAGGCCAAGATGTTGAAAATGCATTGGCAAAAAAAGGAACAACGTTACTCGTGGTAAATTCTGTTTGTGGTTGTGCAGCTGGAACTGCTAGACCTGGAGCAATTGCTTCTTTAGGTGCAGAGAAAACACCAACAAACTTAACGACTGTTTTTGCAGGTGTAGAAAAAGAATCTACGCAAAAAGCAAGAGAGTTTATGATTCCATTTCCTCCATCTTCTCCAGCAATGGCTTTATTTAAAGATGGTAATTTAGTACACATGTTAGAGCGTCATCATATTGAAGGCCGTTCTGCACAAATGATTGCTCAAAATTTAGCACAAGCCTACGACGAGTTTTGTTAAGCACATTCATTTAAATTATTAAAAGAATACTCCAAAACCACGCAATTATGCGTGGTTTTTTTATTTTTATAGCAACTAAAATCTGCACTGAAAGATGAAACATTCAACAATTATTGACACCACCATCGCTTTTGTAAAAGAAATACTTAAAAATGCCGAAGGAGGCCATGACTGGTTTCATATAGAACGCGTTTTTAAAAATACCCTTTTAATTGCAAAAGAAGAGAATGTGGACACTTTAGTAGTTTCATTAGCGGCACTTTTACATGACATTGCTGATTCAAAATTTCATCACGGTGATGAAACCATTGGCCCCAAAAAAGCAAAAGAGTTTTTAGTCAATCAAAAGGTTGACGCTGCAACCATTGCACATGTAGTAAAGATCGTACAAAATATTTCTTACAAGAATTCTTTGGAGAAAACCGGTGAGAAATTCACCTCTAAAGAATTAGAAGTCGTCCAAGATGCAGATCGGTTAGATGCCATTGGCGCCATTGGTATTGCGCGTTGTTTTAATTATGGTGGATTTAAAAATCGAGCATTGTACAACCCGGAGATTTTACCCAACTTATCAATGACAAAGGATGCATATAAAAATTCTAATGGACCAACCATTAATCATTTTTATGAAAAACTATTGCTCTTAAAGGATAAAATGAATACCGCTTCTGGAAAGAAAATAGCCACACAAAGACACGCTTTTATGGAAACATATCTGCAGCAGTTTTATGACGAATGGGAGGGTTTAAAGTAGTTTAGTTTTCCTTTGCTGCCTCTAAAGCTGTAATTTTATACTCTAAAACTGATAGTTCCTTTGCCTTTTCTATAATTTCTTCTACCGTTAAATTCGAATTAGAATTTATAAAAGTTAAAGTTTCTAAACTTTTAAAAGTATAATAACTTAATGTTTCTTCAATTTTATCTTTGGAGGTTTTCATTTTAATAGCGTTTTATTTTAATATACAAGTTTTAACATTTGACTTCTATTTTTGGATACAGATTGACCCGCAAACTCTTTTCATAATTTAGTTAATTATTCATTAAACTAAAGTTTAGTAGGAAAGCGAGTCTTAATTGGCTCCCTTTTTTTATTTAACTTCCTGGAAAATTTGCTTTTCTTTTTTCTAAAAATGCTGTGGTACCTTCTGTGAAATCTTCGGTCCCAAAACATTCGCCAAACTCGGCAATTTCTACTTCATATCCATTAACGCCATCTTCAAAGTTTGCATTCACGGCTCTTATGGCAGCACCAATTGCAACGGAAGAATTTCGCGTCATTTTATTGGCTAGTTTTTCTGCCAAAGGCAGGAGTTCTTCTAAAGGGACTACATGGTTAACCAAACCGCATGCTTTCGCCTCTTCTGCAGAAATCATTCCTGCAGTCATGATCAACTCCATGGCTTTCCCTTTTCCAACCAATTGTGGCAAACGTTGTGTCCCTCCATATCCAGGAATAACGCCCAAAGAAACTTCCGGCAAGCCCATTTTTGCATTTTCTGAGGCAATTCTAAAATGACAGGCCATCGCCAATTCTAAACCACCGCCTAGGGCAAACCCATTAACAGCAGCAATTACTGGTTTTGATAAGTTTTCTATAAAATCAAACAACATTTCTTGCCCTTTTTTCGCCAAAAATCCACCTTCATCTACAGAGAAATTTGCGAATTCAGAAATATCAGCGCCTGCTACAAAAGCTTTTTCTCCACTCCCCGTAATCACCAGAACTTTTACGGTTGCATCTTCTTCTAAGTCTTCAAATGAAGCGCTCAATTCTTCGATGGTCTCTTTATTTAATGCGTTTAACTTCTTTGGGCGGTTAATGGTTATTTTGGCAAGTCCGTTTTCCTTTTCAACTAAAATGTTATTAAAATTCATTTTTTATAGGGTTTTAAATTTCTGTAATCAATTCACTTCGAAAGTCTTACTTCGACAAGCTTACTTCGACAAGCTCAGTATGACACTTAGGCGCTAAATTACAATTCGCAATCCAAATTTCAATCAAAGCATATCAAAGACGTCTGAGGTTTTGGATGGCTTTTTTTTCAGTGTTAAAATTCCTGCCTTTGCAAGAACAAACGATTATTAGGTTTTAGGAATAATTATTGTAAAAACAGTACCAATTCCTTCTTCTGATGTAAACGAAATAGTGCCATCATAAGCTTCAACAATATTTTTTATCATTGGCAAACCGAGTCCCATACCGCTACTTTTGGTTGTAAATTTAGGTTCGAAAATTAAATCTTTTAGCGCGTCTGAAATTCCTTTTCCATTATCGGAAACTGAAATCTTGATATTGTTTCCTTCAGAAGCAACTTTCACCTCAATAATTGGTTTTTTAGTGTCTTCGGAAGCTTGATTTGCATTTTTTATTAAATTAGTGACAATGCGAATTAACTGTGTTTTGTCTAAATTGGCAAAAAGTTCTTTTTCGGAATGTTGATATGAAATATAATCTTCATTAAAAATATCTAAGGCTAATTTTACAACACCAATCACTTCTATTTTCTCTCTTTTCTGAGTTGGCATTTTTGCAAAGTCAGAAAATGCGGAGGCAATCGAACTCATCACATCTATCTGTTGTATTAAAGTCTCGCTATATTCTTTTAATTTTCCTTTCGCATCTTCGGCTGTAGGATTGAATTTTCGTTCGAAACTTTGCACAGTTAAACGCATTGGGGTTAACGGATTTTTAATTTCGTGTGCCACCTGTTTTGCCATTTCTCGCCAAGCTTGTTCTCGCTCACTTTTTGCTAATTTCACAGCACTTTCCGTTAATTCATCGATCATGCTATTGTAAGCATCTACTAAAATTGAAATTTCTGAACTTGCTGAATTTAAAATAATTTTCTCATTCCGTTTGTTCAGTTTTGTTTGCTCCATTTTATCAGAAATCGTTTTTATAGACCGAGTAATATAACTTGATAAAAAATAGGCCAGCGCAATGGCGATGAGAAACATTAATAGATAGACCAAACTTAATCGGCTAATAAATTCTCTAAGTTCCTTTTTTATTTCTGAATTGTCTTGGGTAAACTGAACTTCTAAAATTCCGATTCGCTTAAATTTTGGGTCGTTGATATAAGAATACGAGGATTGAAAACTAATCCCATCTTCTTGAGCTGTTTTTAAAATTCGATGGTTGGAATTTTGCGCCAATTTTGAGATCACTTCTTTTGAAAGCGGTTTCTTATCAGTCTTTTCGAAGGCACTTTCCAAAGAAGTTTTTAAAAGTTTGCCATCCAAATCAAATAATGAGATATTTAATTTATTGATAGAGGATATTTCATAAATACGGTCTTGAAAAATTTTAGGCAGATTTACCGTATTTACAGGATATATGGTCTTGTTTTTAAGTTCTAATTCAATCGTTTCTTTGGTAATGGATTCTTTTCGTTCAAAACGCTGAATGTTATAGTCTTTGGTCTGTTCATCGTATTGATAAACGGTAACTACCAAAATTAAAACAGAGGCCATTAATACCAATAAGATCATTGATAGAAAAATGCGTATTCTAAGGGAAATATTTTTAAGATTACTCAAGGCTATTTTCTTTTTTTTACGATTTACAGAGTCCTTTTAAAAATAGTTGACCAAACGTATTTAAAATTTAGTCTAAAGATAACCAAATAAAAAAAGCCACTACAAGAATTGTAATGGCTTTTTTATTTTCCTTTTAAAAAAGAATCATCTTTTGATTTTTATAAATCCTTGATACTTTAGAAATACCATCCCTTTGGGATTGTATTCCTGCATCAAACAAATACATAATATACATTAGATGTGCTAATTAACAATATTTACAATTTTTCCAGGAACGATAATCACTTTTTTGGGAGCAACTCCTGCCAATTGTGCAATTGTTTTTTCATCTGCTAAAACAGCTGCTTCAATTTCATCTTTTGATAAATCTAAAGGTAATTCTAGAGTAAAACGCATTTTTCCGTTAAATGAAATTGGATACTTCTTTGCGCTTTCAATCAAATATTTTTCCTCAAAAACAGGGAACTCCGCTGTTGAAATACTTTCTTTATTTCCTAACTTACTCCATAATTCTTCTGTAATATGGGGTGCATATGGTGACAATAATACCAACAATGGCGCTAAAATTTCTTTCTTATGGCACTTTAAAGCAGTGAGCTCATTGACGGCAATCATGAAGGTAGCAACAGAGGTGTTGAAAGAGAAATTCTCAATGTCTTCTGCTACTTTCTTAATGGTTTTGTGCAACGTTTTTAATTCTTCTTTGGTCGCTTTTTCATCTGAAACCGCAACTCCATTTTCATCAACATATAATTTCCAAAGCTTCTTTAGGAAAGAGTATACCCCCGAAATACCTGAGGTTTTCCAAGGTTTCGCTTGATCTAAAGGACCTAAGAACATTTCAAACAAACGCAATGCATCGGCGCCATATTCTTCAACAATATCATCGGGATTGACAACGTTGTATTTGGATTTAGACATTTTTTCTACTTCTCTACCTACAATGAATTTTCCGTCTTTTAAAAGAAATATTGCTTTTTTATAATCTTGATTTATCGGTTGTTTTTTAAATGCTTCAACATCCAATTCATCCGAAGAGTTCACTAAAGAAACATCTGCATGTAATGGTGTTTTTGTAATCATTACTAAATCGGCAAAATTCGGATTTAAATATCCTTTGTCTAATAAGTAATTTTTAACAACGGTTTCAAATTCATCATCAGAACTAAAGTTGTTTTTAGAAACAATAACGGTTGGAATTTTCGCTAAAACGTCTTCGTTAGACTTATCAATATCACATCCATTTTTCACAAAAGCAGTCGCTCTGTAAACAAAAGCACTCGTTCCTAAAATCATTCCTTGGTTGATCAGTTTTTTTGCAAACTCATCTACGGGTACAATTCCTTTGTCAAACAAGAACTTTTGCCAGAAACGGGCATATAATAAATGTCCTGTTGCGTGCTCCGATCCACCAATATATAAATCTACTTCTTTCCAATAATCTAAAGACTCCTTGCTTGCAAAGGCTCCGTCATTGGTCGCATCCATATATCGGTTAAAATACCAAGAACTTCCTGCCCAACCTGGCATAGTATTTAATTCTAAAGGATATACGGTTTTGTTTTTAAGTTTCTCGTTGGAAACTACTTTCTTCCCTCGCGAATCCCAAGCCCAAGTTGTTGCTCTTCCTAGCGGCGGTTCGCCCGCTTCGGTTGGAAGGTATTTTTCTACTTCTGGCAATACAATTGGCAAGTGTTTTTCGTCAATCATTTGAGGCATTCCGTCTTTGTAATAAACTGGAAATGGTTCGCCCCAATAACGTTGTCTGCTAAAGACTGCATCTCGTAAACGGTAATTAATTTTACCATAACCAAACCCACGTTTCTCCATTTCAAAAATGGCTAATTTTAAGGCTTTCTTATATTTTAATCCTGATAAAAAATCGGAGTTTGCAATTGTAGTTCCTTCCTTGCCTGTATGTGCTGCTTCAGAAATATCAATCCCTTCAAAAATATTCGGAATGGCAATATCAAAATGTTTTGCAAAATCATAATCTCGTTGATCTCCACACGGAACTGCCATTACAGCGCCCGTTCCATAGTTTGCTAAAACGTAATCACCAATCCAAATTTGCACTTTCTCTCCCGTAAATGGGTGCAATGCATAAGCGCCTGTAAAGACACCTGAGATGGTTTTTACATCTGCCATTCTCTCGCGTTCAGAACGCTTTGCTGTTGCTTTTATGTAAGCATTTACAGCCTTCTTTTGAGCGCTCGTTACAATCTTTGAAACCAATGGATGCTCGGGTGCCAATGTCATAAATGAGACACCAAAAATTGTATCTGGTCTTGTTGTAAAAACGTCAATTTTATAGGTCGTATTTTTTGAGTTTGCTATTGGTTTTTCAACTTTTACAACGGTTGGAAATTGCAATGCATTGTTGATTTTAGTAACCACTTTCAGTACGCTTTCGATTACTTCTTCGTTGGTTATAAGCAGTACATTGAATCCCTCCTTTGCAAAAAAGGCGGTTCTTGCTGCTTCATCTTCTTTGCCAGAAAATTCTACAATAGTATTTTTTGACAAGCACACATAATCCACTAAAAATGTACCAATAGTATATTTTTTTCTGAATTTTGCAGCTCCTTTTTTATTTTTTAATTCGTCCCAAAGAATGCCTTCTGCTTTTGACAAATTCAAACGCAGTTCTTTTAAAGCTTCTAGTTCTTTGTAGGATAATTTAATATCTGTACTCCCTTTAGAAACGCCTCCATCAACCTCAAAAGAAACCATGGCTCCTTGAGAGCGCCCAATCCAATTGGTTTGAGAATCCTTTAAGGGTTGTGGCCAATCTATTTTTTCTAAACCGTCTAACAAACGTTGTGCATAGGCAGAAATTCGCATAGACCATTGGGTCATTTTTTTACGAACAACTGGGTGTCCACCTCTTTCTGAAACACCGTTTACAATTTCATCATTTGCCAAGACCGTTCCCAATACTGGGCACCAGTTTACTTCGGTATCTGATAAATAGGTCAATCGGTATTGCAATAAGATCGCTTCTTGCTCCGTCTTTGAAAATGCCTTCCATGCTTCCGAAGAAAAAGTTTTTATTTCTGCATCAGCAACAGCATTTACGGTTGCGTTTCCTTCCTTTTTAAAGATGGAAATCAAGGTAGCAATGTCTTCTGCTTTGTCGGTATCTTTGTTGTACCAAGAATTAAAAAGTTGAATAAAAATCCATTGCGTCCATTTGTAATATGCCGGATCTGAAGTTCTTACTTCACGAGACCAATCAAATGAAAAACCAATTTTATCTAACTGTTTTCGATAGGTTGTAATGTTTGCTTCAGTGGTTTTTGCAGGGTGCTGCCCTGTTTGAATCGCATATTGTTCTGCTGGTAAACCGAAAGAATCATATCCTTGCGGATGCAATACATTGAACCCTTTATGTCGTTTGTAACGTGCATAAATATCACTTGCAATATATCCTAAAGGATGTCCAACATGCAAGCCTGCTCCAGAAGGATAAGGAAACATGTCTAATACATAGTATTTAGGTTTATCAGCATTCCCTTCGTCAGAGCTCTGGGCAGGATTTGTAGCTTTAAATGTTTGGTTGTCTGCCCAAAATTTTTGCCAATTCTCTTCGATCTCTTTATGATTGTATTGCATTGTAACTTCTTTATTTAAGCGGCAAATTTACGTTTATTCTACAAAAGAGTAAAGGCTAATGTTGTCTTAAATTATGGACACAAAAAAACTGTCTAAATTTTACATTAGACAGTTGTTTGTAAATTATTAAAATTTGTAAGCCTATTTGATTGGTACAGAAACAACGGTGTTTCCCCAGCCCATTTTCAAGGTCATGTCTGAATCGATTAAGATCGAAAAGGCTTCGATACTTTTTTCAGATCTAGAAACTGTTCCTGATACACGTACCACATCTTGGTCTTGTTTATAGAAATAAGAACCCCAAACATTTCTTGCGCTATTGATAATTACTGTCCAATCTCCAGCTTCAGAAGGAATTGTAAATAGAGAATACGTTCCTGCTTTTACTGCTTTTCCACCAAAAGTGACATCTCTATAAAAAGTGATTTCTGCAGCTTCGTTGGCTCCTGTTCTCCATACTTTGCCTGCGGGTGCTAATTTAGAGACAGCTCTTCCTCTTAGTTGTGGACGACTATATACCACTTTTACAACTTTGTCTGAAATCTTATAGTTAGAAGGAAAACTCGCAACATCCATTGGGCTTTTATCCAATCCTTTAAATTTTTGCGCTGCGGTTTCTGTTGTTGCTAATAATGTAATTGCAAAAATTGCAATTGATAGAATCGATTTTTTCATTTTTATAAGTATTTTAAGTATTGATTATTAAAATTATCTATCAAAAATAAGAACCCTTAAAATGATAAACTACTAATTTTATGTTAATAGTTAAGAACAACCACAATCGGTCCCACAATTGGTTTTCGTTTTTGATGATAAAAAATATTTTTTTGCCAAAAACCCAACGGCAAAGATTAGAATTCCATATGCGATGATTTGTTGCATTAGCTTAAAATTTGGTATACAATTAATGAGCAAATATAGGCCAGTCCTGTCATTCCAAACAACTGAATTAAAGGCCATTTCCAAGTTTTTGTTTCTCTTTTTACGATAGCCAATGTTGCCATACATTGCATTGCAAATGCATAAAATACCAACAAAGACATTCCTGCTGGAAAATTGAATCGCTGTTTACCGGTCTCTGGATTGATTTCTGAACGCATTTTTTCTTTTATCGTCGTCGTGTTTTCATCATCTGCCTCTACACTATAGATCGTTGCTAAAGTTCCTACAAATACTTCTCTTGCAGCAAAAGAGGTGATGAGTGCAATTCCTACCTTCCAATCATATCCCAAAGGTTTTATAGCAGGCTCAATGGATTTTCCCATAATCCCGATATACGAATTTTCTAATTTTACTGAGCCTATTTTTTGCTGCAACTCGGTTGCTGATAATTGACTGTTTTCAATATTATTGGTTACATTTTCTGCCGCGTTTTTATAGGATTTGGGTCCATTAGAAGCCAAAAACCACAAAACAACAGACAGCGCTAAAATAATTTTTCCAGCACCAAAAACAAAGGCTTTGGTTTTTTCTAAAACATCAAAAGCAACGTTTTTAATAGAAGGTAATTTATAGTTTGGCATCTCTACAACAAAGAAAGAATTGCTCTTTATTTTTAATGTTTTCTGTAAAATATAAGCGGCTAAAATTGCAGTTACAAATCCTAAGGCGTACAACATTAACAGGGTAAATGCCTGTAAATTGTAAAATCCGAAGATTTTAGTATTGGGAATGATCAACGAAATTAAAATTGCATATACAGGCAGTCTTGCGGAACAGGTAGTAAAGGGAACTACTAAAATAGTAATCAATCGTTCTTTCCAACTAGAGATGGTTCTTGTTGCCATAATTGCAGGAATGGCACATGCAGTTCCAGAAATTAAGGGGATGATACTTTTTCCATTCATTCCAAAACGGCGCATAATTTTATCCATTAAAAACACCACACGACTCATATAACCGGTTTCCTCTAAAACAGCTATGAATAAAAATAAAATGGCAATTTGTGGAATGAAAATAATAACGCCTCCAATCCCAGGGATAATTCCTTCAACAATTAAATCGGATAAAATACCCATCGGTAGATTATTTCTTGCAAAGTCAGAGAGTTCAGCAAAAGTCGTATCAATCAAATCCATTGGCAACGAAGACCAATCAAAAATAGATTGAAAAATGAGTAACAAAACGGCTAGAAAGATAAAGTATCCGAAAATTCTATGGGTAAAAACTTTATCGAGTTTACTTCTTAAATCTGTTGCTTTGCTCTTATCAACAATATAGGTTTTCTTTAAAACTTTATTAATTTCCTGATAGCGGTAAATGGTTTCTTTGTGCTGGTATTTTTTAAGTCTTGAAACATCTTTATTAAAAGAAAGTAATTGCTCTTTTTCTTTTTTTGATATTTCTGCTGGAAAGTTTTTTTGTGTTACCATTAACCAGAGTTCATATAAGCTGAAATTTGGATTGATGGCTTTTAACTTGTCAAAATATTCAGGGTCAATTTTATAATTTGCATCACACATTGGCGATGCTTTTGCTGCAACATGACACTTAATAATTGCATCTTTTACATTCTTTATTCCTTGATTTTTTCGAGCACTTATTAAAACAACCTCAGTATTTAATTCTTCTTTTAAGGCGGTTAAATCTATCGAAATTCCTTTTCTACTCATTTGATCAACCATATTGATCGCCAATACCGTTGGAATTTCTAAGTCTTTTATTTGAGAGAAAAGCAATAAATTTCTTTTCAAATTTTCTACATCTGCAACTACTAAAATTACATCTGGAGATTCTTTAATATCTTTTTTAAGCAGGGTTTTTAAAACAATGCTCTCGTCTATTGAGGTTGGATTGATGCTGTAGGTCCCTGGCAAATCTGTGATCACTGCATTTTGAGTGGTAGACAATTTGCAAGTACCTTTCTTTTTATCGACGGTAACCCCTGGGTAATTTCCTACTTTTTGAGTTAGCCCTGTAAGTTGATTAAACAAAGAGGTTTTTCCCGTATTTGGGTTTCCAATTAAAGCAACTTTAATATCGTTTTTAGCCATTTAAAATTCGCTTTTTAGAATTTGAATTTGTGAAGCCGCTTCTTTTCTAATGGCCAAATGACTTCCGTTTACACATATATATAACGGGTCTTTTAATGGAGCAATTTGAATGAGTTCTACCTCTGCACCTGGCAAACAACCCATTTCCAACAACTTCAATGGAATAAACTCTAAAGCGCCTTCAGAAATATATCCAATTTCTCCTATACGTAATGATGCAATTGTATTCAATCTTTTTTATTTGATGGGCAAATATAAGAATTTAGAATGATTCTAAACAAGTTATTCCTTCCCATATTCTGCTTTTAACAAAACAAGATCTTCTTTCAGTTTTTCCATGTCTTCAGATTCGGTCCCATCATAATATCCCCGAATGCGTCTTTCTTTGTCGATCAATACAAATTGTTCTGTATGAATGAAATCATTTTCATCGCCAGTACCCTCATCAACAACCGCAAAATAGCTTTTGCGCGCCAATTCATAAATGTGTTTTTTATTGCCTGTAGTCACGTTCCATTTTCCATCAACAACCCCTTTATCAATGGCATATGCTTTTAGTACAGAAACACTATCTATAACAGGTGTTACAGAGTGTGACAAAAACATGATGTCTGGATCGTTGATGTATTTTTTCTGCAATTCGCCCATATGAAATGCCATAGGAATACAAATAGAGGGACAGCGTGTAAAAAAGAAATCTGCAATGTAAATTTTATCTTTATAATCCTGATTGGTAATGGTTTTACCGTTTTGATTGGTGAGTTCGAAATTGGCGATTGTATGGTTTTTTTGAATGTGCTTTAGATTTTTATCAACCAAACGAGGATTTACATCTGCTGGATTGTAAATCTTTAATTTTTTTTCCACTTTCAATAGTTGATAAAAAACAGGAAGTGCAATAAAAGAAAACAGGCCTAGAAAAATGAGTGTTGGAAATGATTTTTTAAAGAAATTGATATCCATTATAAAAGCTGTTTGTGCAAATTTACAACATAAAAAAACGGTAGAAAAGGAAGGAATTATAAATACTTTCTAAAATCTGTGTTAAATTAAAAATCTACTCAAACACATGTTTTCAAAACGCTCTTTAAATCCGTACATTTGCTCGTTCAAAATTTTGATATCATACCACATGGAAATATTAATAAAAGCATCTCAATTTATTTTAAGCCTTTCTTTACTAATTGTTTTACACGAATTAGGTCATTTTATTCCTGCAAAGTTGTTTAAGACACGTGTAGAAAAATTTTACTTATTCTTCGATTATAAGTACTCTATTTTTAAGAAAAAAATTGGCGATACCGTTTATGGTATTGGATGGATTCCGTTAGGAGGATATGTAAAAATATCTGGAATGATTGATGAAAGCATGGATACAGACCAAATGAAAGAAGATCCTAAATCTTGGGAGTTTCGCTCTAAACCAGCTTGGCAACGTTTAATTATTATGCTAGGAGGGGTCTTTGTAAACTTCGTTTTAGGAATTTTTATATATATCTGCTTAATGTGGTCTTATGGTGAAAAATTCTTACCAAATGATAGCGTACAAGACGGTGTTTGGATTCAAGGTGAATTAGCGACAGAAATTGGTTTGCAAAATGGTGATAAGATTTTAACCATTGATGGAGAAAAAGTTCGAAAATTTAGCGAAATCACCATAGGTTTTATCAATGGAAATAATTTTACCTTAGAAAGAAAAGGAGAAAAGATTGCCAAAGACTTGCCGGTAAATTTCATCTCAAAATTAATTGACCGAAAAAAGAATGCAGAAGGTCCAATTGTAACCCCGAGATATCCTTTTTTCATCGGAAAGATTCAAAAAGATTCTTTAAATGCGAAGAGTGATTTAAAAGTGAAAGACTTTATTACGGCTATCAATGGCAACCCTATTAAATATTACGATGAGGCAAAAGCTATTTTAGATACCTATAAAGGTCAAGACATTACGATCACTGTAAAAAGAGATGGAGTGCAAAAAGAAGTACCCGTAGCAGTTTCAAACTATGGTTATATCGGAGTTACATTTAGCGCAATTCCATATTCAGATTTAGAAAAATTAGGCTATTACAAATTGGCGGAAATTGAGTATTCTTTTTCTGAAGCAATCCCAGCTGGTTTCAATAAGTCTTGGACAACACTTACGAATTATGTAAAGCAATTAAAGAAAATATTTAATCCAAATACCGGAGCCTACAAAGGTTTGGGTGGTTTTATTTCAATCGGTAGTATTTTTCCTTCAGAATGGAGTGCAGAGTCTTTTTGGAACATTACGGCATTCCTATCAATCATGTTAGGTTTTATGAACCTATTACCAATACCTGCTTTAGATGGAGGGCACGTTGTGTTTACACTCTGGGAAATGATTACAGGAAAAAAACCAAGTGATAAATTCTTAGAACATGCGCAAGTTGTAGGGTTTTTACTATTAGTAACACTTTTACTATTTGCAAATGGTAATGATATTTTTAAGCTCTTTAAATAAGATTCAAACTACTTGAAACACTATAAAAAAATGCTTCGAAAAGAACTTTCGAGGCATTTAAGCATAGGGTGTAATTTATTGACTATAAACGAAATCTCATTCCAAATAAAAGAGCTCTTGGAGGCATCGGTACAAAACCAGATTCAATATAGGCTTCATCAAAAATATTGTTGGCAGTAAGCGTAAAACTGCTTTTCTTAAAATCTACAATCACAGACGCATCTAGCACATTATAACTTGTTCCTACAGTACGTTCAGCATATTTGTAAATAATGTTTTGTCGTACGTTTTTAAAGAACTGTGAACTAAAACGTGTTGTAAATTGGTGTTTTAAAGTGTTTAAAGAATACCTTGATAGGTCTTTATTTTGATCTAAAATATCATCGTTTAAATACGCGTATCCAAAAGCGATGGTTTGATTGAATTTATTGGCTTTAAAACGATATGCACCGTCCAGTTCAAATCCTGTTGTTTTTACTATCGTAATATTGGTGGCAGTAAAAACACTTGTTGCTGTATTTGCTCGTATATAATCAATTAAATTATCTGATTTTCTATTGAAAAGAGCCGCAGAATAGGAAAAATTTGATGTGGTGTATTTCATCCCTATTTCCGTTGAAAATGCTTCTTCAGGTGCCAAATCAGGGTTTCCACTTGTGGTTGGAGAATTGTAAAACAAATCGGTATAGGTTGGAATTCTATAAGTAGTTCCTACATTTCCATAAAGCTTTAAATTGTCCGATACTTGAAGCCCGAGGTCTATCCCTGGAAATGCATGAAATTTAAAATCAGAAAAATAGGTTACTGCAACCCCTGGTGTAATGTCTAATTTGTCGTTAAACAATTTAAAACGGTGCTCTAAAAACAAATTGGCCATCATTCGGTTTCGATCTCCTAAATTGTTACTACTAATAGAAACACGTGAAATATCTACACCAAAACCTGTAATCCCCAAACTGGAAGTATAAGCTGCATTGGTTTCTACACCTACTTTATGAGTAATGTGTTGATTTCTAAAAAAACTAGGATCCTGTCTTTTCAATAAAAAGATATCTTGTCCTCTTTTCCAGTACACTCTCGGTGTGATTTTTAATTTTTCTGTTTTAAAAGTAGTAGAAACTCCAATCAAACTGCTCTGTGTTTCTTCATACTCGTTAAAACCGTACGCCTCTGGTGTATAAAAGTTTTGTGCACCAAATTTCTTATCGAAAAAAGTAGCAATCATTTCAAGGGGTTGTTTTTTCTTATTAAAAACACCTTTTAGAAAATAGTTGTAATTCATATAGTCAGAATTCTCTCTATACCCTCCAGAAGTAAGTGCGCCAACGTGGGCAATAATTGAACTATTTTCGAATTCAGAACCAACGGTTACAGCACCATTCAATTGGTCAAAAGAACCTCCTTCAGCATTTACAGAGAGCGTATTTGCCAACTTCTTTTTGGTTACAATATTAATTGCACCCGTAAATGCATTTTGCCCAAAAATTCTTGCAGCAGGACCTTTAATAATCTCAATGCGTTCAATCACCTCAAGAGGCAAAGCGGCGTTCATCGTATGATGTCCTGTTTGTGCATCGTCCATTTTTATACCGTCTATTAACAATAAGGTTTGGTCAAAACCTCCCCCTCGAATGTATAAATCTGCCTGACTTCCAGCTGTTCCTCGTCTTCTAATATCTACCCCAACCACTTGTTGCAATACATCGGCAACATTCGTTGCGGCACTGTTTGCAATGTCTGCTGAAGTAATAATTTGTAAGGTTCGCGAATTTTCTTTGAATGGTAAATCGATTCTAGTAGAAGTAATAATAACTTCTTTTAAAGTATCTACTTTTACCGGTTCAAATTGTGCTTTTACCTGTAAAGCATAAAATAATACAACAACTAATAACGTAAATTTAATTTTCATGAGATCGTGATTTATAACGCAACAAAAGTGGTAACTTTCCGGACGATTAAACTAGTCCAGTTTCAAAATGATAGATAGTCCGGTTAACATTCTTCTAAAACAACTCATTGATTTTGACAAATCGATATCTCAGCCTTTATACATTCAGGTTTCGCAGCAAATTATAAATGCTATACAACGTCAATATTTATCTGAAGGAACCATGCTGCCAGGAACACGTGTATTCGCAAAATTGTTAAACGTTCATAGAAATACAGCTGTTGCCATCTACGACGAGTTGTCCTCCCTTGGCTGGGTCGAAATAATCCCAAATAAAGGAACATTTATTTTGAAGCCCGTTCAAAAAACAGCAAAAATAAAGGCCGCATCACAGAAAATAAATCAAGTATATAAAGCTGCTAAAACAACAGGATTTCCTTTTCAAAAAGCATTTCATTTAGCATCAACAATTCAGTTAACAGATGCAAAATATACGATTAATGATGGAGAACCAGATCTACGTTTGCATCCTGTACATCAATTTATAAGATGGTACAGTGCTGCAATGAAACGAAAAACATTAATAAAAAAATGGCGTAGATCCGACGAAATTTCGGGGACCTTATTTCAAGCGCAACTATGTAATTATTTAAACGCAACGAGAGGTTTTCATATAGCACCCAACAACCTAATCAATACACGGAGCACAGAAATGAGCTTATATGTCGTATCTCAACTATTAATAAAACAAAACGATATCGTATTAGTAGGGCGTTTAAGTAATTATGCTTCTAATATGATTTTTCAGCAATCAGGTGCAAGTATCAGAACAATTCCTGTAGATGGTGAGGGATTAAATGTTGAATACATAAAAACTCATTTTATAAAAGGAAGTATTCGGTGTGTGTATGTGTGTGCACATAGAGATTATCCTACGACGGTAAGGTTGAGTGCAAAACGCCGCTTAGCGCTACTAGAACTTGCAAAAACATATGAATTTGCAATTATTGAAGATGATTATGATTATGATTTTCAATATGAAGACGGTCCAATGGTACCTATGGCAAGTGCAGATTCTAAAGGTGTAGTTGTTTATTTAGGCAAACTAGGGCACTCCTTATTTCCAAGTTTTCAAACAGGTTTTGTTGTAGCGCCTGAAAATCTAATATTGGAAGCAAAAAATTATCTTCAATTATTAGACAAACAAGGAGATTTAATACAAGAACAAATACTGTCAGAATTAATTAGTGAAGGTGAAATTTATCGCCTTATGAAAAAAAATATTCTAGTATATAAACAACGAAGAGACTTTTTATGTGAGCAATTAACAAAATACTTTGCAAAAACGGCATCTTGGAATATTCCTTCTGGAGGATTGGCTATTTGGGTACAATTTCAACCAGAAATAGCATTAGTAAAACTTGCTGAAGAAGCCAGAAAAATAGATTTATTCCTACCAAAAATTATATTATATCAGAATAAAGACACCTGTGCTATTCGGTTTGGTTTTGGGCATCTAAATGAAGATGAAATAGCTTCTGTAGTTAAAAAATTAAAAAGTGCTTATAATAAAGTGTCTATAAAAAGTTTTTAAATTTCTTTTTATGTAAAAAATATCTTAAAAAATTTCAAAAACTAATGTAACTTCGTGTTTTATTTTAAGTGAATTTACTTAAATAAATCTTCTACTCACTACTTGTTTTAAATACCCCTATAACATGTTTGCCTTAGTGGATTGCAATAATTTTTATGCTTCGTGCGAGCGGGTTTTTAATCCGAACTTGCAAGGAAAACCTGTGGCTATTTTAAGCAATAATGACGGTTGTGTAATTGCTCTAACAGATGAGGCTAAAAAATTACAATTGCCTTTTGGTGCCCCTATTTTTAAATGGGAACGCTTTTGCAAAGAAAAAAACATCACCATTTTATCTTCCAATTATCCTTTGTACGGAGACATGAGTGCAAGAGTCATGAATATTTTGGCAGAATTTTCTCCAGAAGTAGAAGTCTATTCCATTGATGAATCTTTTTTAAAATTAGATGGTTTTGAGAAGTATGACCTCGCTGAATATGCCACAAAAATGAGGAGTAGGGTCTTAAAATGGACTGGAATACCTACTTGTGTAGGAATTGCACCTACAAAAGCATTGTGCAAAGTGGCCAATAAAATTGCACGATCCAACCTAAAACAATCCAAAGGAATTTGTATCATCGATTCTGAAGAGAATCGAATTAAAGCATTGAAGTGGACGAAAATTGGAAATGTTTGGGGAATTGGACGTCGTTTAAAAAAACGATTGCTCGCAAAAGGATGTACAACTGCCTGGGATTTTACACAATTGCCTAGTGATTGGGTATTAAAAAACCTATCCGTTGTCCTTTGGCGCTTGCAAAAAGATTTGCAAGGCATTTCAAAAATACCAATAGAAGGTATTTCCTCAAAAAAAATGATTGCAACCACCCGTAGTTTTGAACATGCCTATGAGGATCTTGAAGACATTAAAGAGCGTGTCTCTACCTTTGCCGCTAGAGGCGCAGAAAAATTACGAAAACAACAATCTAGTTGTCACATGCTCATTGTGCAGCTTTCAAGCGATCGATTTCAAACAACCTTACCACAACACAGCGCAAGTAAAACCATCGTTTTTTCATACCCAACAGATTCTACTTTGGTCATTGCCAATGCAGCAGTAGCAGCTATAAAAATGATTTACAAAAAAGGAATCAAATACAAAAGAGCTGGGGTTATCGTTGCGGGACTCGTACCCAATGACAACTTTCAACTCAACCTGTTTACCCACGAAAACCCAAAACACAAGCCATTAATGGCGGCGATCGACGGCCTAAACAAAAAATTTAAAACCGATAAAATTAAGTTAGGAAATCAAGATTTAAAACGTACTTGGAAAATGCGTCAAAACAGATTATCGGCAAAATTTACCACCAATATTAAAGAAATTATTACCGTAAAATAACATGGCCACAAAAAACAAAACCATTACTTTTTTCACACCAAAAACCACTTCTGGAAACGGCGCTATTTTAATTGATGCCGGAATTTCCGCAGGATTCCCATCACCCGCTGATGATTTTAAAGAAACTCGAATTTCTTTGGATGATGAATTGATTACAAATAAAGACGCTACTTTTTTTGCAAAGGTGAGTGGACAGTCGATGATTGGTGCGGGCTTGGACGATAACGATTTGTTAGTAATCGATCGAAGTTTAGAACCTGAAAACAACAAAATAGCCGTTTGCTTTTTAGAAGGCGAATTTACCGTAAAGCGTTTGCGCGTGGAGGGAGATACTGTTTGGCTGCAGCCAGAAAACCCAGATTATCCGGTGATAAAAATTACCGAAGAAACCGATCTTGTCATTTGGGGAATTGTAACCAGTGTCATAAAAAAAGTATAAAATTATACTTAAAACTTCTTTTTTTTAGAAAAAAGAATACCTTTAAACTAAAATTAAAAAATTATGGAAAACACAATCAATCAAAAAGCATTATTAATCGATGCCACCAATGACGTTCGTGTCGAATTTTTAAAAAAGACCTACAAACATGTTGCTGGAGGGGTTTTACTCTTTGTTATTTTTGAATATTTCTTATTACAAAGTGAAGCTGTTGTAACGTTTATGCTCTCAATGACAGAAGGCTATAAATGGCTCATTATGTTGGGCGGATTTATGTTTATTACCAGCTATGCCGAAAACACCGCACTAAAAACAGCCGATAAAAACAAACAGTACCTAGCATATGCTGCCTATGTGTTTATGCAAGCACTTATTTTTGTTCCCTTATTGTACATTGCTATTTTTTATACAGAAAGTGGGAATGCTTTAATAGAACAAGCGGCCATTGTTACCTTGGGATTGTTTGTCGGAATTTCATCAATTGTATTTGTCACAAAAAAAGATTTCTCTTTCTTAAAAGCAGGACTGTCTGTTGGATTTTTTATAGCCATCGGATTGATTATTGCGGGCTCTTTGTTTGGGTTTAATTTAGGCTTGTGGTTTTCTGTTGCAATGTGCGCATTGGCTGCCGGAAGTATTTTATACCAAACGTCCAACTTGATCAACAAATTTGGTGTGGAAGATTACATCCCTGCGTCTTTAGGGTTGTTTGCCTCATTAATGCTCCTTTTCTGGTATGTGTTAAGCATCTTTATGTCGAGAGATTAAGTATTAAAAAATAAACTAATTTGTAAAACCAGGAGCTATTGCTGCTGGTTTTTTTACCAGGTATTTTCTCGAATGTTTAACGCTGCTTTTAAAACATCTTTTTGACTGATTTGTCCTATTAATTTTCCATTTTCAACAACAGGAAATCGCCTTCTTTTCGAGTTGATGAATTTGGAAGCAGCATCAAAAATATTCATGTCTTTGTCTATAGTGTCTACATTAGAGTTCATTTTTTTAGCAACCGTGTTGTCGCTATCTGAAGGCATATTGTAATATTTACTTTCCGAAACGTGCTTGATACAGTCGGTTTCAGAAATAATTCCAATCAATTCGTTTTGATCGTTGATTACTGGCCCCCCAGAAATTTTATTCGCAATTAATAAGTGAATGACATGGTCTAAGGAATCTTCAGGTTTAAAAGTGATTAATTTTTTAGTCATGTAATCGGATACTAAAATATGTACCTCCTCTTTGCCTTGAGACGCATCTCTTTTTCCTTGAAAGCTTTTAATCCCCATCTTTAGATTGTTTTAAATTGACTTAAAATTACTTATTTTTTAGCGTTTTAAAAAATAGGGAAAGGCATATTTCTTTTATTTCTTACATTTATGAAAAAAAAATTGTGAAAAAAGGCACTGGATCATCTCAAAAATATTTCGCAAAAAACAAAAAAAAAGCATCCTAAAAATTAGGATGCTTTTTTAAATATGTTGAAAACGTATTAATCGATCTCGGAAACACGCAATGTATTTACCATTCCTTTTGCCTCTACTGGCATCGAAGTTAAGTTGATCATTAAGTCTCCCGATTGCACAAATCCTTTCTCTTTAGAAATTATATTGATGTCTACAACGGTATCATCTGTACTTAGGTTTTTATCATAATAAAATGCTTTTACACCCCAAAGTAAGTTTAACTTACCTAAGATTCTTCTTTCTGAAGTATATGCTAATACATGAGATTTTGGTCTCCAAGCAGATATCTGAAAAGCTGTATATCCACTATTGGTTAAGGTAGAGATTGCCGTTGCATCTGTATCATTAGCCATTTGTGCTGCATGATGACAAATTGCTTTGGTAATAAAACGATTGGTTTTAATATGTGGTGGATTTTGAGGTACTTTAATTAAAGGTGAGTTTTCTACACTTTTAATAATCTCCGTCATTTTTTGAATTACTTTCACTGGAAATTTCCCAACAGAAGTTTCTCCTGAAAGCATTACGGCATCTGCACCGTCCATAATAGAATTGGCAACATCATTGACCTCAGCTCTAGTTGGTACTGGGTTATCGATCATTGTTTCCATCATTTGCGTAGCAATAATTACCGGAATTCTTGCTTTTTTCGCTCTGCTTACCAACATTTTTTGAATTAACGGAACTTCTTGCATTGGAATTTCAACACCTAGATCTCCACGAGCAACCATTAATCCATCACAATAAGGAATTAATGAATCAATATTTTCTACCGCTTCTGGCTTTTCTATTTTTGCAATTACTGGAACTCTGTATTCTGAATGCTGATCAATTAGATCGCGCAACATTCTTAAATCTTCTGGAGTTCTTACAAAAGACAACGCAATCCAATCTACTTTTTGCTCTAGTGCAAATACAGCATCTTCCTTATCTTTTTCTGTTAATGCTGGTAAAGAAATTGCAGTGTTTGGTAAGTTGACTCCTTTTTTAGACTTTAAAGGCCCTCCTACTAAAACTTTTACAACGACTTCTGTTTCTTTATTACTAGAAACTACTTCGAACATTAGCTTTCCATCATCAACTAAAATGTGTTCTCCGACTTTTACATCTTTTGGAAAACGTTGGTAGGTCATAAAAGCCTTTTCCTTTGTTCCAATACATTTTTCTGTGGTAAACTTAAAAGTTGCACCATCTTCTAAAACAACGCCTTCTTCCATTACTCCAACACGTAATTTTGGCCCTTGTAAATCTCCCAAAATTGCTACATTGTAGTCGTTTTCTGCATTGATTTCTCTAATTAGCTTGATGCGTGTTTTTACATCTTCGTAATCTGCATGTGAAAAATTAATTCTAAAAACGTTTACTCCTTCTTTTGCTAATTCGTATAGCACTTCTTTGGAACTTGTTGCAGGTCCTAAAGTAGCTACTATCTTTGTTTTTTTATTATTTGGCATTTTCTAAAATATTAAAATGTCTTTCGACTTTAATGTATTGGTATCTATTGTGTAGGCAGTAATAACCTGGTTTATATTTTTTATTTTATTGACTAATTTTTGTATCTCTTCTGAAGGAATATCTTCCACAATTTTTATAAAAAAATCAATCTTCTTTTTTTCTGGGATTAAGTAGTTTTTTATCTCGGTATTTAACAACAATCCTTCTTCTTGAACTTTATTTTCTTTTTTTTCACTATTTGCAATTAGATACCATTCTGAGTCATGTGTTGAATTTTCATAGGTATAAATTGAAAAGGAAGCATCGCTTTTTTCGTTTTCAAAATCTAAATTAAAATTTGCTTTGTTAAAACGAACCTTTAGATGGTGGTTTAATAAATACGCTAATTTGTAGTCCTCTAGGGTTGTGTGAATTCCTAATAAAGAATATTTTTCTTCATGAAAATCGTTTAAATCTAAAGCGTGTACTTGCATCGTATTGTATCATATTTAAGCCCACAATTAGCTTGCTAAATTAAGAATTGTTTCGCAATCTATGGATAAAATCAACGAAAACGATGTCGTTAATGTTACAGATTTGTTATTTGATCCTGAAACGCAAAATAAGCTCTTTTTGCAGCTTGCTCTTCTGCTTTTTTCTTTGAAGTTGAGCGTCCTTTTGCAATCACCTCGGAGTCGATGCTGATTTTTACACTAAAGTGTTTTACAGATTCATTGCCAGAGTCTTCGTAAATATCAAAAGAATATCTCTTTTTCTGCTTCTGACACCATTCGATAATTAACCCTTTATAACTTGTAATTTTTCCTTCTAACTTTTCAATATCGACATAAGGTATGATTACATTTTCATGCACAAATTTTTGACAAAAATCATATCCTTTGTCTAAGTAGATCGCACCAATTAAAGATTCAAAAATATTCCCATGAATATTATCACCAACATTCAATTTATTGATATTGCTCTTTACAAATCGGATTAAATTTAGATCTTTTCCTAATTCGTTTAAATGCTTTCTACTTACAATTTTAGAGCGCATTTTTGTAAGATAGCCTTCAGAACCTTTTGGAACTTTTTTAAATAGGTACGATGAAATTACAGATCCTAAAATAGAATCTCCTAAAAACTCTAATCGTTCGTAATTTATCGGAATCCCTTTATTATCTAGTAACTGAATAGATCGGTGTGTAAATGCTTTTCTGTAGATCTTAATATCTCGTGGTGAAAAATTAAGTACTTTTTTCAATTCGTTGTAAAGCTCAATTTCTTCTTCTGAATGTGATTGAACTATTTTACGAATAAAGTTCATACGCTTATTCGTCTAGTTTTCTAAATGCTACACATGCGTTATGACCTCCAAAACCAAAAGTATTACTCATGGCTACTTTAATCTCTCTTTTTTGAGGCTTGTTTAGCGTTAAGTTTAATACTGGATTGATATTCTCGTCAACTGTAGTGTGATTTATTGTGGGTGGTACAATACCATGTTTCATGGCTAATATTGCAGCAATAGACTCTATCGCTCCAGCCGCGCCTAATAAATGACCTGTCATTGATTTGGTAGAGTTAATATTGATTTTCTTGGCGTGTTCTCCAAAAACAGCTGAAATAGCTTTTAATTCGGCAACGTCCCCAAGTGGCGTAGAAGTACCATGGGTATTAATATGATCTACGTCTTCTGGTTGAATTCCAGAATTTTCTAGACAATTTTTCATTACTGCCATTACACCGATTCCTTCTGGATGTGGTGCTGTAATATGATAAGCATCGGAGGACATGCCCCCTCCTATTACCTCTGCATAAATTTTTGCGCCTCTTGCTTTGGCGTATTCATATTCTTCTAAAACAAGGGCTCCAGCTCCTTCTCCTAAAACAAAACCTTCTCTAGTAGCGTCAAAGGGTCTTGAGGCAGATTCTGGATTTTCATTTCTTGTAGATAATGCTTGCATTGCACTAAAGCCACCAACTCCTGCGATGGTAACTGCAGCTTCACTTCCCCCGGTAACAATCACGTCACAATATCCTAATCGAATATAGTTTAACGCGTCTATCATTGCATTGGCAGAAGACGCACAAGCAGAAACAGTGGTGAAGTTTGGCCCCATAAAACCATTTTTTATGGAGATATTACCTGGTGCAATATCTGCAATCATTTTTGGGATAAAAAAAGGGTTAAATCTTGGAGTTCCATCTCCAGCAGCATAGTTTAAAACTTCATTTTGAAGTGTTTCTAAGCCACCAATTCCTGCTCCCCAAATAACCCCAACTCGTAATTTATTAATGGTTTCTAAATCTAAATTCGAATCTGCAATTGCTTCGTCTGAAGCTACCATTGCATATTGCGTAAATTTATCCATTTTACGAGCATCCTTCCTGTTAATAAAATCAGTAGGATTAAAGTTTTTTACTTCACAAGCAAAACGAGTTTTGGACTTGGAAGCATCAAAATGCGTAATAGGTGCGGCTCCGCTAGCTCCGCTAACTAAAGCGTTCCAATATTCTTCAATATTATTTCCTATGGGCGTTAATGCTCCAAGTCCAGTTACAACTACTCGTTTTAATTGCATATATAAATTACTTTTTAGCTGCTTCGATATAGCTCACTGCTTGTCCTACAGTTCCAATATTTTCTGCTTGATCATCTGGAATTTGAATATCAAATTCTTTTTCGAACTCCATAATTAACTCAACAGTATCCAAAGAATCTGCTCCTAAGTCGTTTGTGAAGCTAGCTTCTGTTGTTACTTCATTATCGTCTACGCCTAATTTGTCTACGATAATAGCTTTTACTCTTGATGAAATGTCTGACATAATTGTTTGTTTTTTAAATTAAAATCGGGGACAAAAATACAATTCTTATTAGTTTTATCTAATTTTTGTTCGAAAAATCATGATTAAAAGTAAATAAAAATGTTTAATTCTACTAAAATAATCTTATTGTTAATATTTATTGCTTCTTTTGTAGTCTACAAATAGAGCTTATGAAACGTATTGTTGTTTTTGCTTCTGGTTCGGGTTCGAATGCAGAGAATATTATACAATTTTTCAATCAGTCTAAAACGGCTAAGGTTACACAAATATTGTGTAACAACAAAAATGCCAAGGTTTTTGATCGATGTGAACGGCTAAACGTACCGGCTTCATTGATCGATAAAGACGTTTTTATAAAAGACGATACGGTGCTTCATTTTCTGCAACAAGAGGCAGATTTTATCATTTTAGCAGGGTTTTTATGGAAAATTCCAGCAAAAATTGTGGCAGCATTTCCAAATAAAATCATCAATATTCATCCTGCATTGCTCCCAAAATATGGTGGCATAGGAATGTATGGCATGCATATTCACAAAGCTGTAAAACAGCAAAACGAAACAGAAACAGGAATTACAATTCATTATGTGAATGAAAATTATGATGAAGGGGCTATTATTTTTCAAGAAAAAACAGCCGTTTCTAAAGAAGATTCTCCCGAAATGATTGCTGAAAAAATTCATTTGTTAGAACAACGCTATTTCCCAAGAGTCATTGAAAGTGTAATCTTAGACATCAATGAGTAAAAAAAAGTTTTATGTAGTTTGGAATGGACGAAAAAAAGGAATTTATACTTCCTGGAATGTCTGCAAGAAACAAGTTGACGGTTTTGATGCCGCGCAATACAAATCTTTTGCGAGCCTAGACGAAGCCGAAATCGCTTTTTCTAAAAAATATGAAAACTACAAAGGAAAAAACACCTCAAAACCGACATTAAGTGCTTCCGAAAAAGCAGCTATTGGATCGCCAAACTTAGAAAGTATTTCGGTAGATGCCGCCTGCTCTGGAAATCCCGGTAAAATGGAATATAGAGGGGTGCTTACACATAACAAAAAACAACTTTTCCTAAAAGGACCCTATCCGAAAGGAACCAATAATATTGGTGAATTTTTAGCACTGGTTCACGGAATCGCGTTGTTAAAGAGTAAAAACAAAGAGTCCATTCCTATTTATTCTGATTCTAGAACGGCAATGAGTTGGGTGAAACAAAAAAAATGTAAAACAAATCTTCATTTTGACGCTTCCAATAAAGATTTATTAGACCTTATTAAAAGGGCGGAGAACTGGTTGAAAGAAAACAGCTTTAAAAATCCAATTCTAAAATGGGAAACCAAAGCATGGGGAGAAATTCCCGCAGATTTTGGCAGAAAGTAAACGTTAATTTTTTCATACCTTTGAACTTATCAACCATGCTACACCTACATGTCAACCCTTAGACTCCTAATCTATTCATTTATTTTACTGCTGCTTTGCATTCGTTGTAACGAAGCAACAAAAACGTCAAAGCAAAACTATCTTCTTAATAAACTCTCTGAGAAAGCAACGGGCATTGACTTTAAAAACACACTTATAGAAGATGCTGCACACAGTATTATTAATTACATCTACTTTTATAACGGAGGTGGTGTAAGTGCTGGTGACATTAACAATGACGGTTTAGTCGATCTTTATTTTGTGTCAAATCAAGGTGAAAACAAGCTTTATCTCAACAAAGGAAACTTACAATTTGAAGACATTTCACAAAACGCAAATATCGATAGCGCTTCCGATTGGAATACTGGAGTGACCATGGTCGACATTAATAACGATGGTTTCTTAGATATTTATGTATGTGCAGTTTCTGGACTGCTAGATTTTGAAGGCAAAAACGAACTTTTTATCAACAATGGCGATGCTACTTTTACCGAAAGTGCTCGCGAATATGGCCTTGATTTTGCTGGATATGCAACTCAGGCATACTTTTTTGATTTTGACAAAGACAACGACTTAGATGTCTATATTGTCAACCACGCAACACATACTGTTACTTCTCATGGAAAAGCAGCATTAAGGAACAATCGAGTACCATTGGTGGGCGATGTTTTACTAGAAAACAACAAAGGGAAGTTTACCGATATTAGTGAAAAAGCAGGAATTTATGGTGGTGTGAATGGATATGGACTAAGTGCCTCTGTTGCAGATTTTAACAACGATGGATGGGATGATATTTATGTTTGTAATGATTTTCATGAAGATGATTATTACTACATCAACAATCAAGATGGAACTTTTAGAGAAGCATTAAAAGCGTCTTTTTCAACCCTATCTCGATTTTCAATGGGAAGTGATGTTGCTGATATTAATGGCGATGGATTTCAAGATTTGATTACTTTAGACATGCTACCCAATGACGAGCGTGTTCTAAAGGAAACAGAGGGCGATGATGCTATGTACAACATGCAAGAAAAGCTAAGAAAACAGGGGTACAAAGATCAATACTCCAGAAATATGCTTCAAATAAATGAAAAAGGAGACTATTTTTATGAAACAGCTTTGTTAAATAACATTGCAGATACCGATTGGAGCTGGGCGCCGTTATTTGCAGATTTCGACAATGATGGACACCAAGATTTATTTATTAGTAACGGAATTAATAGAAGACCAAACGGTTTAGATTTTAAGAATTATATTTCAAATACATTCAAACAAAAAAATGAAGCTGAAAGTTTAAAATGGCTTTATGAATCTATTGATGAAATGCCTTCTGGGAAAGTAACCAATGAGATTTATAGCGGAGACTCAAACCAATTCACGAAGCAAACGGGAGATTGGATGGAAGAAAAACCCTCTCTTTCTAACGGAGCTATTTATGTAGACTTAGATTTGGATGGCGATTTGGATATTGTAACCAATAACTTAAATGATTTTGCCGGGGTTTATGAAAACACCACCAATGGCAAAAAGAACGCTATTAGTTTGCGTTTTAGCTATAAAGAAGGCAACAAAAACGGGATCGGTACTAAGGCTATTTTATATAACCAAAGAAAAAGTCAATTCAAACAATTATTTTCTTCAAGAGGATTTATTTCATCTGTTGAACCACAAATTCATTTTGGACTAGATACGGTTTCAAAAATCGATTCAATTGCAATTATCTGGCCAGATAATACCCTTCAAAAAGTTAGAAAATTTACCCTGAACAAAACAGTATTGGTGGCCTATGACGCTAATAATCCTTCTTATATTTATTCTGAAGACAAAAAGAAAAACACTGATTTTAAAGTATCTAACAGCATCTCTTTTAAACACAAGGAGGATGGTTATTACGATTTTAATACCGAGAAAATCATCCCTTATCAAGTTTCAAAACTAGGCCCTGCAGTTGCTATTGGCGATGTGGATGGAAATGGTTTTGAGGATGTATATTTTGGAAATGGATCTGGAAATGCTGCCGAATTGTATTTAAATAATGGAACTTCTTTCCAAAAAAGTTTGCAAAAACAATTTGAAAAAGATGCCGATTATGAAGACAATGACGCTGTATTTTTTGATGCTGATAATGATGGTGATCTCGACTTATATGTTGCAACAGGAATTCATAAAACAAGAAACAGAAGATTGGAAGTAGACCGTTTGTACCTCAACCAAAAAGGAAGCTTTATTAAATCTAGCAATCAAACCCTATTAAACCCTTTAAATACCTCTTGTGTTGCCGCTTATGATTATGACAATGATGGAGATATAGATTTGTTTATTGGTAATCTTTCAAATCCTAAAAATTTTGGTGCCAATGTAAATTCAGCCATATTAGTTAATAATGGCAAGGGAAATTTTACAGCAGATTTTGAGTTTCAATTGAACGCTAAGGTTACCGATGCAACCTGGATAGATGTTAATGATGATGGTCAAAAAGATTTATTAGTTGCAACAGAATGGGGAAATCCTCAAGTTTTTATCAATAAAAGTGGAAAATTATCCTTGTTAGAAATTCCTAAAAACTTAGCAGGTTTGTGGCAATCGATCACTGCTTTTGATATTGACAAGGACGGTGACAAAGATATTTTGATAGGGAATTGGGGGTTGAATACCAAGTTTAACGCCTCCGTAGATAATCCACTACGATTGTATTATGGTGATTTTGATGCCAATAATAAACAAGAAACCGTTCTCACCTATTCTAAAAAAGGAAAAGAGTATCCTATAAATTCAAAAAATGAATTGGCGGCACAAATGAATCGTATTAGCACCCAATTTGTAACCCACAAAAACTACGCGTTAAAAACAGTCGTGGAAGTGTTAACGCAAGATGCTATAAACAAAGCCAAAAAATTTACAGTGAACACCCTCGCATCTGGATATCTAGAAAATAATAAGGGCGCTTTTACCGTCTTTAAACAGTTTCCTAAAGAATTGCAGGTAGCTCCAATTACAAACTTCAATAAGCTGCACTTTAAGAATGAAGATGCGCTTATTATTTCTGGAAATTCACTAAGTGTAAATACCTATCATGGGGGATACACTTCCTTAAAAGGAGTTTTATTGAACTCTATTTCTGAATATCAATTTGTATCCGATTTCGGAATCACGCCTTTTAGTGAACAAATGAAATCGATAAAAGTGGTCGAAATGAAAAATGAAAAAAGACTCTTGGTTCTTTCGAATAATGATTCATTACGATCGTATTCTTTTGAGAAGTAAAGAGGTTTCATCGCGGACGCTTTACATCAATTCTTTTCGCTCTTTACTAAAGGTTTCGTCACTGTAGTAATATTCAAAAGCCGTGCGTTTGAAACCTATTTCAAGATCCTGAATAATCAATACCTGAAGACAAGATTCACTTATTTCGTTGAAATAAATGCTATACTCAGAAGGGAGTGTTCGAATAAAAATTTTATTATTAGCATCTAATACTACTTTCTTTTTAGTCTTTTTGGCGTTTTTTTTACTAACGGTATCTTTCCATGTAAAAAGACCTAAATAGGTGATTTTATCAACAGTTTCTCGCTCAAAAAAATCAAGCCATTTCACCATTAAATCAGAAAGAAATCCAGGAAAATTTTTAGCATCTCCCATACATTTCTCTTATGTTATAAATTTGTAAATATATCTTGTCTGTCAATGAATTTTTTTTAATAATTCAAAGCAAAACTAATCCTTTTTTAACAAAAAATAGACCATAATTAGCCCATGTGGAGGATTATTGAAAATAATAAATCATTGATTTAGAGTATCTAATATTTATAAAAATAAAAAAAGCCAAAAACGATACTCGTTTTTGGCTTTTTTTATTGTTCCAACAAAAGTTAAAAGATTTAATTGTAAAATTAAATCGATGCTTTCATTAACTCTCTGTTCATTCTTGCAATGTTGTCTAAAGAAATTCCTTTGGGGCACTCTACCTCACATGCACCGGTATTGGTACAGTTTCCAAAACCTTCTAAATCCATTTGCGCTACCATGTTTTTCACACGATCTGCCGCTTCGACTTGTCCTTGTGGTAACAACGCGTATTGCGATACTTTTGCCCCTACAAATAACATGGCAGAAGAGTTTTTACACGTAGCCACACAAGCACCACAACCAATACAAGTTGCTGCATCCATTGCTTCATCTGCTGCGTGTTTAGCGATTGGAATTGAGTTTGCATCTTGCGTATTTCCTGAAGTATTTACAGAAATGTAACCTCCTGAATGCTGAATTCTATCAAATGCTGAACGATCAACTACTAAATCTTTAATAACTGGAAAAGAAGCAGCTCTAAAAGGCTCTATGGTAATGGTATCTCTATCTTTAAACATACGCATGTGCAATTGACATGTTGTTACGCCTCTGTCTGGTCCATGTGCCTCTCCGTTGATAAACATCGAACACATTCCACAAATTCCTTCTCTACAATCATGATCAAAAGCAACAGGCTCTTCCCCTGCATTTACCAACTGTTCGTTCAACACATCCATCATTTCTAAAAAAGACATGTGCTCTGAAATTTCAGTCACTTTATAATCGACCATTTTACCTTTGTCGTTTGCATCTGATTGACGCCAAATCTTAAGTGTTAGATTCATAATTTTTATGCTTATGGCTGTTAGATTTTAGCTGTTCGTTTGGAACTAATGGCTAAATGCTAAAAGCAACTATTATTTATAACTTCTTTCTTTAACTTCTATATTCTCGTACACCAGTGCTTCTTTATGTAAAACAGCATCTTTTGGTTCTCCTTTATATTCCCAAGCAGACACAAATTGAAATTCTTTCATTCGCTTTGCTTCTCCGTCTTCAGTTTGGTGTTCTTCTCTAAAATGTCCTCCTGCAGATTCTTCTCTCACTAAAGCGTCTTTTGCAAACAATTCTCCTAATTCTAAGAAATCTGCTACTCTACCCGCTTTCGCTAATTGTTCATTATATTCTGTTGCTGTTCCAGGAACAATAACATTTTTCCAGAAGTCTTTTCTTAAAGCAGAAATTTCTTCAACAGCTTCTTCTAAGCCTGCTTTGTTTCTAGACATCCCACATTTATCCCACATGATTTTTCCTAATTTCTTGTGGTAATAATCTACAGAATGCGTTCCTTTATTATTCACAAAGAATTCAATTCTTTCAGTAACTTCTTTTTCTGCTGCATCAAATTCCGGAGTGTCTGTTGCTATTTTTCCAGTACGAATGTCGTCTGATAAATAATCTCCAATTGTATATGGCAATACAAAATAACCATCGGCCAACCCTTGCATTAGTGCAGAAGCACCCAATCTGTTTGCTCCGTGATCAGAGAAATTTGCTTCTCCAATTGCATAACATCCAGGAATGGTCGTCATCAAATTATAATCAACCCAAACTCCACCCATGGTATAGTGTACCGCTGGATAAATCATCATTGGGGTTTCATATGGATTCTCGTCGACAATTTTTTCATACATCTGAAATAAGTTTCCATATTTCGCACGTACAATTTCTTGTCCTAATTCTTTAATTTTTGCTGCAGATGGATTTGAGATATTTTGAATCTTCGCTTGTTCTGAACCATAACGTTCAAAAGATGCTGCAAAATCTAAATAAACTGCTTCTCCTGTTGCATTTACACCGTAACCTGCATCACAACGCTCTTTTGCGGCTCTAGAAGCTACATCACGCGGCACCAAGTTTCCAAAAGCAGGATAACGTCTTTCTAAATAATAATCTCTTTGGTCTTCTGTTAATTGTGTCGGTTTTAATTTTCCTTCACGAATGGCTGTAACATCTTCTAAATTCTTAGGAACCCAAATACGTCCATCATTCCTTAACGATTCAGACATCAACGTTAATTTAGATTGATAATCTCCTGAACGTGGAATACATGTTGGGTGAATCTGTGTATAACAAGGATTTGCAAAATACGCTCCTTTTTTATGCACTTTCCAACCTGCAGTTACGTTAGAACCCATAGCATTGGTGGATAAGAAATAAACATTTCCATACCCTCCAGAAGCAATCACCACTGCATGTGCAGAATGACGTTCAATTTCTCCAGTTACTAAGTTACGTGCTATAATTCCTCTTGCTTTTCCGTCAACAACAACTACATCTAACATTTCATGGCGATTGAACATTTCAATCTTACCACGTGCAATTTGACGGTTCATTGCAGAATAAGCTCCTAATAATAATTGTTGTCCTGTTTGTCCTTTGGCGTAAAAAGTTCTAGAAACTAAAACTCCTCCAAAAGATCGGTTATCTAAAAGACCCCCATAATCACGTGCGAAAGGAACTCCTTGTGCCACACATTGATCGATAATATTTGCAGAAACTTCTGCCAATCTGTAAACGTTTGCTTCACGAGAACGATAATCGCCCCCTTTTACAGTGTCATAAAACAATCTGTAGGTAGAATCTCCATCTCCTTGGTAGTTTTTCGCAGCATTAATACCTCCCTGTGCCGCAATAGAATGCGCTCTACGTGGAGAATCTTGATAGGCAAATGATTTTACATTGTAGCCTAATTCTGCTAAGGTTGCAGAAGCAGAACCTCCTGCCAATCCTGTACCAACAACAATCACATCAATATGACGTTTGTTAGCAGGGTTTACCAAGTTAATATGATTTTTATAATCTGTCCATTTATCTTTCAATGGACCTTGTGGTACTTTTGAATCTAAAGCCATACTATAATGCGATTAATGGTTGAAGTGATGATACAATGCAATAAAAATAAATCCTGCTGGAATTATAATTGAATATGCTTTTCCAATATTTTGTGCTGCTTTCTTTCTTCCTACAGTACCTCCCATAGATTGAAAAGCAGAAGTGAAACCGTGTGCTAAATGCAATCCTAAAAAGACAAATGCAACAACATAAGCGCCTACTCTAATTGGATTCACAAATTTGTGTACCAATTCTTCATGATACCTATATCCATCGACACCTTCTAGCATTCCAGACCAATCGCCTTGAATAAATTTTGTATTGATTTCTGGAAACCAAAAATCAATAAAATGCAAAACGATAAACGCCAAAATTGTAATTCCGCTATAAATCATATTTCTACTAAACCAAGTAGAATTTGCAGCGCCATTATTCTTAGCATACGAAACGCCGTTTGCTTTGCTGTTTTTTAGCTCTAGAATGAAACCCATTACAAAGTGAAAAACAACTGCAAAAATTAAAACAGGTTGCAATGCAAACTGAACTACTGGATTTGTCCCCATAAAATGAGAAACCTCGTTAAAAGTTTCTGGGCTAAAAACCGATAGAATATTAATTGCTAAATGCTGAAGTAAGAAGAACATTAAGAAGAACGCAGAAAGCGCCATTGCTACTTTTCTTCCAATTGAAGATTTAAAAAATCCACTCATTGTATAAATAGTTATAAATTTAAGGCGCAAAAATACACTGAAACAACTCGCAAAGCAAAGAAATTACAACGTTTTCGCTCGTATTTAGATTTATTTTAAATAATTCTAATCAATTTTAATTTGAAGCCAAGCAGCAGCATGAATTATTTCACCTCAAATGCACGCGCTTCATCACCAATTTTTACAACATATTTTCCTTTTGGTAGGTAGAAAATACCGTTTTTAGCCGCTTTTAAAGCATCTCCTTTAGGGTTTTTCTTCTCAAAAGTTCTTTTCCCTTTTTTAGAAAAAGACACATCAAAAATCACTTCATTGTACCCTTTGTCTGCTAAAACTTTCATCGTATTTACTTTAACTGCATCTTTAAAAACTGCAATATTCATTTTTTGGGTTGAATTTGAATAAAAAGGAATCTTCAATTCAGGTGTATTCGCTTTTCTCCAAGGACTCCAAGAACGCCCCCAAGAACTATTTTTTCGAATGTCTTTCACCGCAAAAATATGTGCCTTTTTCACCAATACATCTTCCGTCATTTTTTGCAGAGGAGCAATGTCTGCTTTGTACAAACTACGTCCATGTGTTCCAATTATTAAGTGTTTTGCTGTGGGTTGAATCACCAAATCATGCACTGCAACATTGGGTATATTTTTACGAAACACTTCCCAAGACGTACCAGAATTTAGGGAAACATATACCCCGTTATCAGTTCCTACATACAAAAGATGTTCGTTTTCTGGGTCTTCCTTCACCACATTTACAGCTGAAATAGGAAGGTTTTTATGGATGCTTTTCCATGTTTGCCCATAATCATCAGAAACGTATACATAGGAATTGAAATCGTCAAATCGATATCCATTTAAAGTAGCATATACGCGTTCTTTTTTATGTTTTGACGCGATGACTCTTGATACCCATAAATTTTGAGGTAAATCATTTGAGATTCGTGTCCAGCTTCCTCCGCCATTTTTGGTAACATGAATGTATCCATCATCGGAACCCACATAAATGACTCCAAATTGAAATGGACTTTCAGAAATTGACGTCAGCGTTCCGTAAGCGACATTTCCTTTCTTGCCTCCCGTAGTTAAATCGGCCGAAATGGTTTCCCAAGTAGTTCCTTTGTTTAGAGAACGATGCAATTTATTGCCTCCTAGATATAAAATATCTTGATTGTGTTTTGATAAATGAATGGGGGTTTGCCAATTAAATCGGTAAGGCGTTTCCCCTAAGGTATGTTTTGGTTGAATATAAGTTCTCTTTCCCGTTGCTCTGTTAATGCGATAATAGTTTCCAAATTGATATCCTGTATATACAATGTCTGGATTTCGATCGTCTACTTGCACTTGCATTCCATCTCCACCCATAATAGATTCATAGGGGTTTTTACCGGTTTGTTTCCATCCTTTATTCATTTTCGCATTGTTTGGAGCAACCCAAACTCCGTTGTCTTGCAAGCCTCCATAAACATGATAGTTTTTCTGATTGTCTGCATACACCGAATAAAATTGGCCTACAGCAGGATCATTTAGTTTTGTCCAATTTTTACCATCGTCGTAAGAAAGATTCAATCCTCCATCATTTCCATTTAAAAGATGCCCTGATTTGTTTGGATTTACCCACAGTGCTTGATGATCTGAATGCACGTTTTCTTTGCTAATTGATGTAAATGTTTTTCCCCCGTCTTTCGATTTTATAATAGGAACTCCCATTACATAAATACCGTTTTCATCTTGTAGATCTACTCGTATCTCTCCAAAATAATACCCATAAGAACTATACACACCATCCAAGAAGTTTTCATGTGTTTTCTTCCAAGACTTCCCGCCATTGGTTGTTTTAAAAACCTCTGCACCAATTACTTGTGTATCAAACAACATCAAATTGGCATCTTCTAAATAACTTGCCAAATCTATCGGTTTTACAGTTCCAACACGCACCATTTGTTTTACGTTTTCGGCGCGGTATTTTTCTTGAAAGCCGTTATTTTTTAGATAGGTATTCAGCTTTTTATCGGTTAATTGTAAAAAATCACTTGAAGACATGCTTTTAAAATCTTCTTTTGTTAAATCGTCTGAGGGTTTTTTATCTTTATTTTTTGGTCTTCTAAATTGACTGTCGTGCAAAGCATATACAGTATTTTCATTAAAAACGGCCAAACCTATTCTACCCACACCATTTCCTGTTGGAAAACCACTTTTATCTGCAATCTTTGTCCATGAGCTTCCAGCATCCATACTTTTATAAATGGCAGAATTACTACCGTCACCGTCAAAATTCCATGCTGTACGCGCTCTTTCCCATGAGGCAGCATACATCACATTAAAGTTCTCTGGCGCTGCCGCAACGTCTATAATACCTGTTTCATTATTTATGAACAATGACTTTGTCCAAGTTGCTCCTCCATCTGTTGTTTTAAACACTCCTCTTTCTTCATTGGAAGAATATAAATGGCCAATAACCCCTACTACAACTTCATCGGCATTCTTTGGGTTGATTAAAATTCTACTGATATGATGTGCATCTGGCAAACCAACATTGCTCCACGTTTTTCCTTGGTCGGTAGATTTTAAAATTCCGATTCCAGCATAACTCGATCGGGAAGAATTTTTCTCTCCAGTTCCTACCCATAGCGTTCCAGAATTCCAGTCGACAGCAATGTCTCCTACATTTTGCGTGGGAGCATTGTCAAGCACTGGCGTAAAAGTTGTTCCATTATTATTGGTATACCACAACCCCCCTGAAGCATATCCTACATAAAACTCTGTGCTATTCTCTGGATTTACAGCAACATCTGCCACACGTCCACTCATGACTGTTGGCCCCATACTGACGAAATTTACATTTTTAACCAACGAATTGTTTGCCTGTGTTGTTTTTTGAAGCAAAGCTTCTTGAATAAGCGCAGCATCTGTGGCTTGTTGTGCGAAAAAACTTACTGAAAAAAGAAATAAAATAACTTGAAAAACAGCTTTCATATGAGTTGAGATTTAGTTTGAAGTTATGAAATTACTACTTGTAAATTCAATGGCAAAAGAATTCAGCTAAAAACCCATCCAAAACTTTGCAAACCCTCAACTTAAAAGAATGTATCTTTGTCCCCAGAAACCACTACATAAGGTGTGTTTCTTAAATAATTTCTATGACATTTTCAGATTTAGGCTTATCTTCAGCTTTGGTGAAAGCCGTTGAAGAGAAAGGATATACCAAACCGTCTCCCATACAAGAAAAAGCAATTCCACATATTTTAGAAGGAAAAGATATTTTAGCTTCTGCGCAAACAGGAACTGGAAAAACAGCAGGATTTACCTTGCCTGTTTTACAATATTTATCAGAAACTAAACACCCAAAATACAGACCCTTACGTGCGTTGGTTTTAACACCAACAAGAGAATTGGCGGCACAGGTTCATGACAATATAAGAGAATACAGTAAATATGTAAACATAAAATCGACGGTTATTTTTGGTGGTGTCAACGCAAAACCACAAATAGCAACCTTGAAAAATGGGGTTGATATTTTGGTAGCAACTCCAGGAAGATTGTTGGATTTACATGATCGAAAAGCACTCTCTTTTAAACGTGTAGAGGTCTTAATTTTAGATGAAGCAGACAGAATGTTGGACATGGGTTTTGTGAGAGACATCAACAAAATCATTAGTTTTATGCCTGAAAAGCGTCAAAACTTAATGTTTTCTGCTACTTTTTCAAACGATATTAAAAAACTAGCTTCCGGGATTTTAAGAAATCCTGTTTCCGTAGAAACGGCGCCTCAAAATTCAACAGCAAAAAAAGTAACCCACAAGGTTTATAAAGTTGATAAAAAAAAGAAAACCGAGTTTACCATTAAATTAATTAAAGACAACAATTGGACGCAGGTGTTGGTTTTCACAAGAACCAAACACGGTGCAAACAAATTGACTGAAAAGCTAATAAAAGCAGGCATTTCTGCTGCTGCAATTCACGGAAATAAAAGTCAAGGAGCCAGAACAAAAGCGCTTCGAAATTTCAAAGACAATACCATTAAGATTTTAGTAGCTACCGATATTGCTGCACGTGGTTTAGACATTCCATTATTGCCACACGTTATTAATTTTGAATTGCCAAACGTTCCTGAAGATTATGTACATCGAATTGGAAGAACAGGAAGAGCCGGTGCTGCTGGAGAGGCAATCTCTTTGGTTTGTAGTGAAGAAGTAGAATACCAAAACGAGATTGAAAAATTATTAAAAGAGAAATTGAATTCTACAATCGTAGAAGGTTTCGAACCAACGGATACAGCACCTCCAAAAAGAGCAGCTACCCAAAGCAAAGGTTCTTTTGGAAAGAAAAAATCGGGTGCTGGAGGGAATCGACCTAAAAACAAACCGCATTTCAAAGGAAACAAAAACACGCCAACTTCGGGACGTGGAAGAACAGGCGCTCCAAAGAGAAAACGTACTTAAAAAACAGGGTTTCTTTATTAAAGATTAAAGACCACATAAAAACATCGAAAATAAATCGGTGTTGTTATGTGGTTTTTTTTGATCCAAAAAAATTGCATTCCGCAAACAGCACATCTAGACGCAACAACAACCATCCTTTTTAAGAATCTTTACCCAATGAATTTAGAACGAAATTTAAATCGTTTTAAGTTGCTGTTTATTATTGCTACCTTTGAAACCTAAATAGGTTTCCCATGAAATACCAACCCATAAATTCAGCACTTTTTATAAAAAATCGTAAAAATTTTGCTTCGCTAATGCAAAAAAATAGCTTGGCTATTTTTAATTCGAATGATATTTATCCGATCAGTGCAGATAGTACCATGCCCTTTGAACAACATCGAGACCTCTTTTATTTGAGTGGCGTAGACCAAGAAGAAAGTGTATTAATGCTCTTTCCAGATTGCCCCAATGAAAACTTACGAGAAGTCCTTTTTCTGACGGAAACCAATGAACACATTGCCGTTTGGGAAGGTGAAAAATTAACCAAAGAGGCAGCGTTTAATACCTCTGGGGTTCAAACGGTGTTTTGGCTTCAAGATTTAGAGAAAGTATTGTTTGAAATGACTACTTACTGTGATACTTTTTACATTAATACCAACGAACATTACAGAGCCAATATAGTAACTGAAACGCGGGAAGATCGTTTTACAAAATGGTTGTTGGCAAAATATCCTGCACACAGTGTTGCTAAAAGCAATCCTATTTTACAGCGATTGCGTGCCGTTAAAGATCCGATTGAATTGGATTTAATGCAACAAGCTTGTGACATTACCGAAAAAGGTTTTAGAAGAATTTTAAATTTCATACAACCCGGTGTTTGGGAATATGAAATTGAAGCAGAATTGATTCATGAATTCATAAAAAATCGCTCTAAAGGATTTGCCTATACTCCAATAATTGCGAGTGGCAACAATGCCAATGTATTGCACTATATCGAAAACAATCAACAATGTAAAGCGGGCGATTTAATCTTGTTTGATATTGCGGCAGAATATGCCAATTATAAAAGTGATTTATCAAGAACGGTTCCGGTTTCTGGAAAATTTTCTGAAAGACAAAAAGCAGTATACAACGCAGTAAACCATGTAAAAAAAGAGGCAACAAAGCTCTTAACACCAGGAACGATTTGGAAAGATTACCATGTTGAAGTTGGCGGAATTATGACGGCAGAATTATTGAAATTAGGTTTGCTAGACAAAGCAGATGTTCAGAATGAAGATAAAAATTGGCCTGCATACAAAAAGTATTTCATGCACGGTACCAGCCATCATATTGGATTGGACACCCATGATTACGGATTGCTTCACAAACCAATGGAAGCCAATATGGTCTTTACAGTAGAGCCTGGAATCTACATTCCTAAAGAAGGTTTTGGAATTCGGTTGGAGGATGATGTGGTGGTCCAAGAAAACGGAGCCCCTTTCAATTTAATGGGAAATATTCCTATTGAAGCAGAGGAAATTGAAGATCTTATGAATGCTTAATATAAAAAGCGAGTTGAAAGACTCGTTTTTTTTATCCCAAAGAATTGATAAATTGAATGCT